>NZ_BAAGRL010000022.1:0-99928 GCF_054782975.1 Myceligenerans halotolerans
GACCCGTCGCCGCCCCGCGCGCCGCGGGCGGCCGCGCCGTCCCCGGCGCCGACCTCGTCGTCCAGGCGCAGCGTGAGCGCGATCCGCTTGCGGGCCACGTCCACGTCGAGCACCTTGACCTTGACGATCTCGCCGGACTTCACGACGTCGCGCGGGTCCTCGACGAACCGCTTGGACATCGCCGACACGTGCACGAGCCCGTCCTGGTGCACGCCCACGTCGACGAACGCGCCGAACGCGGCGACGTTCGTGACCTGACCCTCCAGGATCATGCCAGGCACGAGGTCGGCCAGCGTCTCCACGCCGTCCGTGAACGACGCCGTCGTGAACTCCGGGCGCGGATCGCGGCCGGGCTTCACGAGCTCGGCGAAGATGTCGGTCACGGTGGGCAGACCGAACTGGTCGTCCACGAAGTCGGTGGGCTTCACGCCCTTGAGCGCACCCTGGTTCCCGACGATGCCGGTGACCTCGGACCCGGCCGCCGTGACGATCTTGCGCGCCAGCGGGTACGCCTCCGGGTGCACCGACGACGCGTCGAGCGGCTCGTCGCCACCACGGATCCGGAGGAAGCCCGCGCACTGCTCGAAGGCCTTCGGCCCGAGGCGCGCGACGTCCTTCAGCCCGGACCGGGAGGCGAACCGCCCGTTCACGTCCCGGTGCGAGACGATGCTGTCCGCGAGCGTCTTCGTGATCCCCGAGACCCGCGAGAGCAGGGGCGCCGACGCCGTGTTCAGGTCCACGCCCACCCCGTTCACGCAGTCCTCCACGACGGCGTCGAGCGAGCGCGACAGCTTGGTCTCGGTGATGTCGTGCTGGTACTGACCCACGCCGATCGACTTCGGGTCGATCTTCACCAGTTCCGCGAGCGGGTCCTGCAGGCGGCGCGCGATCGACACCGCACCACGCAGCGACACGTCCAGGTCCGGCAGCTCCGCGGACGCGAACGCCGACGCCGAATACACCGACGCGCCCGCCTCGCTCACCATGACCTTCGTCAGACCCGGCAGGTTCTTCGCGAGCTCGGCCGCGAGCTTGTCCGTCTCTCGCGAGGCCGTGCCGTTGCCGATCGCGACCAGTTCGACCTGGTGCTTCGCGACGAGCGCACCGAGCGTCGCCAGCGCCTCGTCCCAGCGGTTGCGTGGCGCGTGCGGGTAGATGGTCGCGGTGTCGACCACCTTGCCTGTCGCGTCGACGACGGCGACCTTGGTGCCCGTGCGCAGGCCGGGGTCCAGGCCCATCGTGGCGCGGGACCCGGCGGGCGCCGCGAGCAGCAGGTCGCGCAGGTTCGCGGCGAAGACCCGCACGGCCTCGTCCTCGGCCTCGGTGCGCAGCCGCAGGCGCGCGTCGATCCCGAGGTGGACGAGGATCTTCGTGCGCCACGCCCAGCGCACGGTGTCACCGAGCCACTTGTCGCCGGGCCGGCCCTGCTGCCGGATGCCGAACCGGTCCGCGATCGTTGCCTCGTACGACGTCGGCACCCCGGGCTCGGCGTCGGGCTCCGGCTCGATCACCAGGTCCAGCACCTCTTCCTTCTCACCGCGGTACATCGCCAGGATGCGGTGTGAGGGGAGGCTCGCGAGCTCCTCGGAGTAGTCGAAGTAGTCGGCGAACTTCGCCCCCTTGTCGGCGGCGCCGTCCCGCACCCGGGAGATCATGCGGCCGCGCGCCCAGAGACGCCCGCGCAGGGTGCCCAGCAGGTCGGCGTCCTCGCCCATGCGCTCGACCAGGATGGCGCGAGCGCCGTCCAGGGCGGCCTTCACGTCGGCCACGCCCTTCTCGGCGTCGACGTACGCGGCCGCCGTCTCCTCCGGGTCGAGGGTCGCGTCGCCGAACAGCGCGTCGGCCAGCGGCTCCAGCCCGGCCTCGCGCGCGATCTGCGCCTTGGTGCGCCGCTTCGGCTTGTACGGCAGATAGATGTCCTCGAGCCGGGACTTCGTGTCCGCGGTGAGGATCTGCGCGCGCAGCTCGTCCGTGAGCTTGCCCTGCTCGTCGATCGACTGCAGGATCGCCGCCCGGCGCTCCTCCAGCTCGCGCAGGTAACGCAGCCGTTCCTCGAGGGTGCGCAGCTGCGCGTCGTCGAGGGTGCCCGTCACCTCCTTGCGGTACCGGGCGATGAACGGGACCGTCGCCCCGTCGTCGAGCAGGCCGACCGCAGCGGCGACCTGATTCTCCCGGACACCCAGCTCCTCGGCGATGCGCGCGTTGATGCTCTGCACTGTCCCCTACCTCGTCGAATCCAACCGGCTCTGCCAACGGCCCTGCCTCCGCGGGCCGCATCAGATCATGCCAGGAGACACTGACACCCGTCGCCTCGGCTCGACGGACAGCACACGAGGAACACCAAAGCAGGGAGAGGTGCCCTCTCCCTGCCACTCTCAACATATAGCGCACCGGGGGTCTTGCGGCAAGGCCCCCGTCGTCCCGCAGAATCGCCGGACCTGACCGGTACTGCCGACGACGGAGGACACACGATGCGTGTACTGCTGACGACCTACGGCTCACGCGGGGACGTCGAGCCGATGGTGGCGCTCGCCCTGGCACTCCAGGAGCTCGGCGTGGACGTGCGGGTCTGCGCGCCGCCTGACTTCGCGGAGTTGCTCGACGACGCCGGCGTCCCGCCGGTGCCCGTCGGATGGCCGATCCGCGCGCTGGCGACGGGCCTGCTCGCCGACGAGGCGCCGAAGACCCTTCCGGAGATCACGGCCGAACTGGCCGCGATGGCCTACGAGACGGTCGCCTCCGCCGGTGACTGCGACGCGGTGGTGTCCGCCGGCGTGATCGGCATGCAGGCCGGGGTGCAGGCGGCGGCCGAGAAGCGGGGAATCCCATGCACCGGGGCGACCTTCTCCACGAACTTCGTCCCGTCGCCGCACCACCCGCCGGTGCCCTGGCCCGGACAGGCTGTGCCGGACGAGGAGACCGACAACCGGGTGCTCTGGTACCTCAACGCCGAACACCTGCAGGGACTGTTCGGCCCGCCGATCAACTCCCTCCGGGCATCGGCCGGCCTGCCGCCGACCGGCAACGTCCGCGACCTCATCCTCGGCGACCACCCGCTCCTGGCGTCGGACCCGGTCCTGGGGCCGTGGCGGCCGACCGCGGACATCGACGTGACGCAGACCGGCGCGTGGACCCGCCCCGACGAGCGCCCGCTGCCCGCCGGCCTGGAGGCGTTCCTGGAGGCCGGCCCGCCGCCCGTGTACGTGGGCTTCGGCAGCATGCCCCTGCACGACGCCGAGAGGACAGCCAGGGCCGCCTTCGACGCGGTCCGTGCCCATGGCCGCCGCATCCTGCTCGGCAGCGGCTGGGCCGAGCTGGCACCGATCGACGAGGGCGATGACTGCCAGGTCATCGGCGAGGTCAACCAGCAGGCGCTGTTCCGCCGGGTGGCCGCCGTCGTGCATCACGGGGGCGCGGGCACCACCACGACGGCCGCCCGCGCCGGCACGCCACAGGTGATCGTCCCGCAGGTGGCGGATCAGCCGTACTGGGCCGGCCGCGTGACTGCTCTGGGCATCGGCGCGGCCCACGACGGCCCCACCCCGACCTCCGGCTCCCTGTCGGCCGCGCTCGACACGGCCCTGACTCCGGAGACGCGAACCCGGGCCGCCGAGGTGGCCGGCACGATCCGCCCCGACGGCGCCACGACAGCCGCGAAGCTCCTGCTGGACAGTGTCGCCTAGATGTGACGTTCAGGGAGATTGTCCCGACGGTGTGACGGCACATCTAGACCTTGCACTGCATCTCCGCGCAGCCGCCCGCCGGGCGGAAACCCATGGCCACGTTGATGGCCAGCATGTGCGGGTTCTCCTCGTTGTTCCACGTCCAGACGCGCTTGGCGTTCGGCTTGGCGTCGAGCAGGGCCCCGGCGTTCACTGCCTTGACCAGCATGCCGAGCCGGTGGCCGCGATGGGCGCGGAGCACCACCGTCGCCTCCTGCTCGGCGTACTCGCGCGTCTCGTCCTTCGGGTACAGGAGCATCGTCATGGCGGCGAGCTCGCCGGTCCCGAGGTGCTCGGCGGCCGTGATGACGTAGCCGTTGCCCCGGGCGGCGTGCTGCGCGTCGGCCGTCCGTACCCGCTCGGCGTCCCACGGATCGGTCTCGACGTCCTGGTCGCCGCGCGGCTCGTCGGCGCCGAGCGCCGTCTCCAGGTCGGCGTAGGCGTCGATCCACTCCTCGGGGATGTTGTCGCGCCAGGTGTGCAGGCGATAGGCGTCGCCCGCGACGGCCCTGCTCTCCGTCTCGAACGCCTCGAGGGCGCCCGGCGCGAGCGGCAGTTCCAGCAGGGACTTGCGCTCCACGATGGCGCACTCGGCCCCGAGCGAGCGCGTCAGCCGGATCCCGGGAAGGTTCGCGGCGACCCGGCCCTTCCCGGACGACGCCGTGACCCACTCGGTCACGTCCTGGTCCTCCTCGCCGAAGTCCACCCCGAACAGCACCGTCGTCCGGCCGACCACCCGCACGTGCTCGAGGGCGGCCTCGGCGAGGGCGCGCCCGACACCCTTGCCGCGCGACCCGGGCGCCACCTCCAGTTCCGGGACGTGGACCAGGTGCGGGTTGGAGCTCGTGGGGAAGTAGAGCATCGCGTGCCCGATGACGTCCGGCGTCGGCCCGCCGTCGTCCTCGACGGCAACCAGGCGGACCTTGTCCGCGTACTGCTGGTTCGACATGGTGACGAGGACGTCGTTGGCGCTGATCGCCGTGTCGTCGACACCCCACGTCTCCAGGGACACGGCACGCCCGATCTCGCCGATGCCGTGATACGCCCAGGCGTCGGGATGATCCAGGGACGGCGGGTGCGGGGCCTCGATGATGCGCATGCGGCCAGTCTCATCGGAGATCCGCGATCGGGCCACGCTTTTTCCTCCCGCCGGGGCATGCCTTCCGGTTCCTGCGTCGGCCGGTCGTTCCGGCCAGGACCGAAGCCTTCACCCACCGCCGAACGTCGTCGCGCTGGGGCCGGTCTGGTTCATCCGGAACTGCTGACCGGTCGGTCTCCCCTGACCCGGTCCGCCCGCGTGTAGACGTTCATCGACTCACCCCGCACGAACCCGAGCAGGGTCAGGCCGCACTCGTGCGCCAGGTCGGTCGCGAGGGTCGACGGCGCCGAGATCGCGGACAGCACCGGGATCCCGGCCCGCGCGGCCTTCTGCACCAGTTCGAACGACGCCCGCCCGCTGACCTGGAGCACCGTCCCGGCAGCGGGCAGGCGGTCGTCGCGCAACGCGGCGCCGACCACCTTGTCGACGGCGTTGTGCCGGCCCACGTCCTCGCGGACGTACAACACGTCGCCGTCGGCCGTGAAGAGGCCGGCCGCGTGCAGCCCGCCGGTCCGGTCGAACGCCCGCTGTCGTGCGCGCAGCAGCTCCGGGAGGGCGGCGATCACGTCGGCGCCGACCGTGACCGGGTCCCCTGCCACGGGCCAGCGCAGCGCCCCCGCCACCTCGATCACGGTGTCCGACCCGCACACCCCGCACGCGCTCGTCGTCAGGTGGGCCCGTGGCCGCGGCGGCTCGACGCCGCGCGCGAGCGCGACGTCGATCGTGTTCTCCTCGTCGCTGCACGCCTTCATGCCCACGATGTCCGACGCCGCGCCGACGGCGCCCTCCCCGACGAGCCACCCGGCCACCAGGTCGAAGTCGTGCCCGGGCGTGCGCATCGTCAGCGTGAGCGGTTCCGCCGCCGATCCTGCCGATCCCGCCGATCCCGCTGGCGACGGCGACCGCACCGGCCCGCCGCCACGCACCAGCCGCACCATGAGCGGCTCCTCGACGGCCAGGGCGTCGGGACGCGCCGACCGCGCCGACCCGGCGATCCCGTCGCCGGCGACCCCGCCCCCGACGCGCACCCGGACAACCCTCCGCCGCTCACTGATCACTCCCATACACCCCAGTGTCCCGCGCGTACGCGGTGTGGTCGGCCGGACGTCGAGTGGTCGGCCGGATGTCGGATGATCGGCCCCCCGAGCGGCCGATCATCCGACAACCAGCCGACCACTCGCCAACCGACCGATCACAGCCCCGCACCGAACGGAGCGACGGCGGCGTATCGTCGCCGGTGTGAGTGAAGATGCCCGAGGTGATCGTCCGGAGCGGAGTCTGCGTGTCTCCGGGCCGAAGCACGAGGCGGCGGGGGTGTCCGGCGTCGTGCACGCACTGGCCGACGTCGTCGAGGAGCCCGGCCTCGGCCGCGGGCTGAAGGCCCTCCGCCTCGTCAACCAGCACGGGGGCTTCGACTGCCCCGGCTGCGCCTGGCCGGAGCCCGGCAAGCCGCACCTGGCGGAGTTCTGCGAGAACGGCGCCAAGGCCGTCGCCGAGGAGGCCACGCGCGCCCGGGCCGACGCAGCGTTCTTCGCCGAGCACCCCATAGCCGAGCTCGCGACCTGGACCGACCATCGCCTGGGCAAGTCGGGCCGGCTCACCGAACCGATGCTGCGCGACACGGACGCCGCCCACTACCGCCCCGTGACCTGGGACGAGGCCCTCGACCTCGTCGCGGGCGAGCTCCGTGGCCTGCGCGCGGCCGGCGCCCAGGACCGGGCCGCGTTCTACACGTCGGGCCGCACCAGCAACGAGGCGGCGTTCCTCTACCAGCTCCTCGCGCGCAAGCTCGGCACGAACAACCTGCCGGACTGCTCGAACATGTGCCACGAGTCGTCGGGCGCGGCGCTGACCGAGACGCTCGGCATCGGCAAGGGCAGCGTGTCGCTGGCGGACATCACGGACCACGCGGACCTGATCGTCGTCGTCGGGCAGAACCCCGGGACCAACCACCCGCGGATGCTCACCGCCCTGGAGACGGCGAAGGACCGGGGCGCGCGGATCGTCGCGATCAACCCCCTGCCCGAGGCGGGACTGCAGACCTTCAAGAACCCGCAGCGCGTCCGCGGTGTCGTGGGCCGCGGGACGCGGCTCGCCGACCGCTTCCTCCAGGTCCGGCTCGCCGGCGACCTCGCCCTGTTCCAGGCGGTGAACCGCCTGCTGCTCGAGCGCGACGACGACGCGCGCACGGCGGGTCGCGAACCCGTGCTCGACCACGACTTCATCGCCGAGCACACCGACGGCTTCGAGGACGCGGCCGCCGCCTGGCGCGCGCTGTCGTGGTCCGACGTCGACGCCGCCACGGGCCTCGACCGCTCCGAGATCGAGGCCTTCGTGGACGACGTCGTGGGCGCGCGGAACATCATCGCGTGCTGGGCGATGGGGCTCACCCAGCACAAGCAGGCCGTCGCGACCATCCGCGAGGTGGTCAGCTTCCTGCTGCTGCGCGGCAGCGTGGGCCGCCCCGGCGCGGGCGCCTGCCCGGTCCGCGGGCACAGCAACGTCCAGGGTGACCGCACGATGGGCATCTGGGAGCGCCCGCCCGCGCCGTTCCTCGACGCGCTCGGCGCCGAGTTCGCCTTCGATCCGCCGCGCGAGCCCGGCCACGACACCGTCGACACGGTCCGCGCGATGCGCGACGGCCGGATCGACGTCTTCATGACGATGGGCGGGAACTTCGCCGCCGCCACGCCGGACAGCGCCCTCACCGAGGAGGCGCTGCGCCGCGTCCCGCTGACGGTGCACGTCTCCACGAAACTCAACCGCTCACACGTCGTCCCGGGCCGCCGGTCGCTGATCCTCCCCTGCCTCGGCAGAACGGAGCGGGACGACGGCGGTCGCGGGCACGCAGCCGCCTCCGCGGCGGTCCCGCGGTTCGTGACCGTCGAGGACTCCATGAGCGTGGTGCACTCCTCCCGCGGCACCCTGCGGCCGGCGTCGGACCACCTGCGGAGCGAGCCGACGATCGTCGCCGACCTTGCCCGGCGCGTGCTGGGCCCGGACGACCCGGCACCGTGGGAAGAGTTCGCACAGGACTACTCCCGGATCCGCGAGTCGATCGCCCGCGTGGTGCCCGGGTTCGAGGACTTCGAGCGCCGCGTCGCCGAGCCCGGCGGATTCGTCCTGCCCCACCCGCCGCGGGACGCCCGCGAGTTCCCGACGGCGACCGGGAAGGCGCGATTCACCGTGAACCCGCTGGAGGTGGTGCGGGTGCCGGAAGGGCGACTGCTGCTGCAGACCATCCGCAGCCACGACCAGTTCAACACCACGATCTACGGTCAGGACGACCGGTATCGCGGCGTGACGGGCGGGCGCCGCGTCGTGTTCGTGAACCCACTGGACCTGGAGGAACTCGGCGTCGCCGACGGCGAGACCGTCGACCTGGTCTCCGAGTGGCCGGACGGCCGGGGCCGGGTGACGGACCGCCGGGCTGCGGGGTTCCGCGCCGTCGCGTTCCCCACGGCGAAGGGATGCGCCGCCGCCTACTATCCCGAGACGAACGTGCTGGTTCCCCTGGACCACACGGCCGAGGGCAGCAACACACCGGCGTCGAAGTCCGTGGTGATCCGGCTGGAGCGGTGAGGCGGGCAGCTGGGGCAAGCGGACGTGCAGCCGGGCAGCCGGGACGGTGAGGCGGCCGCGCGACCGGAGCCGATAGATTTGGTCTGGTTTGCCCCGCACCAACCCTTCAGGAGTACCCATGCCCGGAGTCCTCGGCGGACTCGACCTCGCCCCGATCGCCATCGCGATCAGCCTGGTGGCGGCAGCGATCGCCATCGTGCACCACGCAAGCATCCGCTCGGACGCGGAACGCGCCGCCGAGGCGGGCTGGATACTCGACGTCGTCCTGGCACTGCACGCCGCCGTCTACGTCTGGGTGGTCCTGGGAATCCACGCGAGCCCCGGGGCGCTGTCGCCGAACCTCATCCCGTTCACCGACCTGGCGAGCACCTTCGAGCACTGGTTCACGAACTGGATCCCCCGGCACGGCCTCACCCAGGTGCCACCGCAGGTCGCGGTCGTCGCGGGAAACTTCCTCCTGCTCGCGCCCTTCGCCGCCGTCGCCCCGCTGCGGTGGAAGGCGCTCGCGTCCGGCTGGCGCATCATCGTGGCCGCGGCCGTGATCGCCGGGACCACCGAGATCCTCCAGAGCGTCCTGGGCCGCGGCCGGAACGTGTCGTTCGACGACGTGCTCGTCCAGGTGCTCGGCGCCATCGCGATCTACGGCATGACGACGGGCGCGCTCAACGCCCGCGAGCGCCGCCTGGCCGAAGCCCGCCAGGTATAGGGGCCGGGCCGGCGGGCCCATCACTCGGCAACAGCAGGGTCCGTGCCCGATCGGACCGATCGGAGATCGTGCGGTTTCAGGTGCCCGGCTCCTGGTCCAGTGCCTCGGCGAGACTCTCTCCGAGGTAGCGGGCGATGGTGCGGGCATACATACCGGTGAGGTGGTATCCGTCGCGGTACACGATGGTGTGTCCGACCACGGGCGAGCACATCTCCGGCCCGCAGTAGAGGTCGGTGCGGTCGATGAACACGGCGTTCGGGTCGCGCCCGGCCGCCTGCCGTAGCCCTTCGTCAATGACGACGGCGGAGCGGGGCCGGCTGCAGGCGGCCCCGGCCTTCTCCGGACCTGCTTCCTCGACGCAGTGCACGACGTCGCGCAAGTACACGTTCGCGTTCGCTTCGAAGATCGGTAGGTCCTTGATGGCCAGGATCCGTGTCGTCTCCGAGGGCCGCTTCGCCCACGCCTGCTCCAGGCCGGTGGCCAGCGCCTCGACCCGGTCCTCACCGGGTTCGGACTCCACTGCCGCACGGGCCGAGTGGGTCACGATGATCGCATCCAGCTCAGGGCGGGACCCGACGTGGGCGTCCACGAGCCGGTTCCACTCGCTGCACAGCCGGGTCAGTTCGGGTTCGTCGCTGACACGAGGCCGGGCGTTCCAGTGACACCCCGTCCGTCCGGCGATGTCGATGCGCCAGTCGTGCTCGTCGGCGATCTGCTGGTAGGCACCGACGAGCGCGTGGTTGTGCGAGTCGCCGACGGCGAACAGATGCCTCGTGAACCCCTCGGTAGGTCCGACCGTGCAGACTCGCAGCTCCACAGGACGTTCCCGGTTGGACCAGCAGCCCTTGACGCTGTGCTGATCGGTGTCCAGCGAGGAGGTGGCCGGCACCAGGAGACCTTCCAGGCCAGGATCCACGCACGGCTGCTTCTCGGGGTCCAGAGCCGCTGCTCCGAGGCAGCGCTGACCAGCGCCTGCCATGACTGCTTCGATCCGTGCGCTCTCCTCGGCCCGAGCACGGTCCAGGAGGTTCAGGCCGACGACGGACGTGGCTGCGAAGAGCCCGACGCAGGTGGCGACGGCGATGAGCGGGGTTCCGGGCGAACGCCGCATCGCAGCGGCGGGCAGCGGGTCGACGACCTTGTGCGTGATCCAGGCGAGCAACACGGCTGCCACGAGGATCACCGCGGCATGCGGGACGGCCACGGTGTCGTGGCGGCGCCACTGGAGGAACGCGACCAGCAGGACCCAGTGCCACAGGTAGAGGCCGTAGGAGATGTCGGCGACGAACGTGACCGGTCGCAGGCGCAGGACACGCCTGACCATGGTCGGCCGTTCGCTCACCGAGCCCAGCACCACGAGCAGCGCACCCGCTACCGGCCACAGCGCGAGCGGGCCGGGGAATGCCGGCCCGCCATCGATCACGAAGCCACACGACACGACGAGCACGAGCCCGGCGACGCCGAGCAGTCCCGCAACCGGGTCGGACATGCGAATCTTCGGAAGCATCAGGGCAGCCAGCGCCCCGACGCCGAGCTCCCAGAACCTCGCGCCGGTGTGGAAGTACGCCTCGGCCTGGTTCTGACCCGACAGCCAGACCGCGAACAGGAACGAAGCCGCGGTCCCGAGCCCGACGACGACGGCCACCAGTCCTGGTAGCGACGACATCCTGGTCCTCGCTCTCGGCACGACGTACGCGAGCGCGAGGATCACCAGGGGCCAGACCACGAAGAACTGCCCCTGTACCGACAGCGACCAGAAGTGCTGCAGCGAGCTCGTGTCCGGCCCGGCCGCGCCATAGGCGAGCTGGCCCGAGATCATCTCCCAGTTCAACCCGTACAGGGCCGCGGCGACGATCTCGCGTCCTGTCTGATGCCACGACGCCTCCGGCGCCACCAGGAACATCAGTACCCAGACCGCGCCGAGTACCACGAGTGCCGGGAGCGCGAGACGCAGGAACGTCCGCCCGTAGTACGTGATCAGACTCAGCTCGCCGCGCGTCACCCGGCCCAGAAGAGAACGCGTCGCCAGGAACCCCGAGACGACGAGGAAGACATCGACGCCCCCGGACACCCGCCCGTTGCCGAACAGGTGGAAGGCCGCCACCAGGACCAGCGCCACGCCCCGCAGGCCGTGGATCTCCTCGATCCGGGCCCGCTGCTCCGACCGGATCGGGGCGACGATGGCCACATGGCGCGGCCGGGTCTTCGTATCGGAGAACATGGCACCGTATTCATCGACTCTGCGCTGCATCCCGGCGCATCCAGGGGCGCGACGGTGGTCGTTGTCGCGGCACCGGAAACTAGCAGGAAGAGTCCGCCGCTTCCGAATCGATCCATGAAGAAAATTCACCCGCGCGGCGAACGATGTGAACACACAGGAATCCGGGAACCGCCAGATTCCGCGGACACCGAGGAAGGGGTGAGGTTGCTCTCACCACTCGCCTCGGCCCGAGTTCCGGCTATGCCCTGACGTAGGTCAGGTCCGTGATGTCCCGGCCCGCCTTGTGGGCCTTCCGCTCGAAGCCCGTGATGACGCGGCCTTCGAAGCGGGGCGCCGCCGCGCGGGGGCCGTGGTCGTTGCGGAGCCCCGGGGCGACCTCCAGGACGTCGAGCATCTGCTCGGCGTACTCCGCCCAGTCCGTCGCGAGCCGCCAGACGCCGCCAGGACGCAGGCCGCGTGCCACCTTCTCGGCGAACGCCGGAGCCACGAGACGCCGCTTGCGGTGTCGCGACTTGTGCCACGGGTCGGGGAAGAAGGTCCACACCTCGTCGAGCGACCCGGCCGGGATCGCCGTGTCCAGCAGCTCGGCGGCGTTGACCTGCATCACGCGCAGGTTGGGCAGGCCGGGCCCGTCCGGCTGCTCCGCGTCCTGGCCCTCACCGGGCTCACCGGCGCGCTCCCGCACGGCGCGGTCGGCTCGCACCATCACCTGGGCCACGCCCGGCCGGTACACCTCGACGGCCAGGTAGTCACGGTCCGGATCGGCGGCGGCGGCCGTGACGATCGCGTCGCCCTGACCCGACCCGATCTCCAGCACCAGCGGCGCCGTCCGCCCGAACACCGCGGCGGCGTCGAACCGCCATGCGGGATCCACCGACATCCGCCCGAAGTGCCGGGGGGCCTCCACCAGGTAGAAATCACGCCGGGTGTTCCAGGCGCGCTGCTGCCCGGCGGTCAGGCGCCCGGACCGCGACGCGAAACTCACCGGAGACGTGCGGAACCGGGGCGGACCCGAGGTGGACTGCTGCTGACTCACCGGAAAATGGTACGCGTCTCGCCGCGTCCGCCGCGCCGAGGAGCCGATCGTGTGGTGTGGTCGGGGGTTTTCCGTGTGGTCGGTCAAGTGCTTGACCGACCACACGGAAAACCCCCGACCACGCACCGGCGCACGAGAGTATCCCGGCGCCAACTGCGCGGATCGTGCCCCGGCGCTCAGCGGAAGGCCTGGATGCCCGTCAGGTGGCGGCCCAGGATCAGGGTGTGGACCTCGTCGGTGCCCTCGTAGGTGCGCACGGACTCCAGGTTGTTCGCATGCCGCAGCGGCGAGTGGTCGAGGGTGATCCCGTTGCCGCCGAGCACCGTGCGCGCGGTGCGGCAGACCTCGATCGCCATGCGGGCGTTGTTCAGCTTGCCCGCCGAGATCATGTGGGACTCCAGCCGTCCGGCATCCTTGAGCCGGCCGATGCGCAACGCCATGAGCTGGCCCTTGCTGATCTCGAGCGCCATGTTCACCAGCTTCTCCTGCGTGAGCTGGTGCGACGCGACCGGAACGCCGAACTGGACGCGCTCGCCGGCGTACGTCAGGGCCGCCTCGAACGCGTCGCGCGCCGCGCCCACCGAGCCCCAGACGATGCCGTAGCGTGCCTCGTCGAGGCAGGCGAACGGCCCGCGCAGGCCGGGGTTCTCGGGCAAGATCGCGTCCTCGGGCACACGGACGTCGTCGAGCACGACGTCACACTGGATCGAGGCGCGCATCGACAGCTTGGGCTCGATGGGCATGGCGGTGAAGCCCGCCGACGACGTCGGCACGAGGAAGCCGCGCACCCGCTCGCGAGTCCGGCCGCGCTCCCGGGCACCGGGCTCGCCCGTCCTCACGTCACCGCCGACGTCACGGCGGACCGCAGCGCCGCTGTCGCCACCCGGGCCGCCGGACTCGCTGCCGCCACCCGCGCCGTCGTCGTCGGACTCGGCGACCTTGGCCCAGACCACCGCGACGTCCGCGATCGACGCGAGGCCGATCCACCGCTTGACCCCGTCGATCACCCATTCGCCGCCGTCGAGGCGGGCGCGCGTCGTCATGCTCGCGGGGTCGGAGCCGGCGCCAGGCTCCGTGAGGCCGAAGCAGCCGATCGCCTCGCCGCTCGCGAGGCGCGGCAGCCACTCCTCCTTCTGCGCGGCCGAGCCGTGCTTGTGGATCGCGGACATCACGAGGGAGCCCTGCACCGACACGAACGTCCGAATCCCGGAATCTCCGGCTTCCAGCTCCTGGCAGGCCAGGCCGTACTCGACGGCGGACCGGCCCGCGCAGCCGTACCCGTCCAGGTGCATGCCCAGCACCCCGAGCTCGCCGAGTTCCGGCACGATCTCGCGCGGGAACACGCCATCGCCGAACCACCGGGCGATGTCCGGCCGGATCCGCCGATCGGCGAACTCGCGCACGCGGTCGCGGACCTCGAGCTCGGCGGCGCTGAACTCGGACTCGATGTCCAGCAGATCCGCGGGCGAGGAGGAATGAACGACGTCGGCCATGGCACGGACTGTATGCCACGGCAGTACCACCTCGGTGGCATTGCTGCCGGTGCGCGAGGCGGGACTCGAACCCGCACGTCCGAAGACACCAGGACCTAAACCTGGCGCGGCTGCCAATTACGCCACTCGCGCGCGGACCACAGTGTATGCGCCCCGACGACCGGCCCGACGCGACCCGCCCGATGCGACGTCGGGGCTGACCGGCTGGGCCGTGCCCGGCTGGTCCAGCGCCCGACCGGGAGTCCGGCCGATCCGGCCAGCCGCGGTCGGTACTTCCGTGAACGATCGGCAGATCGAACTGCCGATCGTTCACGGAATGACCGACCGCACCCGCCGCTGCGGGCCGGGCCGCGCCCGATCGCTACGCGAGCGCCTCGGCCTCCGCTGCCAGGTCCTTGCCGCCGCCCGCGATAATGCGGTGGCGCACCCACGCCGAGATCTGGTCCACCAGGACCGTGACGGCGATGATGATGAACAGCGTGATCCCGATCCGGTCCCAGAGCCGGGCGGCGAAGAGCTGCGTGAGGATCGACCCGATGCCGCCGGCGCCCACCGCGCCGAGGATCGCCCCGGCCCGGATGTTGATCTCGAACCGGTAGAGCCACAGCGCCACGATCTCCGGCAGCGCCTGCGGGAGGACGCCCCAGGCGAGCACATGGGGCCGCCGCGCACCGGTTGCCGAGACCGCCTCGATGGGACGGGGGTCCACCGCCTCGATCGCCTCGCTCCCGAGCTTGCCGAGCGTCCCCACCGAGCCGACGCCGAGCGCCAGCGCGCCCGCCAGCGGACCGAGCCCGAAGATCGGCAGCATGATCGCGATCGCGAGGATGAGCTCGGGGATCGCACGGATCACGTTGAGGATCTGCCGCGTGACGAACACGACCGGCCGGGGCGAGATGTTCCGGGCGGCGAGGAACGCCATCGGAAACGACAGCACGGCCCCCACGAGGGTGCCGATCCACGCCATCTGCAGGGACTCGACCATGTACTCGAAGGCCTTGGCCCAGTAGTCGGTGTACGGGTCGGCCATCGGGTTCTGCAGCACGCCGCGCGTCATCAGCCGCAGGTAGTCGCCGAGGATGCCGGGCGCCTCGGACAGGCGGGACCACTGGGCGTCCACGGTGACCACGCACAGCACCACGATCACGGCGGTCACCAGGGAGCCGGTGACCTGCTTCCACGGGTTGGGCCGCTTCGGCCGCGCGGTGCGGGCCGCGCCCGAGGCGGGCGGGCGGGTGTCGACGGTGGTCATATCAGCCTCCTGCGCAGCCACGCGGAAACCTGGTCGAGCACGAACACCACGATGATGAAGACCGCAACGATCGCGGAGATGTGCGAGTACTGGAAGCGGGACAGCTCGGTCTTGATGACCTGGCCGATGCCTCCGGCGCCGACCAGACCGATCACGAGCGAGGCGCGGATGTTCAGCTCGAAGACGTAGAACGAGTACGACAGGAAGTTCGGCATGACCTGCGGCAGGACCGCCGCCACGGCGCGCTGCACCGCGCCTCCTCCCACGGCGGTCGCGGCCTCGACAGGCCCGCGATCGACGGCGTCGACGCTCTCCGCGGTGAGCTTGGCGGCAACACCCACGTTGAACGCGAACAGGGCCAGGATGCCCGCCAGTGCCCCGTTGCCGACGACGGCGACCGCCAGCAGCGCCCACGCGACGTCGGGCAGCGAGCGCTCGACGGCGAGCAGGGCCTTGAGCGTGCGGGCCATCCAGGGCGGGGCGGTGACGTCGCTGGCCATGTGGGCCAGGACGAGGGCCAGAAGACAGCCGAAGAAGCTGGCGACGACGGCGAGCTGGAGCGTCTCCAGCCACTGTTCCCGCACCCGCCAGGCGAATGCCCAGTCCGGGCGGAAGAACTCGGCGACGACCTCCCGGCCCCGGGTGAGGTCCGAGAACAGCGGCGCGAGCGTGAAGTCGATACCGATCGCGGCCCACACGGTGATGACCGCGCAGACGGAGAGTCCCGCGTAGAGGCCCAACGGCGGGCGGGGCTTCGGCGGCGCCGCGCGGCCGCGAGCGGGCGCGGCGCTGGTCGTGGCGGTCATGTCAGGCGGTCCACCTCGACGGTCGAGACGTCCTCCACGCTCAGGGAGCGGCCGTAGATGTCCTCGAACACCTTGTCGTCGGCCTCGGCGGCGGAGCCGTCGAACACGACCTTCCCGGCGCGCATGCCGATGATGCGGTCGGCGAAGTTCTTGGCGAGGTCCAGGAAGTGCAGGTTGACGACGGTGGTGATGCCCAGTTCCCGCTGGACCCGCCGCAGGTCGGCCATGACGGCGTTGGCGGTGGGCGGGTCGAGGGAGGCCACGGGCTCGTCGGCGAGCACCACCCGGGCCTGCTGGGTCAGGACGCGCGCGATCGCGACGCGCTGCTGCTGGCCGCCGGACAGCTGGGAGGCCCGCACGTACGCCTTGTCGATGATGCCGACGCGGTCGAGCGCGTCGAACGCGATCTCCTTGTCAGCCGCGCCGTACAGACCGAACAGCGAGCTCACCGGGGAGTGCGCGAGCCGGCCCATGAGGACGTTCTTCAGCACGCTGACGCGGGTGACCAGGTTGAAGCCCTGGAAGATCATCCCGACGTCGGCCCGCAGGCGGCGCAGCTTGGCCCCGCCGGCGCCGTCGACCCGCTGGCCGTTGACCTCCAGCTCGCCGGACGTCACGGGCACGAGCCCGTTGATGGCCCGGATGAGGGTGGACTTGCCCGCCCCGGACAGTCCCACGACCACGACGAACTGGCCGTCGGGGATCTCCAGGGACACGCCGTCGAGCCCCTTGGTCCCGGTCGGATAGGTGACGTGTACGTCACGAAAGCTGATCATCGGTTTCCTTGTTCGCTGCTGCAGGTCCGCGCCTGACGCTACTCGGCGCCGGGCCGGGGATGAGGCGGGGCATGTGGTCGGGGGTTTTCCGTGTGGTCGGGCAAGTAAGCGCCCGACCACACGGAAAACCCCCGACCACACGGAAGGCCCTCGACCGTGCCGGCGGCCTCCGCGCGGGTGACCTCCGGCTTGGTCTGGTTGCTCGGCTTACTCGGCGTCGCCGAAGTTCGCCGCGACCTGGCGGGCGGCGTCCAGCGCGTCGAGGTCGGCGGGCTCCAGGCCCTCGATGCCGTACACCGCGTCGAGGGCCGCGAGACCCTCGTCGCTCTCGGCCAGTGCCACGAACGCGTCCGTGATCTCCTTGCTCGCCTCGGGCGAGAACGAGCCCGACACGGCCACGCCGTCGTTCGGGATCTCGGGCGACGACGCGAACACGACGGCCTGGGTACCGGCGTCCGCCTCCTCCTCGAGGACCTCGGCGCGGGCGTCGTTGAACGAGACACCGATCGAGGCGTCGCCGCGCACGACGTTCAGCACCGAGTTCGGGTGGCCGCCCGCGTAGATCGACGTGATGTCGGTCAGCGGGTCGATACCCTGGACCTCTGCGAGCTGGGTGGCCGGGTAGTAGTAACCGGAGGCCGACCCCTCCTCGACGAAGGAGATCGTGGTGCCCTCCTCGATGAGCGCGAGCGCCTCCTCACCGGTGGGGCCCTCGACCGCCTCGGCACCGTTGCAGAACGCGAACTCGTTGCCGTCGTCGTCCGTCTCGGTGATGACGTCGTCCAGGCAGTACGTGTCCGGGTCGTTCGTCATCCACTGCGTGTGGTAGGTCGACGAGCCGTAGCGCACGGACTGCAGCACGGCCTCGGCGTCGGCCTGGTCCACGGCCTGGACCAGCGCGACCGGGCCGAACATGCCGATGTCGGCCTGCTCCGTCTGCATGGCCACGACGAGGGCGGCGTAGTCGGTCGACACGGAGGTCTCCACCTCGACGCCGAGCTGCTCGCCGAGGAGGTCGCCGAGCACCTCGGCGTCCTCGACCAGCTGGTCCTGGTCCTGGGAGGGAACCAGGCCGAGGGTCAGGGTCTCGGGCAGATCGCGTTCCTCCGTGCCCGACCCGTCGTCGGTGCCGCCGCCGCAGGCGGTCAGGGCGAGGGCCGCGGCCGCCGCGGCGGCGGCAATGCTCACAGATCGCTTCATCAGATGTCTCCTCGTGAAGATGGTGGCGCGCGGGCGGTATCGACCCCCGCGAACGCGCGTCACGCTACCGACAGGTCGGAGTCCCGTCCCTTCCATAGGGTTACGTACCGGCAAATTCGAGGTCACAGTATGGACTCGGCGGACATTTTTTCGCCAACGGCCCATGCCGCAAGAGGTTCGAAGAGTGCAGGAAAGGCCGGCGCGGACCACGTCGCAGGGCCCGGCCGGGACGCCCACCGGTCGATGTGCGCGCCGCGCACCCCGACGGCGAGGGCCGGCGCGACGTCGTTCGCGTGGACGTCTCCCACCGAGACGAGCATGTCCGCCGCGGTGCCGGCGTCGGGCAGCAGACGCCGCAGGATCCCGGGCATCGCGGCGGGCTTGCCCGCATCGGGGACGACGTCGTCCAGCAACGGCGCGACACCCTCCCGCTCCAGCCAGTCGGTGACACCGGTGAGCGGTGAGTTCGTGACCAGCACGACGCGTGTCCCCGCGCTGCGCACCCCGCCCAGGAACTCGTGCAGCCCCTCGGGCGCGGAGGTCCCGGCGCCGTCGTCGGCGAACCGGGCGCGCGAGGCGCGGTAGGCGGCGTCGAGCACGGTGCGGTCGGGCCGCTCGCTTCGTTCGCCGGCGAACGCCAGGGCGAGGACCGCCTGGTACCCGTCCTCGGGTGCCGGCACCTCCTGCGTGGCGTTCCCCGGCAGGTGACCGGTACGCAGGAACCGCGCGACGTCGTCGGTCACGTCCAGGCCCGTGCGGCGGGCGACCTCCTCGGCGTACAGGAGGACCGGCCCGTCACCGACACAGACGGTGCCGTCGAAGTCGAGGACGAGGGTGCGGCCGCCCACTCGTCTCACTCGCCGACGCCGAGCGCCTTGCGCAGGCGGGCCACGTGGCCGGTGGCGCGGACGTTGTACTGCGCGAGGGAGACCATGCCGTCCGGCGCCACGACGACCGTGGACCGGATGACACCCACGTACGTCCTGCCGTAGTTCTGCTTCTCGCCCCAGGCGCCGTAGGCCTCGAGGGTGGTGTGGTCCTCGTCGGAGGCGAGGGGGAAGGTGAGCGACTCGGTGTCGGCGAACTTCTCCAGCTTGGCGACCTTGTCCGGCGAGATCCCGACCACGGCGTAGCCCGCACCCTGGAGCGAGGCCAGCGAGTCGCGGAAGTCGCACGCCTCCTTGGTGCAGCCCGGCGTGGCGGCCGCCGGGTAGAAGTAGACGACGACGCCCTTGCCGGCGATCTCGCGCAGATCGGCGAGCGAGACGGTGCCGCCGCCGGCGGCCGGGAGGTCGAAGTCAGGAGCCTTGTCGCCGGGTTCGAGCCGTGTGGTCATGGTCCCAACGCTACGCGACCTGCACGTCGCGTAGCGTTGGGGGTGTGAGTTCCGTAGTCAAGAATCCTGCCTCAGAGCAGGCGCCTTCGGGCAGCCTCCCGATCCGCATGCTGCACGACCGGCTCCTCGTCGAGCCCGAGACCGACAAGGCCGAACGACAGTCCACGGGCGGGCTCGTGATCCCGGCCACCGCGGCCGGCCCGAAGCGGCTCGCCTGGGCGAAGGTGGTCGCGGCCGGCGAGCATGTGCGGCAGGTCGGCGTCGGAGACCGCGTGCTGTTCGACCCGGAGGACCGCGCCGAGGTGGATCTCGGCGGGACCGACTACGTGCTTCTCCGGGAGCGCGACGTGCACGGCGTGCACACGGTCGACGGCGGGGAGAGCGCGGCCGGCCTGTACCTGTAGCCGCACGGCGGATCGGCGGGGCGCGCCCTGACGGGCCGGCCGCCAGAGCGGGCCGGCCGCCAGAGCGGGCCGGCCGCCAGAGCGGGCCGGCCGCCAGAGCGGGCCGGCGACCGCTGCCCGGGGCTGTCACGCAGGTCACGTCCTATCCGGTTGCGAGTCCCGGCGGCCGTCCTGGTAGTGTTGCTCTCCGTCACGCGCCATTAGCTCAATTGGCAGAGCAGCTGACTCTTAATCAGCGGGTTTGGGGTTCGAGTCCCTGATGGCGCACTCAGCGGGGGTGATCTGTGCCGACGTCGTCGGCCCTTTCGCTTCGTTGATGTCTTGTGGGGGCGCAGCCCCCACACCCCGCCCGGGGGCACGCCTCCGGACCCCCTCCGTGGTTGCGTCCGTTGCGGTCGTACGGTGTGATCATGGCGTGGGAGGGGTTAGGCGCCATTAGCTCAATTGGCAGAGCAGCTGACTCTTAATCAGCGGGTTTGGGGTTCGAGTCCCTGATGGCGCACTCGACAGCAAGCGGCGTGGCCCTTCGGGCCCACGCCGCTTCGTCATCTCCGGGCCGATGGTTGCGGGTTCCGGGTTGGCGAGCAGGAGGTTCCTTACGCCTCGAGGGCCTGAAGCGTAAGGAACCTCCTGCTCAACCCGGCGCTAGCGGCTATCCGGCAGGGACGACCCCGACGGAATCCACGACGAGGGTGCCGCTGACCACCTTGACCTGCACGGTGTGCGTGTCGTCGCTCAGGCCCCGCAGCGTGAATGCCTGGTACAGCCGATCGGAGTCGAATGTCGTCGCGGAAGCGTCGACGACCTGGCCGTCCACGCTGACCTCGAGCACCGCGGAACCGTCGTTCGGCCCCAGGAACCCGCCCGCACCCCTGACGGCTACGCGTCGGGGGCGCGGAGGCCGACCGCGTCGTGCCGCCAGAACGGCTCCGAGTAGACCAGCGTCCCCGTCATCCAGGGCTCGTGCGCCGGGAGCCGGACGACCTGGAAGGCGGCGTCCGGAATGCGCAGGGACGGCTTGCGGAAGCCGAGGCCGCCACCGGGCTCGAAGCCGAGGCGCGAGTAGTAGCCCGGGTCACCTTCGAGGAAGGCCACGGGGACCCCGCGCTCGGCGAGGATCGCCAGCCCGCGGCGGACCAGGGCCGAGCCGATGCCGCGCCCGTGCAGTTCGGGCACCACGGCCAGCGGGCTGAGGACCTGCACGTCGACCAGCCGCCGAGGAGCGTCGAGCACACCGCGCGTGAACATGACGTGGCCGACGACCTGCCCGTCCCGGTCCGCGACCAGCGAGAGACCGTCCTCGGAGGCGATGGTGTCCCGCAGCGTGTCGACGAGGTCCGCCACGACGCGTCCGTGATCGCCGAACGCTCGGAGATGCACGTCCCGCACGACCTGCCTGTCGCCCGGCTTCTCCCCGCGAAGATTCATGCCCGGAGGGTAAGGGCGGCTCACGGCGGCCCGCACAGGGTTTTCGGCGGGATCACCCCGTCCGCGACGTCGGACGCGGAGAACGGATCACTCGACGAAGACGCAGAACGGGTGGCCCATCGGGTCCGCGAAGACGTAGAGCGGTTCGACCGGGTCCTCCGACCGGTCGTTGAGCTGTGTCGCGCCGAGCGCGAGGGCGTGGTCCCGGACTTCGTTGAGCGTGGCGACGTCGGGCACCGTGGTGTCGAGGTGGAGCTGCTGCGGCACGTCCGGCGCCGGCCAGGTGGACCTCGGCAGGACGTCGACCTGCTGGAACGCGAGCGGCACACCCGCCCCGTTCCGCAGGACCAGCCAGTCGCGGCCCTTCGGGTCGGGCTCACCCGGCGGCGGCGCCTCGTCGCCGGGGCGATAGGTCAGCCCGAGGAGCTTCCGGTAGAACTCGGCGAGAGCGCGGGCATCGGTGGTGTCGAGCACCACCTGGCGGATACGCGGGTACATCCTTCCAGCGCAGCACATCCGACGCGAAACGCAAGACCAGGGCCCCACGATCCCACACGGCTCCGCGATCACTGGCTCCAAGCACCGCGACCGCACCGCGACCGCGCCGGGCCCGCGACACGCCGGTGTGCACCGTCGCACGGTCCCGGAATCGCCGCTTTTCCAACCGGATGCACCCGATCCTGGTAGAAAAGGTCCGTGACCGACACCGCGGACTACCCCGCCGACGACTTCTACCGTGACAACTCCCAGACCTCCGGGTGGCTCACGGAGGAGGATCTGGCGGTGGTGCGCGCGCAGCTTCCGCTGGTGTACGTGGACGCCGTGCCGGTCCGGGTGGACGATTCGGGCGACGTCGTCTCCGTCGGACTGCTCCTGCGCGTCGACACACAGGGCGCCATCACGCGCGCGCTGGTGTCGGGCCGGGTGATGTACCACGAGCGGGTGCGGGACGCGCTGCTCCGCCACATCGAGAAGGATCTCGGCCCGGTCGCGCTGCCGCAGGTGCCGCCGTCGCCGCAGCCGTTCACCGTCGCGGAGTACTTCCCCACTCCCGGGATCACCGCCTTCCACGACCCGCGCCAGCACGCGATCTCTCTCGCCTACGTGGTGCCGGTGACGGGCGACTGCCGCCCGCAGCAGAACGCGCTCGACCTCGCCTGGATGACGCCGGAGGAGGCCTGCGCCGACACCGTGCAGGCCGAGATGATGAACGGTCAGGGCATGCTCGTGCGGCAGGCGATGGCGCACGTCGGCCGGCTGCCCTGACGGGTTCCGCCGTCGGGCCGCACCGCCCGAGATGACCCTGATGGGGTATAACTTCCCAGGTGCCACCCGGGCACCCGCGGACGGGGAGGCGCATGCAGCAGCAGACGAAGCTCGCGGGCAAGGTCGCCACGGGCCTGGGCGGTTCGCTGCTGCTCCCGTTCCTCGTCGAACTGGGCATGGCGTCGCTGCTGGACGAGAACTTCAGCCTGCGGCGCGGCATCCTGTTCGTCGGGGTGCTCGGCGGGGTCAGCGCCCTGCTGTTCGGCGTCGATCGGCTCGGCCACCTGCGTGCCCGGCGGGCCGAGGCCCGCGCCGCCCGCGAGATGGCGACCCGGACGGAGCACGTCTCGCACCACGCGCTGCGGCCCTACGGCCCGGAGACCGACGGCGTCGTCGCGCTCTGCATCGCCCGCCTCGCCCCGGGCACCCTGCACTACCTGCAGTACCACACGCGCGGCAAGGGCATCTTCCGGGTCGACGTGCTCGGGGACCCCGCGCTCGCCCCGCTCCTCGGCCTCGCCGACGCCGAGGAGCACCGCCGCGTCTACGAACGCTACGGCGAGGGACTCCGCGCCCTGGTGGAGCTGCTGGACGACGACTTCGTCCAGCTCGACTCCGGCCGCGTGCTCCGCATGGTGCTCGACGTCGAGAAGGGCGCGGTCTTCGTCGTCGAGGTGCACCACGGCTCGGGCCGCTACCTGCTGGGCGTCACCCTCGACGAGACGGCGGTGGACCGCGCCGACCTCGACCTCCGCGACCTGGCGACGACCATCCGCAGCCACCTGGGCCGCGAACGCGGCATGCTGAACCGGTAGCCCGGGACCGCTCCGGCGCCGCCGACCACGCCATTTCGGCGACCACGCCATTTCGTGCGATGGGAACGCAACCACCACACAGAATGGCGTGGTCGCGTGCCGGGAGTTCAGGCGGTGAGAGTCACGTCAGCGCCAGTTCCGGCCAGTCCGCCAGTTCCGCGCGCATGCGGCGGTCGTGGGTGGCGACCACGACTGCGGCCGGCGTGGTCGCCAGGGCGCGCGTCAGCTCGTCGACCAGGTCGATCGACAGGTGGTTGGTGGGCTCGTCGAGCAGCAGCAGGTGTGGCACGTGCAGCAGCGCACGCGCCAGCTCGAACCGCCGGCGCTGCCCCACGGACAGCTCGCCGAGCGGCCGGTCGAGGTCCTCCTCCGACAGCAGCCCGAGCGACGCCACGGCCACCACGTGGTCGGGATCGAGCTCCCCCGCCGCGAGCAGCGCGAGCGCCTCGTCGGCGGCGGTCTCGAACCCGGTCCGGCTCGCGGCCTCGGGCGTGAGCGCCGGACTCTCCTGTCCGACGACGCCGATCCGCACGCCCTCCCGCGACACCCGGCTCCCCCGAGCCAGCCCGGCGTCCCCCGCGAGCGTCCGGAGCAGTGTCGACTTCCCTGTCCCGTTCGGCCCCGTCACCAGCAGCCGGCCCGACGGCGGCACCGCCACCCGCGTCCCCGGCAGGTCGAGCAGCACGCTTGGCACGCTTTTCTGACGACCGATGCCCGCACCGTCCTGCCCGGCGGGGTGGGCGACCTCTCCCCCGCGACCGCCGTCGGCCACCACGACGCGCGGGTTCCGCACTTCGACCAGAGCCTCCGCCGGGTCCCAGCCCGGCGACATCGCGGGCAGGTCGGGGAACGCGAGCGCGGGCGGCGGCACCGGCACCTCGATGGCCTCCGCCTCGAGCTTCTGGACGAGGCGGTCGGCGGCCTTGACGTGGATGCGGGCGCGGGTGGCGCGGCGGTGCGTCTGGGAGCCCTTGGGCGGGCGCCATTCGTCGGACAGGCCCTCGTAGGAGGCGTCGAGCACCTGGGCGAGGCGGGCGGCGCGCTTGCGCTCGGCCCGGTAGCGCTGCCGCCAGCGGTGCAGGGCCTGGCTCTTGACGAACCGGTAGGACAGGTAGCCGGGCTGCCCGTAGAGCACGGGCTTGCCGTCCCAGGAGGGGTCGAGGTCGAGGATGGCGGTGGCGACGTCGTCGAGCAGCTCGCGGTCGTGGGTGACGACGACCACTCCTCCGCGCCAGGCGACGAGCTCGCCGGTGAGGAACTCGATGGCGCTGGTGTCGAGGTGGTTGGTGGGTTCGTCGAGGAGCAGCAGGTCGGTGCGTTCGGCGAGCCGGCAGGCGAGGCGGACGCGGTACCGCTCGCCGACGCTGAGCTCGGCCAGGGGGCGGGCGGGGGCGCGGGGGGCGCCGAGGCGGGTGAGCGCGACGTCGACGCGGCGGTCGGCGTCCCAGACGGCGAGGTGTTCGGCGCGGGCGAGCGTCCGGGTGAGCTCGGCGAGGTCCCCGGTGTCGTGGTCGAAGGCGGCGACCGCGGCGTCCAGCTCCTCGGCGGCCCGTCGCAGCCCGTCGAGCGTGGCGGCGACCAGGCCTCCGACGGTCTGCCCGGGTGCGGCGTGCAGTTCCTGCTCCACGAGTGCGACGGTGCCGGCGCGCCGGACCTCTCCCCCGGTCGGGTGGAGCTGCCCGGCCAGGAGGTGCAGGAACGTGGACTTACCGGACCCGTTCTCGCCGACGACGCCGAGCCGTGTGCCGGGGTTCACGGACACGCTCACCCCGCGCAGCACGTCCCGCCCGGGGTAGGCGAAGGCGAGGTCGTCGGCGGCGAGGTGCATAGGAGAACCCTAGAAGGTCCCTCCGGTGGTCTGATCCGGCCGGCTTCCGGCCGGGCGTGGTCGACCCGGTGCCGGGAAGTCCGTCGCTAGGGGGAGGAGGACTTCCCGGCACCGGGCCGGGTCTCAGGCCGGAGCGTGGCGGGGTGTGCTGGGCCCGCCACGCTCCGACGGTCGAGGGGGTTCGGTCAGGCGTGCGTCTCCTCGCGTTCGGAGGGGTAGCGGATCTGCTCCACCATCTCCTGGATCTCCGGCGACGGCGGGCGGGTCGCCAGCGAGACCACGACCGTCACGATGAGGTTGACGACGGCGCCGAGGGTGCCGATGCCCTCCGGGCTGATGCCCAGGATGTGCTCGTTGGCACTCGTCCCGAACACCTCGAGCGTGTAGATCATGTAGCTCGAGGTGAACACGAGGCCGGCGAGCATGCCGGACACCGCGCCGGCGGCGTTCGCCCGCTTCCAGAAGATGCCGAGCACCAGGATCGGGAAGAACGTCGAGGCCGCCAGTCCGAAGGCGAACGCGACCACCTGTGCCACGAACGCCGGCGGGTTGATGCCGAAGTAGATCGCGACGAGCACGGCGAGCCCCATCGCGATCCGGCTCACCCCGAGGCGCCGTGCCTCCGAGGCGTGGTGGTCCACGTACCGGAAGTACAGGTCGTGCGACACGGACGAGGAGATGACCAGCAGCAGCCCGGCCGCCGTCGACATCGCCGCCGCGAGGCCACCGGCCGCCACGAGCCCGACGACCGGTGCGGGCAGGCCCGCGATCTCCGGGCTGGCGAGCACCAGGATGTCGTTGTTCACGAGCAGGTCGGCCCCGCCCGACTCGAACACGCCTGCGTTGTTCGTGACCGAGTTGACGGTCTCCGAGGTCTCGGAGACCGACACCAGGCCCGTGGCCTGCCAGGTCTGCACCCACTGCGGCAGCGCGTCGACCGCCTTCCCCTGCACGCCCTCGAGCAGGTTGAGCTTGGTGAAGGCGCCGACTGCCGGGGCCGTCGTGTACAGCAGGGCGATGAAGACCAGGGCCCACAGCGCCGACCAGCGCGACCCGCGCACCGACTTGGTGGTGTAGAAGCGGATGATCACGTGCGGCAGACCCGCCGTACCGATCATCAGGGCCATCGTCACCAGGAACACGTCGATCTGCGGCCGGGCGGTGAACGCCTGCGTGTACTGGTCGAGCCCGAACTCCGCCTGGAGCGCGTTGAGCTCCGCCAGGATCTGCCCGAACGACACCTGCGGGATCGGGATGCCGGTCGTGATGTAGGCCACGGCCCACGCCGGGATCAGGTAGGCGACGATCATCACCGTGTACTGGGCCACCTGGGTCCAGGTGATGCCCTTCATGCCGCCGAACACGGCGTAGGTGAAGATGACGGCCGCCGCGATGGCGACGCCGCCGGCCTGCGGGATCTCCAGGAACCGCGAGAACACGATTCCGCCGCCGGCCATCTGCCCCACCACGTAGGTGAAGGACACGATGATCGCGACCACCGCGGACACCGACCGCACGGTCTCGCTGAACCGGTCACCGACGAACTCCGGGACCGTGAACTTGCCCCACTTGCGCAGGTACGGCGCGAGGAGGAGGGCCAGCAGCACGTAGCCGCCGGTCCAGCCCATCAGGTAGATCGAGCCGTCCGAGCCGAGGAACGCGATGAGCCCGGCCATCGAGATGAAGGACGCCGCGGACATCCAGTCCGCCGCGACCGCGGCACCGTTGGCCACCGCCGGCACGTTCTGCTCGGCGACGAAGAAGCCCTTCGTCTCCTTCACCCGGCTGCGCCAGGCGATGTAGATGTAGAGGGCGAACGTCAGGGCGACGAATACGAGGGCCCAGACCTGTGTCTCAGTCATGTCAGCCCTCCGTCGTGGTTGCGCTCGTGCACGCCGTACTCACGGTCGAGCCGGTCCATGCGGACGGCGTAGACGAGGATCAGCACGATGAACGTGTAGATCGCGCCCTGCTGGGCGAACCAGAATCCGAGGGGGAAGCCGGCGATCACGATCTGGTTGAGCTGCTCCACGAAGATGATCCCGCAGCCGAACGAGACGGCGAACCAGACGACCAGCAGAACGACCATGAGGCGGAGGTTCTTGCGCCAGTACTCCTTCCGCCACCCGTTGTTCGCGCCACCGGGCGGTGGGCCGCCCTCCGGCGTCATGACGTCGTCGGACATGTTGCGCTCCTTTGCGTCTCGGTCCGGCCAGTACCGGAAGAGCAGTGCCGGAAGATCGCGGCCGGACGTGGCCTGCGGCCCGGGTCGCGGCTTCTTCACCGGCGATCCAGGGTCGGCCGATCGCCCGATCCGTCACCTCTTCCCACGATGAGCCAAGTGCTCCGTCCTCCGGCCTGCAAGGGCCAGGATGTCCGACGGCGGTCGCGGGGCCGCGAGCGGTCACCTGCGGCAGGTCAGCGGCACCGCCGGGCGGCGAGCGCCACTCGCGGGACAAGACCGACCGCTGAGGAGCCCCGCACCCCCGCTCGCGCGCCGGCCGGTCACACCGTCCGGTTCGCGGGTCGCCATGGCACCTCATTGCCCGGAATTTGCCCTACGATCGACTTCATGTCCTCGACGTCGAGCGCATCCCGGCCCACCGCGCGCCGACGGATCCTCCACCCCGGCAGCACGATGATGATCGTGGGCGCACTCTGCATCCTCTTCGGGTCGATGCTCCCGTGGGTCCGCACCGCGGCGGGCAACCTGCCCGGCTACGGAGGCGGGGGGCTCGTCACGGGAAGCCTCGCACTCCTCCTCTTCGCGGGTGCGGTGATCCCGCACCGCGTCTCCGCGATCGTCCACTGCGCCGTGGCGGGGATCCCCGTCGCGTTCATCGCCGCGTGGCAGGCCGTGGAGCTTGGCGGCGTCGTCGCCTCGACCGACGCCTGGTGGCACGTCTGGGCGGGCGAGGGCCTGGTCCTGACCGCCACCGGCGCCACGGTGATCCTGGCCACGGCCTGGCGCCTGTACCGGCTCCCGCCCCCCTGAGTGATGGGCAGCGACGGCGGCGACCCGTTCGACATCGACGAGCACGACACCCCCGCGGAGGTCGACGCCGCCTTCCGCACCCTGCGCCGGGTCGCCGTCTGGCACTTCGTCCTCTTCCTCGCCGTGGTGCTCGGCGTGCCCGCCCTGTCCCTCACGCTCGGGTGGTGGTCCGGCGCACGGATCGACGGCGGGATGAGCCCCGGTTTCGCCATGGCGGCGTTCGGGCTGTACGTGTTCTTCCTCGCCGTCGGGCTCGCGGCGGCCACGCTCTCGTCCGCCGTCGAGGCGCGCATGCTCGGCGGCGTCCACGACGAGACCGGGGACGCCGACGCCGGGGACGCCCCGTGACCCCCGCCGGCGCCACCGCCCTGATCGTCCTGGTCACGACGCTCGTCCTCGTCGCCTGGCTGGTGCGGCCGCGCGGCGCCTCCACGGTGGACTTCTACCTGGCGGGGCAGCGCGTCGGCGTCGCGACCAACGCCCTGGCGATCTGCGGCGACTACTTCTCTGCGGCGTCGTTCCTGGGCGTGGCGGCGGCCGTGTACGTCTCCGGCCTGGACGGCGTCTGGTACGCCGTCGGCTTCGCGGCGGGGTTCGTGCCCGTCCTGCTGTTCGTCGCCGCGCCGCTGCGACGCTTCGGCGAGTTCTCGATCCCCGACTTCCTCGGCCGGCGCCTAGGGTCCGAGAGGGTCCGGCTGGTGTCCGTCGGCGTCGTGCAGGTGGTCATCCTCAGCTACCTGATCCCCCAGGCCGTCGGCAGCGGGATCACCTGGCAGCTCCTCGTGGGCCGCGGCCTGCCCGGCCTCGACTCCTACGGGACGGGCGTGCTGCTGTCCACGATGTTCGTCGCCGCGCTGGTCGCGTTCGGCGGCATGCGCGGCACCACGTGGACGCAGGCCGTGCAGTTCCTCGTGCTGCTCGGGGCGCTGGTCTGGCTCGCTCTGGCCGCCATCGGCTCCGGGTTCCGCTACCCCGAGGCCGTCTCCGAGCTCTCGGCCACCCCCCTGGCCAACCCCGTCCCCGGCGACGCCGGCTGGATGCTGCGCGCCGAGGCCGACCAGCTCGACCCCGGTACGGCCGCGACCTTCGGCGAGCCGGGCGCCGCCTACGGCCCGCTCGCCCAGTTCGCGCTCATCCTCACCCTCGTGATGGGCACGGCCGGGCTGCCGCACGTGATGAACCGGTACTTCACCAGCCCCACGGGCACCGCCGCGCGCATGACGACGGTGTGGGTGCTGGGACTCGCGGGCCTGTTCTACGCGCTGGCGGTGATGCTCGGCACGGCCGCACGCCAGAAGATCGCCGACGCCGCCGACGAGCACGCCTGGCTCGCCGCGCTCACCACCGACGGCGTCCTGCGCGTCCCCGAGCACGCGCTGCCGGTCCTGGGCCGGCTCTACGGCGGCGACATCGGGCTCGCCGTCATCGCGGCCGGGGCGCTCGTCGCGGTGATGTCCACGATCGCCGGCCTGCTGCTCGCGGCCGCCGCGTCCTGGGGACACGACGTGTACGAGCGGCACATCAACCCGCACGCCACCCAGCGCCAGGCCGTGTGGGCCGGCCGGGCGAGCACGGCCGTCGTCGCGCTCGCCGCCGCCGCGATGGCCATGGTCCTGCAGCCGGACAGTCTTGCGCCCTCCGTCCCGTCCATCGTGGCCGCGATGGTGACGTGGGCGTTCGCGATCGCCGGGTCGGCGCTGACGCCGGTGTTCGTGCTGGCCATCTGGTGGCGCGGGACGACGGCGGCCGGTGCGGTCGCGGGCATGCTCACCGGCGGCCTGACCTCGATCAGCATGTTCGTGCTGGGCGTCCTGCCGATCGGGCCCGGCATCGGCGAGATGCTCATGACGCCCACCCTGGTGGCGGCGCCGCTGGCCGCCGCCGTCTGCGTGCTGGTGTCGCGGGTGACGCAGGCGCCGCCGGACGTCGACCGCCAGTGGCTGATCATGCACGGCACGGCGGCCGACCGGCAGGCGGAACGCCTCGCGCACCTCACGATCCACGGCCCCGGCCGAGGCAGCCGACGCCGGGGCACCGCGTCCGGAGGGAAAGATACTGCCTCCGCGGGGCGGGAACGCCGGGCACCGCGAGGACTGCAGAAGGGGGACTGAGAATGCGTTCGGGGAGCGTGCAGCTCGCAGCGGGGATCGCGGTGACCTGGGGGGTGGTGTACCTGGTCACGCAGGTGATCGTGGATCCACCGCTCGGGGTGGGGACCACGGTCGTGGCGGGCGTGGTCCCCACGATCGCCGTCGTCCTCGGGTATCCGTCGGCGCTGCGGGGGCCGCGCTCGGCCACCGCGCTGCGGCGCGGGCCGGAGCCGCGCCGCGGCGGCACCCGCGGCATCGTGGCGGACGGGCGCGCCATGCCGCTGCGGTCGGGCCTGACCGCCGACGCCGCGCGCCGTACCGCCGACCTGCTGCGCCCGCTGCTCGGCGGCGACGCCGTGTCGATCACCGACACGGAGCGCCTCCTGGCGTTCGTCGGGCCGGGCGACGACCACCACCGGGCCGGCGGGCCGGTGCGCGCGTCCGTGACGCTCAAGGCGATCGCCACCGGGCGCAGCGCGACGTCGCGCAGCACGGCCGACCTCGGCTGCGGCGAGCCCGACTGCCCGCTCGCGGGCGCCGTCGCCGCGCCCCTGATGGTCGCCGGCCGCGTGGTGGGGGCGCTCGTCGTGCTCCGCACGGGTTCCGAGCCCGCTGCGCGCGGACAGGTGGAGGACATGGCGGGCATCCTGTCCCTGCACCTCGAGCTCGCCGAGGCCGACCGCGAGCGCGAGCTCGCCGCCGACGCGCGCCTGCACGCGCTGCGCGCCCAGATCAACCCGCACTTCCTGTTCAACGTCCTGAACACGATCGCCTCGAAGTCCCGCACCGACCCGGAGGAGGCGCGGGCGCTGCTGCTGCGGCTGAGCGACTTCTTCCGGTACGCGGTGCGGCAGGACGGGCAGATGGCGGAGTTCGCGCAGGAGTACTTCTTCGTGCGCACCTACCTGACGCTGGAGCAGGCGCGGTTCGGCGACCGGCTGCGCGTGCGGTACGACATCGACCCGCAGGTGCTCACGGCCCACGTACCGGTGCTGACGATCCAGCCCCTGGTGGAGAACGCGGTGAAGCACGGCCTGGCGGACAAGGTGGACGGCGGCACGGTGACACTCCGGGCGCGGGTGGACCCGCTGACCCGCACGACGTCCATCCGGGTGTCCGACGACGGCGTCGGCATGTCTCCCGAGGTGCTGGAGGGGCTGGACGGCCCGAACCTGGCGGCGGGACACGACGTCGGGCAGCGGGCGCGGGCCACCGGGGGCGACGACCGCGGCTCCGCGTCCGGCGTGCCGGGCGGCGGCACGGGGCAGCACACGGGTGTCGGACTGCGGAACATCTCGCAGCGGCTCACCACCCTGTTCGGCGGGCGTTTCTCCCTGGACGTCCGGTCCACGCCGGACGAGGGGACCGTGGTCGACCTGCGCGTCCCACTACGCTGATGTCCGTGCGCGACGACGACACCCGCCCGCGTGCGCTGATCGTCGACGACGAGGCGCCCGCCCGGGCCGAGCTGCGGTACCTGCTGGAGGAACTCGGCGACGTGCAGGTGGTGGGTGAGGCCGCGAACGGCGGCGAGGCCCTGCAGCTGCTGGAGTCGATCCCGTACGACCTCGTGCTCCTCGACATCCGGATGCCTGGCACGAGCGGCCTCGAGGTCGCCGCGGCCGCGCGGAAGCTGCCGCGGCCGCCGCGGATCGTGTTCACCACCGCGCACCCCGACCACGCGGTCGAGGCGTTCGACCTGGAGGCCGCAGACTACCTGGTCAAGCCGTTCGACGCCGCCCGGCTGGCCCGTGCGGTCGAGCGAGCGCTGACGCAGTCCGGGGCCGACGACGGCGTCGCGGGCGGGGGCTCCGGCAGCCCGCGTGCCGACACGCCGGGCGCGCGTGGCCCGTCGCCGGAGGACCCCGAGCCGGGGCTGCCGCCGCCGCTGGCGAAGGTGCCCGTGCAGAAGGACGGGCGGACCGTACTGGTGGACCAGCGGGCGATCGTCTACGCGAGCGCCGCGCGCGGCTACTCGTACCTCAAGCTGGCCGACGAGCGTTTCCTCGTCACGTACTCGCTGAACGAGCTCGAGCGGCGGCTGCGCGGGCACTTCTTCCGCACGCATCGCTCCTACCTCGTGAACCTCGACCACGTGCGGGAGCTCGTCCCGGACTTCAAGGGCGCGCTGGCCTGCGTGATGAACGACCGCCAGCGCAGCCGGGTCGAGGTGTCGCGGCGCCAGGCCGCGGAGCTGCGCCGGCGCCTCGGGGCATAGGAGAATTCATCCCTCTTGTATTGACCTGCGCAAATGGGCAGTATGACCTGCATGTCCCAAGCCACACCCCCCATGCTCAGGGTGCTGAACGTGCTTCTCCTGCCGGTGGCGCGCACCCGCAAGGATCCCGACGCCGCCTTCGAGAAGCTGCTCGCCCAGGCGCAGCGCGGGCACCTGCCGCTCGGCACGGGGGACCTCGCCGCCGTCGAACCACTGCGCCTGCTCCTGCGGGCCCACGCGGCGAACCCCGACCTGAGTCCCTTCGGCTGGGTGACCGTGCAGGAGGTGATCCGGAACCGGCTCCGGAACCGCGTGATCATCCGGGACATCCAGGCGAAGCATCCCGGGGTGAAGGAGCAGCCGGTCACGGCACCGGTGTTCGTGACCGGCCTGCCGCGAACCGGGACCACGTTCACGTACAACCTGATCGCACGCTCGCCGGGGAACCGCGGTCCGCTGCTGTGGGAGATGCTCAACCTCGGCCTGCCGGTCGAGGACCCGGCGGAACGCGCGCGGATCGCCGAGCGCACCACCAAGCGGATCTCGTTCGTCGACCGGCTCAGCCCCGACTGGTCGCAGATCCACCCGTTGATCGCGGCCAGCGAGGAGGAGGACTTCTTCCTGCGCGACCACTCCGAGCTGCACACGACGGCGTCGGCCGTGCCGGAGTACCGCCGGTACCTGGCCGGAGCGGACCTCACCGACGACTACGTCCTGCTGCGCGAGGCGCTGCAGGTGATGTCGTTCGGGCAGGAGCCGCCCCGGTGGGTCCTGAAGCACCCCGGGAACCTGTGGCGGATGCCCGAGATCCAGCGCGTGTTCCCGGACGTGAGGTTCGTCTGGACGCACCGCGCCCCGGGGAAGGCACTGGCCTCCGGCTGCTCCATGTCCGAGTCGATGCGGAACATGCACTACAAGCCCGGCGCGGTCGACCTCGACGCGATCGGCGCCGAGTGGCTGACGATGCTCTCCGAAGGCGTGGACCGCGCGCTCGCCCAGCGTGAGCAGCTGGACGACGGCGTCCTGGTGGACGTCTCGTACAACGACCTCGTCGAGGAGCCCGTCAAGGTGATGCGCGGCGTGTTCGACCATCTCGGCATGACGTGGGGCGACGCCGACGACGCCAACCTCACGACGGCGCAGGACCGCCCGCACCACCGGGGGCACAAGTACACGCTGGAGCGCTACGGCCTCGACGAGCTCCAGGTGGCGGCGGCGTTCGCGGGGTACAGGATCCCGTCGGTCCTGCCTTGAGGGTCAGGTCCTGCCTGACGGTCAGGTCCTGCTCAGGGCGCGCACCACGAGCGGGGCCAGGGCGCGGAACGCCTTGCCGCGGTGGCTGATGGCGTTCTTCTCGGCCGGGGCCAGCTCGGCGGCCGTGCGGGTGCCCGGGGAGCCGTCCGGGGACGGCGGCTGCTCGCCGGGGACCAGGATCGGGTCGTAGCCGAAGCCGTTCGTGCCGCGCGGGGCCTGCGTGAGGACGCCACGCATCTCGCCGGTGCGGACCTCCTCGGTGCCGCCCGGCGTGACGAGGGCGGCCGCGCAGACGAATCCGGCGGTGCGGTGCTCCGGCCGCACGTCGGCGAGCTGGGCGAGGAGCAGATCGAGGTTCGCCTGGTCGTCGCCGTGCCCGCCCGCCCACCGGGCCGAGAAGATGCCGGGTGAGCCGCCCAGCACGTCCACGGCCAGGCCGGAGTCGTCCGCGACCGCGGCCAGGCCCGTCGCCGCGCAGACGGCGCGCGCCTTGATCAGGGCGTTGGCCGCGAAGGTCACGCCGTCCTCGACCGGCTCCGGCGCGCCGAGCTCGCCCGAGGTGACCAGGCCACTCTCGGGCAGCTCGACACCGGACGCGGCGAGGATCACGCGCAGCTCCACCAGCTTCTTGCGGTTGTGGGTCGCGATGACCAGGCGCGCTCCGGCTGCCGGATCCGTCATCGCGCCTCCCGCTGCCCTGCGCCCCGCCGCAGCATCGCGACCAGGCCGCGCCAGCCGAGCATCGTGACGCCGAGGAACCCGGCGGTGACGAGCAGGAACGAGATCGCGAACGAGCCGCCGGTCGCGACGCGCAGGATCATCCCGAGCGCGACCGTGGTGAACCAGACCGCGACCCCGACCGGCCAGATCCGGGACGGGTCCTGCCAGGCGCGGGTCCAGGCCCAGCCCACGGCCGCCGCGACGGCGAACGGCCAGGCGACCTGGCCGAGCTCCAGGAAGAGGGTGTCGTGCGCGCTCATACCGGCGATCGAGAACACCAGGACCGCTACGGCGTCGGCCACGATCGCGGGAGCGACGGGGATGGTGGGGGTGCCACCTTCCGATCCCCCGCCGGGGCCGGCCGTCGCGCCCCGGCCCGAAGCGCCCCCACTTCCAGCGCTCCCGGCCGTCGTCATCCGCCGAGCTCCTGCGCCAGGGCGTCCTGCTGCATCCGGGTCAGGTCCGCCGCGCCCGCCACCGCCAGGTCCAGCAGCGTGTCGAGCTCGGACCGGTCGAACGGCGCGTGCTCGGCCGTGCCCTGCACCTCGATGAACTTCCCGCTGCCGGTCACCACCACGTTCATGTCGGTCTCGGCGCGCACGTCCTCCTCGTACGGGAGGTCGAGCATCGGCGTGCCGTCGATGATCCCCACGGACACGGCGGCCACGGAGTCGGTCAGTACGGGCTTGCCGCGCGAGGTGATGTGACCGTGCCGCTGCCCCCAGGCGACGGCGTCGGCCAGCGCCACGTAGGCGCCGGTGATCGCGGCGGTGCGGGTGCCGCCGTCGGCCTGGAGCACGTCGCAGTCCAGCACGATCGAGTTCTCGCCGAGAGCGGACATGTCGACCACGGCCCGCAGGGACCGTCCCACGAGGCGCGAGATCTCGTGCGTGCGGCCGCCGATCTTGCCCTTGACGGACTCGCGGCTGCCGCGCGTGTTCGTGGATCGCGGCAGCATCGCGTACTCGGCGGTCACCCATCCCTCGCCCGAACCCCGGCGCCAGCGCGGCACGCCCTCCTCGAACGACGCCGCGCACAGCACGCGCGTGCGGCCGAACTCCACGAGCACGGAGCCCTCGGCGTGGTCGAGCCAGCCGCGGGTGATCCTCACGGGGCGGAGCTGGTCGGTGGCGCGCCCGTCGGCACGCGTGATGTCGGAGGTACTGATAGTCACAGCGGCCAGCGTACTCGCGGACAGGGACACGAAGGCGGCCGCCGGCCCTTCCTGCCAAACGTGGCAGGTATCACCCGCGACGCGTGGCCCTGGTAACGGAACGGACACATTCCCGCGATTAGCATCGCACCCGTGAACGACGCGCCCATCGGCATCTTCGACTCCGGCCTCGGCGGCCTCACGGTCGCGCGCGCGATCCTGGACCAGCTCCCCAACGAGCAGGTCCGGTATCTCGGCGACAACGCGAACACCCCGTACGGCCCCAAGCCGCTCGGCGCGATCCGCGCCATGGCGCTCGACGTCATGGACCGGCTCGTGTCCGACGGCGTGAAGATGCTGGTCATCGCGTGCAACACGGCGTCGTCGGTGGCGCTGCGCGACGCCCGCGAGCGGTACACCCTGCGCCACGGCATCCCCGTGGTCGAGGTCATCCTCCCCGCGGCGCGCGCGGCGGTGCGCACCAGCCGCTCCGGCCGTATCGGCGTGATCGGCACCCGGGCGACCATCGAGTCCCTGGCATACGACGACGCGTTCCACGTCACCCCCGGGCTGGAGGTCACCACCCAGGCGTGCCCGGAGTTCGTACGCCTGGTCGAGGAGGGCCAGACCTCGGGCGAGGACGTCCTGAAGTACGCCCGCGAGTACCTGGACCCCATGAAGCAGGCGGGCGTCGACACCCTGGTGCTGGGCTGCACGCACTACCCGCTGCTGACCGGGCCGATCAGCTACGTGATGGGTGAGGGCGTCACGCTCGTCTCCAGTGCCGACGAGACCGCCAAGGACGTGTACCGCAAGCTCGTGGAGCACGACCTCGAGCGCGAGGCCGAGGCCGGCCCGCCCGTCCACGCGTTCCTCACCACCGGCGCACCCGAGAGCGTCCGGCCGCTCGCGCACCGCTTCCTCGGCCCCGAGGTCTCCCGCATGGAGGCCGTCTGATGCGTCTGATCGCTCTCGGGGTCTCGGGCTCGGGACCAGGGCCGGGCTCGCCGGCGTCGTCGTACCTCGTGCAGGTCTCCGCGACGGAGGCCGCGGCGGCCGGATTCGAGGCGCGCGACTGGACCGTGGTCATGGATCTCGGCAACGGCGCGTTCGGCGCGCTGCAGCGCGCCGTCGACCCGTTCGAGGTCGACGCGGTGGCCATCTCCCACCTGCATCCTGATCACTGCGCCGACCTGTCGGGCATGTACGTCTACCTGCGGTACCACCCGGAGCACGGGTCGGCCCGCACGGGCAAGGGCAGGCACCTGCCGGTGTGGTCGCCGTCGACGACGGCCTCGCAGGCGGCGCGGTCCTACGGGCTGAGCGACGGCGAGACCATGGACGCGGACTACGACTTCCGGTCCTGGCAGGAGGGCATGCCCGTCGCGGTGGGGCCGCTGATCCTGGAGCCGTACCGGGTGTTCCACCCGGAGGAGTCGTGGGGCATCCGGGTGACGGGGCCGAGCACCCTGCGGCCCGACGAGCGCGCGGTGATCGCCTACACGGGCGACACGGACTACTGCCAGGGCGTGGTGACGCTGTCGCGGGACGTCGACCTGCTGCTCAGCGAGGCGGCGTTCGTCGAGGGGCGGGACGACCACGTCGAGCCGGGCATCCACCTGACCGGCAGGCGGGCGGGGCGGATCGCGCACGAGTCGGGCGCAAGGCGGCTCCTGCTGACGCACCTGCCGGTGTGGAACGAGCCGGCGATCACGCTCGCGGAGGCGCGCGACGAGTACGACGGCGACGTCCGCCTGGCCCAGCCGGGGGCGACGTACACCGTGTGAGCACGGTCCCGGTGCCCCCACCGGACCGACGGGCCGAGCCGGCGCCCGAGGATCAGTTGTCCTCCGCGTTCCCCTCGGAGGGACGGGGCCGCCCGCGCAGGTCCGCGATCATGACCTCCATCAGGGTCTCCAGCGCGAAACCCGCCGCGACGAACACCCCGGACCAGAAGCGCCGCGCCGCGCGCCCGTCGGCGGCGACCGGGATCTCCCGGCCCATCTGCTGATCCCACATCACCTGGTCGGTGAGCGCGTTGACGTCGTCGTCGGACTCCAGGCCGAGGCGCTGGGCGATGACCAGCCGCATGTCCGTGAGAGCCCCCGCGACGGCGTCGGCCGACTCGCGCGACACCCGCACGGGCGGCGGGGCGCCGTGGCGGCCGAGCGTCTGCCACGGCGCCTTCTCCGGCTCGGGATCGTCCTCCGCCGGCGGCGGCTCCAGCAGGTCGGCGAACGCCTCCAGGCGCTCGGCCTTCTCCCGGGCCAGGTCGTTCTGCGTCAGGCGGCGGAACTCCCCCGCGACGCCCTCGTCGTCCTTGCTCGCGTCGGGCAGGAGGCGGAGGACGGCGGGGTCCTGGGGCATCGGCCCGACCGACGAGATCCCGGTCAGCTTCGCGAGATCGCCGTCGGTGATCTCGTCGGGGGCGAGCAGTCCCTTGTTCCACACGCGCGTGGTGCTGCCCGTGTGGGGGGTGGGCACGTCGTTCGGGTCGGGTTCGGGCGCGGCGGCCGGCAGGCCCGTCTCGTCCCGGACCATCGTGGCGACGTCGCGCGCCACCCGGGCGAGCACGGCCCGCTCGACCGGGTCCATCCGCGACTCGTAGCCACGTCGCATGGCGCGGAACGGTGTCATACCGCTCCCTGGACGTCGCCGGACTCCTGCAGCGTCGCCCACAACCCGAACCCGTGCATGGCCTGCACGTCCACCTCCATGCGCTCCCGTCCCCCGCTCGAGACGACCGCCTTGCCGTCGTTGTGTACCCGCATCATCAGCGTGTGCGCCTTCGCCTGTGGGTAACCGAAATAGCTCTCGAAGACATATGTCACATACGACATGAGGTTGACGGGATCGTTCCACACGATCGTCACCCACGGATCGGCGGGCTGATGTGCCGCGTCCTGCTCGGTCTCCTGCTGGGTGGCCGTCCCGGCTGAGACTGTTGCCGCGGGCGCGGACAGGGGCATCTGCGCAGCGGAGAAAGTCACCCTCCTACCTTAGCGATCTCAGGGGGTCGGAATCACATCCGGCGGCCACACGATCCGAAGGCATTTATCGTTCCGACCTGCCGGGTGAATTTTTTTACAGGTAGTTCCCCACGACGACGGCCGGCTTCCAGCGGCCCGACGTGGCGATGTCCAGCACGCGGTCCGTCGAGAGGCCGTCGGCACCGTGCTCCAGCAGGGCGCGGCGGGCCACCTCACGCAGGTCCGCGCCCGTCGCGCCGTCGAGGAACGAGGCGATCAGGCCGGCGTCGACGTCCGCGCCCGACGGCAGGTACAGGCGCAGGATCGCCTCGCGCCCGGCGGCGTCCGGCGGCGGGACCTCCAGGACCGTGTCGAACCGGCCCGGGCGCTTGACCGCGGGGTCGAGCGCGCCCGGGTCGTTCGTGGTGGCCACCGTGAGGACGTCGTCGGTGGCACGCGCGCCGTCGAGGGCGTCGAGGAACTCGCCGAAGCTGGTGCTGCCGCGGCTCTCCTTGCTCCCCACGGAGTCGATCTCCTCCAGCACCACGAGGCACGGCCCGAGCGTGCGGACCTCCTCGTAGAGCTCGGTCATCCACGTGCGCAGCACGTCCGCGGTGACCAGCACCACCGTGACGGTCCCGACGAGCTCCGTGGCCAGCACCCGCGCGAGCTTCGTCTTGCCGACGCCGGGCGGCCCGGCCAGCAGCAGGCCGCGCGACGTCGAGTGACCGAGCGCCCGCAGCGCGTCGCGGCGGGTCGTCACCCCGGCGCAGAACAGGCCGATCTCGTGCCAGATGTCGTCCGGGAGGACGAGGTCGGCGCGCCCCTGGGGAGTCGGCGTGACGGGCTTGATCGTGAGCCGGCCCGAGCCGTTCGCCTGGAGCGTGCGGCCCCGGTACGGGTGGTCGGCGGCGAGGTCGTCGCTCAGGGCGTCGAGCGCGCGCTCCGCGACGTCGCGGTGACCGGGCAGGGCGTGGGCCGTGAGGAACGGGTCGCCGTACTGGTACCCGGTCTCGACGGCGACCGGGTGCTCGTCGCGGGTGCCCGCGGGGAAGAGCACCGTGGCGGCGGTCGGGACCGTGACCCCGATGCCCGCCCCGAGGTCGAGCCGGGACATCTGCGGCGCGCGGCGGTCGGGGCCACGCTGGGTGACGTCGTCGGCGTGCCGGGCGATCCATCGCCCGAGCACGAAGCCGTACAGCAGGTGCAGGACGGGAGAGACGGGACGCGAGACGGTCTCGAGGGAACCCTCGTGGACGTCCCAGGTGCGGGCGAGCCATTCGGAGGCGTTGCGGGGTTCCGTCGTCCGCTCCGGGATGGGCCGGCCGAGGAGGGCGGCGATCCCGGCGACGGCCGCGCGGGCCGCGTCGTCGTGCTGGCCGAGATCCGGCCAGACGGAGCCGTCCGGGGCCGCGGGGGCGGTGTCGTGGGTGCTTTCGTGCAGGGTGTTCCTCTCGTCGTGTGCGGTCACCGGCCCTGTCTATCAGGCGGGCTATACGACGTAAAGGGAAATCGGCCGCCAGGCCTCGCCCGCGTCGATGCCGGTCCTGGGACGCCCGAGGGCGACGCGCTGCGTCGGGCCCTCGTCCCGCGTCGATGTCGGTCCCGGGCAGTAGAATCCGGAACCATGAGCGACCCCCTCGACAGCCCGCCCGACGATCCCCGCACCAGCGGTTCCACGAGCGTCCTCGAGCGCGAGGAGACCCGCGAGGAGGCGCAGCCGGGAGACCACGAGCGCTTCGCCCACTACGTGCGCAAGGACAAGATCATGAAGTCGGCCCTGTCCGGCCGGCCGGTGATCGCGTTGTGCGGCAAGGTCTGGGTCCCGGGCCGCGATCCGAGCAAGTTCCCGGTGTGCCCCGTGTGCAAGGAGATCTACGAGGGGCTGCGCGAACCGCAGGACGGCGACGACAACTCCGGGGGTGGTGGCTCCGGCAAGGGCGGTGGCTCCGGTTCGGCAGGGGGCGGTTCCGGCACGTGACGAACACGCCGCAGCTCCCGCGCACACCGTCGTCTGCGGCCGCCTCGCACCTGAGCCCCGCCTTCCCGCGCCGTGCCCCGTGGGGCACGGCGTCGAACCTGCGCGCCTGGCAGGCCGAGGCGCTGGAGTTCTACCGCGAACGGTCGCCGCGCGACTTCCTGGCCGTCGCCACGCCGGGCGCCGGCAAGACGACCTTCGCCCTGCGCGTCGCCACCGAGCTCCTCGAGGCCGGGGTGGTGCGCAGGGTCACCGTCGTCGCCCCGACCGAGCACCTCAAGCACCAGTGGGCCGATGCCGCCGCCCGGGTCGGGATCAGCATCGATCCGAGCTTCACGAACGCCCAGGGCCGGCACGGCGCGCACTACGACGGCGTCGCGCTCACCTACGCCCAGGTCGCCGCCAACCCGGCACTGCACCGCGCCCGTACCGAGGCCGGCCGCACCCTGGTGATCCTCGACGAGGTCCACCACGGCGGCGACGCCCTGAGCTGGGGCGATGCCGTACGCGAGGCGTTCGAGGAGGCCACCCGCCGGCTCGCGCTGACCGGCACGCCGTTCCGCAGCGACACCTCCCCGATCCCGTTCGTGGTGTACGAGGAGGACCGGGACGGAATCCGCCGGTCGAAGGCGGACTACACCTACGGGTACGGCGAAGCCCTGCGCGACCACGTCGTGCGGCCCGTGCTGTTCCTGACGTACTCCGGCGACATGCGGTGGCGCACCCGCGCCGGCGACGAGGTCTCCGCCCGGCTCGGCGAGGCCATGACCAAGGACATGACCGCCCAGGCGTGGCGCACTGCCCTCGACCCGGAGGGTCAGTGGATCCCGTCGGTGCTGCGCGCCGCGGACAAGCGCCTCACGGAGGTGCGCCGCACCGTCCCGGACGCCGGCGGCCTCGTCATCGCCACCGACCAGAACACCGCCCGCGCGTACGCGAAGCACCTGACCGAGATCACGGGACAACGCCCCGTCGTGGTGCTGTCCGACGACGCCGGGGCGTCCGGCCGCATCGAGGAGTTCACCTCGTCGGACGACCGCTGGATGGTGGCCGTGCGCATGGTGTCCGAGGGCGTCGACGTGCCCCGGCTCGCCGTCGGCGTGTACGCGACGTCGGCGTCGACCCCGCTGTTCTTCGCCCAGGCCGTCGGCCGGTTCGTGCGCGCCCGGACCCGCGGCGAGACCGCCTCGGTCTTCCTGCCGTCCGTCGCGCCGCTCCTGGAGCTGGCCGGCGGGCTGGAACTCGAGCGCGACCACGCGCTGGACCGGCCCAGCACGGCCGAGGAGCAGGGGATCGAGTACGACCCCGAGGCCGGCCTGCTCGCCGAGGCGAACCGCGAGGAGAAGGCGTCGGGCGACCTCACGCAAGGCACGTTCGAGGCGCTGGACGCCCAGGCGTCGTTCGACCGCGTCCTGTTCGACGGCGGCGAGTTCGGCACCGGCGCCGATGTCGGCTCCGCCGAGGAGCTCGACTTCCTCGGCCTGCCCGGCCTGCTGGAGCCCGATCAGGTCACCACGCTGCTGCGGCAGCGGCAGGCGGACCAGGTCAAGGCGCGCGGCGCCAGGGCCGCACAAGCCGCACAGGCACTCACCGATCGCGAGCAGATGGCCGAGAAGGCGGAGCACGAGCACCGCCGCGCGGGCGAGCTGCGCAAGGAGCTGTCGAAACTCGTGGGGGCGTGGGCCAAGCGGTCCGGGGAGCCGCACGGCGTCATCCACACCCGGCTGCGGCGCGAGTGCGGCGGCCCCGAGGTCCCGCTGGCCACGGCAACGCAGCTCGAGGAGCGGGTGGCGAAGGTGCGGCGCTGGTTCGTGGGCGCGCGCTGACCGTGATCACTCCAGGTCACGCCATGTGACGAGGACCTCCCGTGATGTTTCCGACACGGTCGGATCGTGAGACGAGAGCGTAAAGTCCGCGCATTCAGCCTGCCCACCCGGCCCGGCTGCCATACCGTGGACCGCATGACCAGCGAGCCCCGGGGCACTGGCGCCCCGCTCAGCGACTGGCCTGTCCTGCACCTCGTCGAGCCGGCACCGCCGTCGGCACCCGCAACGGGCCAGGGCCTGCCGAGAGACCTTCCCGCGGACCTGCCCGCCGCGCCGCGCCCCGCGGCGCGGCCGTCGGTCGCGCTGCTCACCGACCGGTACGAGCTGACGATGCTCCAGGCGGCCCTCGCCGACGGCACCGCGAACCGGCACTGCGTGTTCGAGGTGTTCACCCGCCGGCTCCCGGCCGGACGCCGGTACGGCGTGCTCGCCGGTACCGGCCGCGTCCTGGAGGCACTGCCGCACTTCCGGTTCGGCGACGACGAGCTGGCCTACCTGGAACGCGAGCACGTCGTGGACGCACGGACCCTCGACTACCTCGCCGGCTACCGCTTCAACGGCACGATCCAGGGATACGCCGAGGGCGAGATGTTCTTTCCCGGCTCGCCCGTGCTCCAGGTCGAGGGCACGTTCGCGGAGGCGGTGCTGCTCGAGACGCTGGTGCTGTCGATCCTCAACTACGACTCGGCGGTCGCGTCCGCCGCGTCCCGCATGACCAGCGCCGCGGTGGACCGGCCGGTGCTGGAGATGGGCTCGCGGCGCGCCCACGAGCAGGCCGCCATCGCGGCCTCCCGCGCCGCCGTCGTCGCCGGGTTCGCGGGCACGTCGAACCTCGAGGCCGGGATGCGCTACGGCCTGGACACCATCGGCACCGCGGCACACGCCTTCACGCTCCTGCACGACGACGAGGTCTCCGCGTTCCGCTCGCAGGTCGAGGCCTTCGGGCCGGGCACCACTCTGCTCGTCGACACCTTCGACGTGCTGCGCGGCGTGGACCGCGCGGTCGAGGTGGCGGGTACCGGGCTCGGTGCCGTCCGGCTCGACTCCGGCGACCTCGGCGGTCTCGCGGTCGAGGTGCGCGCGCGACTCGACGAGCTGGGCGCCCACGACACGAAGATCGTGGTGACGTCGGACCTGGACGAGTACTCGATCGCGGGCCTCGCGGCGGCGCCGGTGGACGTGTACGGCGTCGGGACCCGGCTCGTGACCGGCTCCGGCGCCCCGACCTGCGGGATGGTCTACAAGCTCGTCGCGCGGGAGAACTCGGCGGGCCGGCTGGAACCGGTCGAGAAGGCGTCGCCGGGAAAGCAGTCGCACGGCGGCCGCAAGTCGCCCGCCCGGCGGTACGGACCGGACGGCCGGGCGACGGAGGAGCTCCTGGTCACCGGGCCGGACGAGCTGGTCACCGCATGGACGCCCGACAGCCGCGACATCCGCCTGCTGCACGCTCCGCTCGTCGTGGACGGCGCGGTGGACTCGCGCTGGATCGGGGCGTACGGCGTGGAGAACGCGGTCCGGACCCACGCCAACGCGCGGGCGGAACTCCCGCGCGGTGCCCGCCGCCTGTCGGACGGCGACCCGGCGCTACCGACGACGCCGCTGACGCTGACCGACCGATCCGCCTGATCCCAGGCTACAGAGCCTGCCAGTCCGGCTTATCCGCGTACGTCTGGCGGTAGTAGTCGGCGAGCTGGAGCCGGCTCGCCGCCGCGTCGTCGACGAGGACGCTCGCGTGCGGGTGCATCTGCATGATCGTCGCCGGCCACATGGCCGAGACCGGGCCCTCCACGAGCTGGTGGACGGCCTCCGCCTTCGCCCGGCCCGTGGCGAGCAGCACCAGGTGCTTCGCGGACATGATCGTCGCCAGGCCCTGCGTGAGGCAGTGCCGCGGCACTGCCTCGGCGGCGCCGCCGAAGAACCGGGCGTTGTCCTCGCGGGTCTGCCGGGTCAGCGTCTTGATCCGCGTGCGCGAGGCCAGGGACGAGCCCGGCTCGTTGAACGCGATGTGCCCGTCGGTGCCGATGCCGAGGAGCTGCAGGTTCACGCCGCCGGTCGCCGCGATGGCGGCCTCGTAGTCCGCGCACGCGCGGTCCAGGTTCTCGGCGTTGCCGTCCGGCCCCTGCACGGCGCCGGGCGCGAAGTCGACACGCGAGGCGATCTCCCGCTCGATGACGTTCCGGTACCGCTCGGGATGGTCGGCGGGCAGCCCGACGTACTCGTCGAGCATGAACGCGCGCGCGTGCGCGAAGGACAGCCCGTCCTTGTGGCGCCGGGCCAGCTCGTCGTACACCTTCAGCGGGCTCGATCCGGTGGCCAGCCCCAGCACGGTGCGGGGCCGCGCGGTCAGCAGCGCCTCGATCGAGTCGGCGGCCAGCCGCGCGAGCTCGTCGGCCGGTGCGATCACGACCTCCATGTCAGTGTCCCTTTCGTCGTCGTGCCCGCCAGGGCCGCCGGTTCGGCAGCCTCCGCATCCTCCGCGGCTACCGTCTGCCCGGCGCCCTGCGGGACGGGCCGGTCCTCCTGCCTGCCCAGCACCGCCGCGCCGACGGCGGCGACGGGCACGTCCGACGGTGCCAGCGTGACACGTTCGGGCAACCCGAGCGACGCGAGGAAGGGTGACGCCTCCGCCTGCTCCCGCAGGGAGTCGCGCACGACGTCGAGCAGCGGCTGCCCGAGTTGCGCGACGCCGCCGCCGAGCACCACGTAGTGCACGTCGACGGTCAGCACGAGCAGGCGCACGGCCGCCGCGACGGCGTCGGCGAACCGTTTCCGCACGCGGATCGCCTCGGCGTCACCGGCATCGGCCGCCTCGAAGAGCTCCACCGGTGACGGCTTGCCGTGCCGTGCCGGCCACGCGGCGGCCAGCGCGGTGCCCGACACGAAGGTCTCGATGCAGCCGCGCTGCCCGCAGGAGCAGTCGGGACCCGCGGGATCGACGGGCACGTGCCCGATCTCCCCGGCGGCGCCGCTCACGCCGCGTCGCAGACGGCCGTCCATGACGAGGCCCGACGCGACGCCCGTGCCGAGCGCGAGGAACGCGAGGTCCTCGTGGTAGACGGAGGCGGGCGCGCCGGGTGCCAGCGCGGCGCCCGCGCCGTCGTCGGACCCGGTCGAGCCCTGGCGTTCGAGCACGTGCGCGGCGCCGACGGCGGCGACGTTGAGGTCGTTCTCGACGACGACGGGGATGCCGCCGAGCGCGGCGGACAGCCGCTCGGCGAGCGGCAGTTCGTCGCCGACGCCGAGGTTGACCGCGTGCTTCACGGTGCCGGCCCGGGCGTCGACGATGCCGGGGATGCCCAGCCCGACGCCCCCCACGACGGCCAGGCCGAGACCGGCGGCGTCCACGACGTCGCGCACGGCGCGGGCGGCGGACCGCACGACGCCCTCGGGCCCGAGCTCGGTGGCCAGGCGGGTGGTGGCGACGAGGCCGCCGTCGGCGTCGAGGAGCGCGCCGAGGATCTTGGTGCCGCCGATGTCCAGGCCGACGGTGTGCGCCGCCGCCCCGGACCGGTTGGTGCTCGTGTTCGTCATCAGCCTTTCACCGCGCCGGCGACCAGGCCACCGGACATCCGGCCCTGGACGATGAGGAAGAAGATCACGGCCGGGATCGCCACGAGGACCGCGGCGGCCATGACCGCGCCCCAGTTGGTGGCCTGCGTGACCATGAGGAAGGTACGCAGCCAGAGGGTCAGGGTCATCGCGTCGGGGCGCTGCATGATGACGAGCGCCATGATGAACTCGTTCCACGCGTTGATGAACGCGAAGATGCCCGTGGCCACGAGCCCGGGCGCGAGCAGCGGGAACGTGACGCGCCAGAACGCCCCGGCCGGCGAGCAGCCGTCGATCTGGGCGGCCTCCTCCAGCTCCTTCGGCACGCCCGCGACGAAGCCGCGCAGCGTCCAGATGGTGAAGGGCAGCACGCCCGCCACATACACCATGGAAAGGCCGATGATCGTGTTGATCAGCGCCCAGCCGTCGATGATCCGGAAGAGGGAGATGATCATCGCCTCGCCCGGGATCATCTGGATCACGAGGATGAGGATGATGAAGGTGCGCCGCCCCTTGAAGGTGAACCGCGTCAGCGCGATCGACGCGACGAAGCCGATCACCAGGCACACCACGAGGGTGAGGAAGGTGGCGCTCATCGAGTTCAGCACGGCGGGCCCGAACGGCGCGCGCTCCTCGCTGAACATCGCCGAGCGGTAGTTGTCGAGCGTGAAGACGTCCGGCGTCGGGAAGAACGAGATCTCCTCGCCGCGGATCTGGTCGTTCGGCAGGAAGGACGTGTTCAGCATCCAGTAGACGGGGAACACGAACAGCGCGAAGACGACGCCGGCGACGAGCCCCCACCCGGCGTCCTTCACGCGTCTGGCGGGTGACCTGCGAACCTTCGTGCTGGGTGCAGCGCTCCCAGACCTGCGCGGTGGAGCCGCCGGCTCCGCCAACCTACCCCGGCTCACAGTTCTTCCTCCTTGATGGTGCGGCGCACGTAGTAGACCGACAGCAGCAGCATGATCGCGACGAAGATGAACGCGATGGCGCTGGCCGTCCCGAAGTGCCCCTGTCCCATGCCCATCTGGTAGATGTACACGCCCATGGTGCTGGTCTTCTCGCGGTCGCCGCCGATGTCCTGCAGCGCGTAGACCTGGGGGAAGACCTTGAGGTCCCAGATCATCGAGAGCACGATGAGCACCGTGACGATGGTGCGCACGTACGGCAGCATGACGAGCCGGAAGCGCGCGAACGCGCCGGCGCCGTCGAGCTGGGCGGCCTCGAGCACCTCCCCGGGGATCTGCGACAGTCCCGCGTACATCGTGAAGGCGATGAACGGGATGGCGCCCCAGACGATGATGAAGGTCAGGATGGTGAAGAAGCCGAGCGGGTCGAGCAGCCAGGAGTGACCGAACCAGCGGTCCCCCGTGATCCTGGTGAGCACGTTGTTCACGAGGCCGTACTCGGTGTCGAAGATCCAGCCCCAGATCGTCGTCGAGCTCAGGGGCGGCATCGACCAGGCGAGCAGCAGGCCGACGGCGACCAGGAGCCGCATCCCCTTGCCGAGGCGCATCATGAGCAGCGCGATGAGCGTGCCGAGCACCATGGTCAGCGTCACGGCGACGACCATGAACAGGATGCTGCGGCCCAGGACGGCCCAGAAGCCGCTGTCGGTCAGGATCGCGACGTAGTTGTCGAAGCCGACCCACTCGGCAGGCATGCCCATGACCTGGGCGCGCTCGTACTCCTGGAAGGACATGATCAGCATCCGCACGACCGGGTAGCCGGTCAGGACGCCGAGGATCAGGATCGACGCGGACAGCAGGAGCCAGGGGACGGTGGGGAGGCGCCGGCGACGGGGACGCGACGGCGTGGGCGCCGGCGCGGGTGGCGCCGCGGCTTCGGTGGCGAGGGAGCTCATGGCCTTCCGATCACGAACGGGATGGCAAGCAGTGGGGCAGTGTGACGGTCCCCCGCCCGGGCTCCGGGGCTGCCGGGCGGGGGACCGCGAAAGGTGGGCTGCTGGGTCAGCCGTTGAGGATCGACTCGATCTCGGCGTCGAGGTCGGCCGCGACCTGCTCCACGTCCTCACCGTTGGCGAGGCGCGTGAACTGGGTCTGCAGCACGGTCTGCGCCTCGACGTCGGCCCACTTCGGCGTGGCCGGGGTGAGCTTCGCGGTGGCCGCGGCCTCGACGCCCGCCGCGCCGATCGAGTTGTCCTGCGGGACCTCACCGGCCAGGGAGACCTTCGCGGGGATCAGGCCGATCCCGGCCAGGGTCGACTGGTACTCGTCGCTCAGCATGATCTTGAGCGCCTCGTAGGCCAGGTCACGCTGCTCGGACTTCTGCGCGATGGCGATGTTCGAACCGCCGGCGAACACCTGGGCGGCGCCGCCGTCCTTGCCCGGCAGGGCGAACGCCTCGAGGTCGCCGCCGTACGTCGACGCGCAGCCCGGCACGCCGTCCTCGGTCTCGGGCTCCTCGGGAGCGTTGATGGACCACTGGATCCACGTCGGGGCGGAGAGGTAGCCGATCTTCCCCTCGCAGAACGGCACCTGCAGGTCGGTCTCCTGCCCGTCCTTCGGCGCGTTCGACGCGTTGACCATCAGGTCCTGGATCTGGGTCATGCCGGCGATGCCGCCCGGAGTGGAGAAGCCCGCCTCCCAGGTGCCGTCGTCGGCCTGCTCGGCGATGTAGCCGCCGTTCTCCCAGATGAAGGGCAGGGCGTTGTACCAGTCCTGGCCCGGCCACCACACGCCGGAGAACTTGCCCTCCGCGTAGAGGTCCTTCGCGGTGTCCACGTACTCGTCGAGCGTGGTCGGCGCCTCGTTGTCGACGAGCTGCGGGCTGTAGAACACCGCGCGCGATCCCGCGTAGTAGGGCATCGCGTAGTGCGCGCCCTCCCAGTCACCGGCCTCGACGAACCCGGGGAGCAGGTCGCCGCCGCCCAGTTCCTCGAACTCCTCGGCGGTGATCTCGCTGAAGTAGCCCGACGACGTGAACGCCGAGGCCTGCGTGTTACCGACCTCGACCACGTCCGGGGCGTCCGAGCCCGCGAGCGCCGTCGTGTACTTGTCGACGAGGCCGTCCCAGGACTGCTCCTCGATGACGAGCGTGGAGCCCTCGTTCTGCTCCTCGAAGGTCTCCTTCAGATAGTCGCGGGCCTCGTCGGGCGTGTCGGTGCCGACCAGCCAGACGCGGACCTCGCCGGTGCTCGGGCCGCCGTCGCCGTCGCCGGCTTCGGCGCCGGACGAGCACGCGCCCAGTGCCATGGTCATGGATGCCGCCGCCGTGATGGCGACGAGACGGTTCTTCCTCACGAAGTTGTTCCTCTCGGTCTTGCCTGTGATGTCGGTGCGGTGTCTTGCCGCGCCCGCCCGTGACCACACCCGTGTGTTCACGACACCCCCAGCTGAGCGGACAGGACCAGGACGGCGGCGCCGAGGAGCACCACGTCCTGGCCGAGAGACGACATCCGGAGCTGGAGGCCGGCGCTGACCGCCGGCATGGTCCGCTTCTGGAGCGTCTCGTGCGCTGCTTCCCGCAGGGGTCCGTCGAGCAGGTCCGCAGGACCGCTCAGCAGCACCTCGGCGAGGTTCAGCGCGCTGACGACGGGTGCCAGGGTCGTTCCGAGCACCCTTCCGACTTCCGCGAGGTCGGTGTCAGCAGTTGTGGGGTCCTTGCCCTCGACGGCGCTGCGGAGAGCGCGGGTGGACAGGACGGTTTCGAGGCAGCCTCGGCGGCCGCAGGCGCACAGTTCGCCGTCGTCGACGGCGGTGGTGTGCCCGAGCTCGCCGGCGGCGAAGCGCAGGCCGTGCACCCGGATGCCGTCGACGACGATCCCGGCGCCGACGCCGAGCCCGACGAGCAGGAGCAGCATTCCGGAGGCGGCGCCGCCGTAGGTGAACTCTCCGAGTGCGGCCGTGTTGGCGTCGTTCGCGACCTGGACGGGCAGGCCGATCCGGTCGGTGAGGATCTCGGCGAGCGGGACGTCGTACCAGCCGCGGTTCGGCGCTTCGATGACGCGGCCGTGATCGTCGATGACGCCGGGCGACCCGACGCCGATGCCGAGCACGGGGCAGGTGGCCTGGGCGACGAGGAGGCGCGCGAAGCGGGCGACCAGGTCGGTGAGCTCCTCGCCGGTGCGGCCGTCGACGTCGAGGGTGCGGCGCTCGACCACCTGGCCGGTCAGGCTGATCACGGCGCCGCGCATCTGGGCGGCGTCGGTCAGGTCGAGCGAGACGATCTGGAACGCGTCGCCACGCAGGCCGACCAGGATCGCGGGCTTCCCGACGCGCTGGCCGGGCCGGGTGCCGAGCTCCTCGACGAGGCCCTCGGCGATGAGCACCGAGACGAGGTCGGAGATGGTGACGCGGGTGAGGGCGGTGGCTCGCGCGAGGTCGGCCCGCGAGGTGGGGCCCTCGTGGAACAGGTGCTGGAGCACCAGCGAGCGATTGTGCGCCCGGGCGTGCTCGGGGAGCACCTTGGAGGTGGCGCGGAGGCGCGCCCCCACTCTTCCGCTGCTTCGTGTCGTCGTCGCCATGTTTGTTAGTACACCTGATTAACGCCGTGGTGTCCATCACGAAGGGACGCCGTTACCCGACCGTTACCGGATCTCACCCGGCGGTGCGCCAGTTGAGCATCGACTCGATCTGGGCGTCGAGGTCCCTCGCGACCTCGGCGGGGTCGGCCCCGGAGGCCAGCCGGGAGAAGGCCGCCGGGATGATCCCGTGGTCCTCGATGTCGCCCCACTTGGGCGTGGCCGGGGTGAGGCGCGCCCGCCGGGCGGCGGCGACGCCCGCCGCGGCGATCGGGTCGGACTGGTCCACCGCGTCCGACAGCGACAGGCGCCCCGGGATCAGGCCGTTCTCGGCCAGGATCGACTGGTACTCGTCCCCGAGCATGATCCGCATGACGTCGTACACGAGCTCGGGGTTCGCGGAGTCCTCGGCCATCGCGATGTTCGACCCACCCGCGAACACGGGAGCCACCTCGCCCGGCTCGCTTCCCGGGAGCGGGATCGCCCTCAGGTCCTGCCCGTAGGTCGAGGCACAGCCCGGCATGGCGTCACCCTCGGGTTCCTCCGGCGCCTCGATCTCCCACCGCAGCCACGTCGGCGCCGAGACGAAGCCCACGATCCCCGCGCAGAACGGCACGACCAGGTCCGTGCCGTCGTCCCCGGCCGGGGCGTTGGAGGCCGACACCATGAGCCGCTGCACCTGCCGCATGCCCTCGATACCGCCGGGCGACGAGAAGCCCGCGTCCCACGTGCCGTCGTCGCGCTGCTCGGCCACGTAGCCACCGTTCTCCCAGATGAACGGCAGCGCGCTGTACCAGTCGCGTTCGGGCAGCCACATGCCGGAGAACTCCTTGGTCCGCATGCCGACGGCCGTGTCCACCAGTTCGTCGAGCGTCTCCGGGACCGGGCGGTCGCCGAGCAGGCGCTCGGAGTAGAAGATCACCCGCGAACCCGCGTAGTACGGCAGCGCGTAGCGCACGCCGTCGTAGGTGCCGGCCTCCACGAAACCGGGCAGCAGGTCGTCGCCGCCCAGTTCCTCGTACTGCTCCGGCGTGATCGGCGCGAGGAGACCTCCGGCGTCGAGCGCCGACGCCTGGGTGTTGCCCATCTCGACGACGTCGGGCACCACCCGGTGCGACCCGCCGCTCAGGCGATCGGTCAGCACCTCGACCAGCCCGCTCCACGGCTGCCGCTCCACCAGCAGTTCCACATCAGGGTGTTCCTGCGCGAACGCGGCGGTCAGGTGGTCGATCGCCGCCTCCGGCGTGTCCTGGCCGGCCAGCCACACCCGCACGGTCGCGGGCTCCCGGTCCCCGGACGCGCTCGGCTCGCCGCCCGCACCTCCGGGCGAACAGCCCACGAGGACCGACATCGCGGCAGACACCGCGGCCGTCGCGGCGGCCAGGAGACAGATGCTCTTCTTCATGCGGGGACCCTTCCGACGGGCCGGCGCACCACGCCGCCGGCATCGGCTCCCCTGTGCGCCGACTCGTAAGTTAGGTCCCCTACTGAACCTCTTCGGGCGCGCGAAGTCCAGCGATCACGGCGGGATGGGCCCGCACTTCACCCGCTCGCACGAGGTTTCCGGCCCGCGCATGAGCTTGCCGCGCATCGCCCGGGAAGGGCCGTAGGGAAGCTCATCCCTGGGTCGGGAACCTCGTGCCCATGGTCAGCCCGTGACCGCCAGGGCGTCGATCTCCACCAGCATCTCCGCACGCGGGAGGCCCACCATCACGGTGGTGCGGCTCGGCAGCACGCCGGACGGGCAGCGCTCCGCCACGAACGCGGCGTAGGCCTCGTTCATCGCGGCGAAGTCGTCCCGCGAGGTGAGGTACACGCGCAGCATGACGACATCGTCGAACGTCGCGCCCGACGCCTCCACGATCGCGGCCACGTTCTCCAGCGTGCGCGTGGTCTGCGCGGCGACGTCGCCCGCGTACAGGTACTCCCCCGTCGCCGGGTCCACGGGGCCCTGCCCGCTCACCTGCACGAACGGGCCCTTCCGCACGGCCTGGCCGTAGCTGGCGGCGGGCGCGGGAGCGGAGTCGGTCCGGATGGCTTCCTTGGTCATGGGTCTCTCTCCCCGTGTCAGTGGAACGTGAGTTGCAGCGGCTCGACGATCTCGTCGCCGTCCACCAGATACGCAGTGCGGTACAGCTGGAACGTGGTGCACGGGTGCGAGATGCCGAAACCGACGACGTCGCCCGGGCGGATCTCCCTCGCGGCGGCCGACCCGACCCGGACGAAGGCGTGCTGGTCGTTCAGCGCGGTGACCTCGCCCCAGCCGGCGGGCAGGTCGCGCGCCGGACCGAGGCGGCCGTCGTCGTCCACGGTACGGACCGTGAGCGGCGTCGGCAGGTCGATGTCCGACGACGCGTCGCGCCGCCCGACCGCGCAGATGACCAGGCCGGGCTCCGGCGTCGACAGCACCTGGCCCCACACCGTCAGCGCCGGGCGCAGCGGGCCGGCACCCAGCCGGCGCCACGGGTCGGTGCGCTGGTAGTGGCCGTGGTCGTGGGCGACGTACGCGCCCGAGCGCAGCACCACGCGCGTCGCCACCGCGGCCCCGGCCGGGTCGGTCAGCGGCTTGGTCAGCTCGCGAAGCACGACGTCGGCGAACGCGCTTCCGCCCGCGCTGAGCACCACCTCGCCGTCGACGAGGCCCGCGAGCCGGGCGCCCGCTGCGCGCAGGTCGGCGCACCAGCCGGCCACCGCCTCGAGCTCCGCGTCGCCGGCCCCGACCGCCACCGGACCCTCGTACCCGGCGACGCCGACGAGCCGCAGACCCGCACTCGTCACCTCCCGGGCCAGGGCCGCGACCTGGGCGATCGACCGCACCCCGGTGCGTCCGTCCGGCACGCCGACCTCGACCAGCACGCCGAGCCGCTCGGGGAACACCGCCTCGGCGAACGCCGCGTCCAGGAGCGCGACGCCCTCGGACGAGTCGACGTATACCCAGACCTCCTCGACGTCGCCCGCGTCCAGCGCGGCGCGCAGCCAGCGGATCTCGCGCGGGTCGGTGAGCTCGTTCGCCAGCAGGACCCGGGTACGCAGACCCACCTTGCCCCACCAGACGACCTCCCGGAGCTGAGCAGGGGTGGCCACCGTGGCGCCCCAGGTGCCGGCTGCCGCCTGGCGCCGGTAGATCCCGGTGGACATGTGCGTCTTCACGTGCGGCGCGAACTCCACCCCCGCACCCGAGAACACCTCGGCCACGCAGGCGATGTTGTGCTCGAGCGCCGCCTGGTCGACGGTCAGCAGCGGCCAGGACAGCGAGAAGTCGTCGATGCGCACGGGGACATCCTGCCGGATCATCGCCCCCGCACGGGGCGCACGGGCCGCGCGGGCCGCACCGGGCGGCCCGGGGTCGCTTTCGTCAGGTGGCCGTCCGAGAGTACCGGGACGCCGCCGACCAGGACGTCGTCGATGCCCGAGGCGACCACGCGCGGGAGGTCGTAGGTGGCACGGTCGCGGATCGTGTCCGGGTCGACCAGGACGACGTCGGCCACGGAACCGGCCGCGAGCGACCCGCGCCCGGCGAAACCGAAGCGGCGGGTCGCCCGGCCGGACAGGTGCTCCGCGGCGTCGTGCCACGACCAGTCCCCGGAGCCGACTCGCTCGCCGAGCATCCGCGCGAACGCGCCCCAGCCGCGCGGGTGCGGGCGCCCGCCCAGGTAGATCGCGTCCGACCCGCCCAGATGCGCGGCATGGTTCGCGAGCGCCCGCACCGACTCGGCGGAGTTCGTGGGCGGCTGGGCGAACACGCACGTGGCGCGCAGCCCGGTCGCCACGAGGATCTCGATGACGGCGGCGGCGGGGTCGAGCCCGAGCAGGCCCGCGACGTCGGGCAGCGTGCGCCCCTCCGCCCAGGTGAGGTTGCGCCGCCCCTGGTCCGGCACGGACGCGAACGTGACGCGCGGCCAGAGCTCCGCCAGCCCCGCGAAGTGCTCGCGCCGCAGCCGCGCCACCACCGCCGGGTCCCGCAGCGCGGCCACCGTGGCGTCCGGGTCCGCGAGCGGCAGCCAGGACGGCAGCGAGACCATCGACAGGATCGAACATCCCCGCAGGTAGGGGTAGGAGTCGAAGGTGAGGTCGAGGCCGGCGTCCCGCGCCTCGTCGACGTACCCGGTCAGCTCGGCGGCGGGCCCGTGGTAGTGCGACACATGGGTGGCGACGCCGGACGCCCGCGCGATGCGCACCAGCTCGGCGAACCCGTCACCGGCCTTGTCCTCGTACCCGCGCATGTGGCTGACGTGCGGCAGGCCGCGCTTCGCGACGACCTCCGCGAGCGACACCAGTTCCCGTTCGTCGGCGTACGCGCCGGGTACGTACTCGAGGCCGGTGGAGAGCCCGCAGGCGCCGTCGTCCAGCGCCCGGCGCAGGAGCGCGCGCATGCGCGCGAGGTCCTTCTTCGTGGCGCGCTTCGGGTTGTCCCCGAGCACCTCGTACCGGATGGTCCCGTGCGGGGCGAGGTACGCGACGTTCACCGGGACCGTGTCGTCGTAGCAGGCCAGGAGGTCGCGGACGCGGGGCCCGCGGTACTCCGGGTGGTCGCCGAGGATCGCGGCGAAGTACGCGGCGGGCCACATTCCGTCGCCGGGGGCGTACGAGACGCCGTCCTGCCCGGCCACGACCGTCGTGACGCCCTGCCGCAGGAGCGAGTGCTGCACGTCCGGATCGAACACGACGCCTTCGGCGTGCGAGTGCGCGTCGACGAGGCCGGGCAGCGCGATGCGGCCGTCGGCGTCGAGTACCCGGCCGTCGCTGGGCGACGGGCCGGCGCCGCTCCGCGTCACCAGCGCTATCCGCCCGTCGGCGAGGTGGAGGTCGGCGAGCTCGGACAGCGACCCGTCGGGCAGCGGCAGCCGCACCCCTCGGACCGTCGTGACGTGCTCGGTGCGCCGCCCGCCCCTGCGCGGGACGGAGCCCGAACCGGCCGATCGCGCCGCAGGTCCTGGCGCGGCAGATCGCACCGCGACCTGGCCGGATGCGATCAGGCCGGGCACGGCGGCCTGGTCGGGTTCCGGCTCGGCCGTGCCCCCAGGGCGGGCGAAGACGTCCGCGAACACACCCGCGGCGGGGCCGTGGAGCGTCGTCTCGGCCTCGCGCGCCGCGGCCATCTCGCGCGCCAGATCCCGGGGCGCCCCCGGCACGGCGGGCCGGCGCTGCCAGGGATGCGGGCCGTCGAGGGGGCGGTACTCGACGCCGTAGGCGTCGAGCCGTGGCAGGTGGTACTCGGCCAGTCGCTCCAGGAACTCCGCCGACGACGGCGTCCCGGGCGCGCGGTCGGCCGCCGGTGACCACAGCACCTCCGCCACCGCCGCCAACCGCGGGAACGTCGCGAAGTCGACGCGTCGCGCGGAGTCCAGGTGCTCGGTCCACACCTGCGCCTGCCCGCCGAGCAGCCGGCCGGGTGGGGCCCCGCCGACGACCGAGGCCGGGTCGCAGGACAGGACGTCCTCGGTGGTGCGGAGGAAGCCGACCGGGACCGGCTCGCCCGGGTGCTCGCCGCCGCGGTGGTCGAGGTACCAGGCGGCCTCGGGCGCGACGACGACGTCGTGCCCGGCGGCGGCCGCCCGCGCGGCGATGCTCGGGCTGCCCGCCCGCCAGGCCATGACCGCGACGTCGCGCGGCAGCTCGGGGCCGAACGCCTCGTCCCAGACGAGCGCCCGCCGCCCGAGGGACCGCACGTGATCGGCCAGCCGCGCGACGAACCAGCCGTGCAGGCGGGCGACGTCGGGGTAGGTGTGGTCGGTCTGTTGTCTGGTGGTCGGCTCGTTGTCCGTGCGGTCGGTCCCTCGGGGGACCGACTTCTCGACATCGGACCGACCACTCAGCGGGCCACCGAGCGCGGCGGCCCGGGCGCGGATCTCCGGCGACCGTTCCCAGCGGTCCGGCGGGACCTCGTCGCCGCCGAGGTGGATCCAGGGGGCGTCGAAGACGTCCGCGACCTCGTCGAGCACATGGCGGAAGAACGAGAGCGACTCGTCCGAGGGGTCCAGCACGTCCTCGCTGATCCCCCAGGTGGTGCGCACGCCGCGGCGGTCCTTGCGGGTCCCGAGGAACGGATAGGCGGCGGTGGCGGCCTCGACGTGGCCAGGGACGTCGATCTCGGGGACCACGGTGATCCCCCGGTCTCGCGCGTAGGCGACGATCTCGCGCAGGTCGTCCTGCGTGTAGAAGCCGCCGTGGGGTGTGCCGTCGCCGGTGCCGGTGCGCCACGTGCCGACCGTGGACTCCGCGCGCCACGCGCCCGCCTGCGTCAGCTCGGGGTAGCGGCGTACCTCGAACCGCCAGCCCTGGTCGTCGGTGAGGTGCAGCTGGAGCACGTTGAGCTTGTGCATTGCGGCGAGATCGACGAATCGCAGCACGTCGTGCTTGGGCAGGAAGTACCGGGCGACGTCGAGCAGGACGCCGCGATGGCCGAACCGGGGATGGTCGGTGACGGTGACGGCCGGGAGTTCCACTGTGTCCGACGGCGCCTCGTGGCCGGGCCCCGCGGTGGCGTGGCGCCGGGGCGCACGGCGGAACGCGCCCGGCCCGGCCAGCTGCCGCAACGTCTGGGCGGCGGCGTGCGCGCCGTCGGGATCGGCGGCCTCCACGTGCACGCGGCCCGGTCGGCGCGGCGGGGGCTGGTGAGCGGCAGGGCTCCGGCGGTGGACCGCGGGGCTCCCGGCGGTCTCGGAGATCTCCGCGGGTGTGCCGCGCCCGCCGACCGCGTCCGGGACGGCGGCGATCCTCAGGCGGTAGCCGCCCGGGGGCACGTCGCCCACCTGGACGAAAACCACGTCTGCGTCGCCCGCACCGCCGTCGTCGGGCATGAACTCGACGCCGAACGCCGCCTCCGTGACCCCGCGCCACCACCGCGCGGCGGGCCTGAGGGCCGCGTCCGCGGCGACCCGCGCCCCGTCACCGAGCGTGACCGTGCCGCTCCCGGTCTCCAGCGACACGGGTGCGGGCACGAGCCCGAGACGATCGTCGATCACGGAGTGCAACCCTAGCGCCGTCCCCCCGCGCACTCGCATCGCAGCGAACGTGGTGATCGAGTCGTGGGCTTGCCCGGCCCGTCGCGCGGCGGAAGGATCGTGACATGGCGAAACGTCCTCAGGTCATCGCGTTCGACGTCATCGAGACGCTGTTCCCGCTCGAGCCGGTCCGCCGGCGGCTGATCGACGCCGGGCAGCCGGGTCACGTGCTGGAGCTGTTCTTCTCGCGCCTCCTGCGGGACGGCTTCGCCCTCGCGGCCTGTGGCAGCTACCGCCCGTTCGGCGACGTCGCCGCCGACGCCCTGCGATCGGCCACGTCGCCCGCGCTGGACGACGAGGCGGCCGGCGTCGTCCTCGCGGGATTCGCCGAGCTCGACCCCCACCCCGACGTCCTGCCCGCGGTCCGCCTCGCCCGGGACGCCGGCCTCCGGCTGGTGACGCTGACCAACGGTTCGGCGCGGAACACCGCCCGGCTGCTGCGGCGTGCCGGCCTCGACGACGACATCGAGCAGGTCCTCTCGGTCGACGACGTACGGCGGTGGAAGCCCGCACCGGAGATCTACCGCCACGCGGTACACAGCACGGGGGTCGAGCCGGGGCAGGTCGCCCTGGTGGCCGCGCACGCCTGGGACACCCATGGCGCTCATCGCGCCGGCCTCACCACGGGCTGGGTGGCCCGCCTCGACGACCAGTTCCCGGACATCTTCGCGGCCCCGGACGTCGTCGGCCGCGACCTCGTCGAGACGGTCCAGGGTCTCCTGGCCCTGCCGATCGACTGAACCGTGCCGCGTCAGTACACGTGGACCGGGGTGCCGATGGGAGCGCCCCAGGACCAGATCCAGTCCATTGCGGCGTTGGACACGCGGATGCAGCCGTGCGAGGCCGGGTAGGCGGGGATCGACGGCGAGCCGTGCACGGCGATGCCGCCGTTGAAGTACTTGGGCCGGTACATGTTCCCCAGGTCGAGGGACGACTCCCGGACACCGTCCACCTGCCGGTACATGGCGTAGCTGCCCGTGGGGGTGTGCGCCACGTACCGGGCGCCCAGGGCCTCGTAGCTCTCGCCGTTGCCCGACGACGCGTTGAACGTCCGGATCACCTTGCCGTTCTCGACGACGAGCAGCACCTGCCGGGCGAGGTCGACCTCGATGCCGGTGCCGCCGAAACGCGAGACCGGGACCACGCCGTTGTCCAGAGCCTTCTTGGTGGCCGGTCCGGCCACCGCGTCCCGGCCCAGACCGGCGACCTTCTGGAAGGCGACCACCGCCTGCCAGGTCTCGCCGCCGTACACGCCGTCCGCGGACGTGACCTGATAGCCGAGCTCCCGCAGGCGCTCCTGCATCCGCGCCACGTGCTCGCCCTGCTCGCCGGACGAGATCTCGGCCAGGCGGGCCTCCCGCTCCGCCTCGGCCTTGGCCTCCGCTTCAGCCTTGGCTTTTGCCTCGGCCTTCGCCTTGGCCTTGGCTTTTGCCTCGGCCTTGGCCTTCGCCTCTGCCTTGGCCTCCTCGGCGGCCTTCGCGGCGGCAACCCGAGCCTCGGCGTCGGCGCGGCGCTCGGCGGCCTTCTCCTGCTCGGCGGCGCGCCGCGCGTCCAGCGCCGACTCCAGGGAGGCGGCCGACATGGTGCCCCCCGTCGGATCGGTGCTGGTGGCCGACGGCGTGGCGGGTGCGTCTGCCCTGCTCTCCCGGGCCTCGCTGCTGCTGGCCGTGACGAGCGCGGCCGCCAGTGCCACCACACCCAGGGTGCCGATCGTCATCTTGCGTGTCGCGCCGTCGTCCATGGCTTTCCGTTCTCTCGTGTGGCGGGCACGCCATCCGGCCCGCGGCCCGCCAGGCCGTCGTCGCCCGCCGTCGGCGCGTGTCTCCCCTGCTCAGGGTCGGCGCGTGCCGTTCTCCATGAGAGGAGACGGGTGGGATGCCCGGTTCGTTGCGCGGAAACGACACATCGTCACCGGACCGTGACCGAGGTCAGCCTCATACGGCGACCAGGAACGGGTCAGGGCGACCAGGAACGGATCAGAAGGGCACGGCGTCGTCCGGTCGGAGAGAGCCTGTGCTTCCGTTGTCGGTCCTGTTGCCGGGGACGCCTTGCTTCGGGATCTCGCGGGTGACGCCCTCCCTCGGGGTGTCGCGGGTGAGGTGTCCTTGCGGGTGGGTCGTGTATCGGCGGCCGGTGGGACTGGTCCAGGTGATGGTGCCGTCGGGCGCCAGATCCGAGGTCCAGCGGGTCTGGTGCTTGGTGATGTGGTGCGCCCTGCACAGGTGCACCAGGTTGTCGTGGTCGGTACGGCCCCCGTGGGCCCAGTCGGTGGCATGGTCGATGTCGCAGCGTTCGGCACGAGCGCTGCATCCGGGCCAGCGACAGGTCACATCCCGGAGCTTGAGGTATTCGCGCAGATCCGCGGGCACGGCGTAGGAGTCCCTGCCGACCGACACCACCGCGCCGGTCTCGGGATGCGTCAGCAGGCGCCGCAGGCTGGGTGCCTGCGCGATCAGCCGGGCAGCGGTCTCGTCGTCGACAGGGACCTGCCCGTCCAGCATCGCCGGTCCGGCACCCGGGTCGAGTTCCTCGTGGTGCAGGAGACCGGCAACGCGCAGCAGTGGCACGGTCACGTGCACCACGGGGCGGATCGACCGCGCCAGCGGCGCCAACCACATCCAGCCGTCGCGCTCGTCGGCGTGGAGGGCGTGACCGGGTGCGCTCCGCTCACGGTCCTCCTTCCCGTCGACGCTGCCGTCCCAGCCCTCGCCGCCGTCGCCGGCCCCGCCGCCGTGGTCATGAACGCGACAGGTCAGCGCTTCGTCGGTCCAAGGCGTTCCTGCGGGCACGCCGTCGCCGGTCACCCGGACGGGCACGTCGCCCGTCTCGGGGCCGGCCGTCGCGGAACCGGGCGTCGCGGCGAGGAGCAGCTCGGTCAGTGCGTCTGCCCGGAGCTGAGCGCGCGTGCGCGGGTCGCCGTGCTTGCGTGCCTGGTTCGCGGTGGTCCGCAGCCGGTCGTCGATCGCGTGAGCGGTCACGCTCGGCAGGAACGCTTCGAGGTGCGCCATGCCGTCGCCGACCTCCTCCAGGCGCACGAACCTGTGGTCGGCCGCCTTCTGGCACCGCACGTCCAGCGGTTCGCGATGGTGCTTCTCCCTGGCGTTGCGGGCACGACGACGCACCTGGCCAGGGGAGAGCACGCCGCCGGTGAACACCTGCGCGGGCGGGGGCGGCGGACCGTCCGCCTGCTCAGGATCCTCGACCACGGGAGGGTTCATCATCTCGTCGGTCACCTTGTCCGCGACCTCGGGATCCAAGCCCGCAAGCTGGGACGCCATCGCCCGGGCGTGGGCCAGGGAGATGCGTCCGTCCAACAACTCGTCGAGGACCCTCACCCCTGTCGAGGCGAGGATCTCGGCGTCGGTCAGCAGCCCTGCCGCGGATTGACCGGCCACCTGCATCACCGCACCCAGCTCCGCCGCCAGGCCGCGCCGGGCCAGGTTCTCCACCCACTCGGCCAGCGTGCCACGCCGGCCCTGCGCACGGGTCGCTTTGGCCGCCGCCTCGGTGTCGACCAGCGCGTCACGGGAGACCTGCTCGGCGATACGGCGTGCGCGCTCGACGGCGGCCATCATGCGACCTGACATCGCGGCCACCCGCGCCTCTGCTTCCGCCACGTCGTCCACCGCGCGAGCCAGATCCTCCAGCGTCGGAACCTCCGGCGTGGCGACCATGGCCGCGACACGCTTCGCGGGCTCGACCGGGCGACTGCTCATCGCAGCCAGCGCCACCGGCCCGGCCTCGCCGGCAGCAGTCCGCAGGGTCGTGTTGCGTGCCCCACGACCGCCGTCGGACACGGTCGCTACGGGCGCAGCACCACCGGCAGCGGCGTCCACGCCGCTCCACAGCAGACTTACCCGACGAAGCATCATGGTGCCTATTCTCGCATCATGAACTCGCACACGCATCCGCACATTTGAGGTTCCAGATAATCTGTGGACAACTTGCTGCATCGAAGATCTCGCCCACCCGCACCCCGGCACGGCGAGTCGCGGACAACGACCACCGGACCGGAAATAACGTCGCGGACGTCGTCGGCCCCGTTCTAGGCTCACGCCCGGACAACTGAACAACGGACGAGGTACCGGGCGGGCCGGAGACGGTCGGTTAACTCCTTGGTACTCAGGGTTGCGGGTTCGAGTCCCGCCGTCACTTCGGGTGGCGTAGCTCAACTGGCAGAGCATGAGTCGTCCCGGCGGTCGATCACACGCCCGCCCGGACCTCGTCGGAGCGGGCCGGAGCCGATCGGTTACCTGGCCATGGCAGTGCGGGTTCGAGCCCCGCGCCCGGTTCACCGGGTGTTCTGCCACCGCCCGGTTCGCCGGGTGTTCTACCACCGGTGGCGTCACACGCCCGCTCACCACCGGGGCGGTGGCGGGTGTCCATCACGGGACACCCCGCCACCGCCTCGGCATGTCCGCACCGAACAGACCGACCCGGCCACCGCCGTCGTCGTCCCCACGTACGAGGAGGGAAGTACCCATGGACATCCTGCGCGCCATCAGCCGCCGCCGGACCCCGCAGCACGAGCAGGCCTACGCCCGCCAGGAGCGGAACGTGGCCGGCGGGTACACCTTCGTGCTCGACGACGCCGCGCGGCTGCGCCGCTTCCTCACGCTCGGCGTCGAGGGCGGCACCTACTACGCCGCGCCTCGTGACCTCGCCCGGGACAACGCCGCGCTCGTGCTCCGCATGGCGGAGCAGGACCCGGAGACGCTGGTCCGCACCATCGTGGACGTCTCGACGCGCGGTGCCGCGCCCCGGCAGCAGCCGGCGCTGTTCGCGCTGGCCGCGGCGACGTCGGTGCCGAGCAGTGCCCCGGCGGCTCTCGCGGCGCTGCCGCGCGTGGCGCGCACCGGTACCCACCTGTTCCAGTTCGCGGGCTACGTCGAGCAGTTCCGCGGCTGGGGTCGCGGGCTGCGCCGCGCCGTCGGCCGGTGGTACACGGACAAGGACGTGGCCGCCGTCGCCTACCAGGCGGTCAAGTACCGGCAGCGCGACGGGTGGTCGCACCGCGACCTGCTGCGGCTGGCGCACCCGGTCACCGCAGACCCGGCCCTGCGGGCCACGTTCGACTGGATCGCCCACGGCGCGACCGGTGACGCGACCCCGCGCCTGATCGAGTCGTTCGTGCGCGCGCAGGAGACCTCCGACGTCGCGACCTGGGCCGCGCTGGTGCGCGACGCGGGCCTGACCTGGGAGATGCTGCCCGATGCCGCGCTCGGTGAGACCGCGGTCTGGGACGCCCTGCTCGACGTCGGCGTACCCGCCACGGCGCTGATGCGCCAGCTCCCGCGGCTGACGCGTCTCGGCATGCTGCCCGCCGCGGGCGGGCGGACCGCCCAGGTGGCCGCGCTGCTGGCCGACCCGGAGCGGCTGCGCCGCGCCCGCGTGCACCCGGTGAACGCGCTGGTGGCGCAGCGGACGTACGCCTCGGGGCGGTCCGCACGCGGTGCCGGCACGTGGGAGCCGACGCCGGCGGTCGCCGACGCGCTGGATGCCGCGTTCTACGCGGCCTTCGGTGCCGTCGAGCCGTCCGGCACGCGGACGATGCTCGCCGTGGACGTGTCGGGGTCGATGGGCTTCACGACGATCTCGGGCCTGCCGATCACGCCCCGGGAGGCCGCGGCGGCGCTCGCGCTGGTCCAGCTCGCCACGGAACCGACGGCGACCGCCGTCGGCTTCACCGCGGACACCGGTGGCGGCGCGAACGGGTGGGGCCGTCCGCCCGCCCTGACGCCGCTGCGCATCTCGCCGCGTCAGCGGCTCGACGACGCCCTGCGCGTGGTCGACTCGCTGCCGATGGGGGCGACGGACTGCGCGCAGCCGATGCTGCACGCGACCCGCGAGCGCCTGGAGGTCGACACGTTCGTCGTCTACACGGACAACGAGACGTGGCACGGCGAGGTGCACCCGTACCAGGCACTGCGCGAGTACCGGGAGCGTTCGGGGATCGCGGCACGGCTCGTCGTCGTCGGCATGACGGCGACCGAGTTCTCGATCGCCGACCCGGCCGACCCGGGGATGCTCGACGTCGCGGGGTTCGACGCCGCGGTGCCGTCGCTGATCAGCGAGTTCGCCCGGGGGCTGTGAACGGGGCGCCGGCAGTGCCGGCGCCCCGCTAAACGTTTCGGCCCCCGGCCGTTCCTTGCCGCCCGCCGGACGGCTCACGAAAGTATCGGACGGACCTGCGTCGACGTGGACGCGGGCGGATCCGAGAGGTAGCCATGCATTCACGACCCAGCGCACGACGACGCGCGGCGGCCAGGGCCACCGCGCTCACGGCGACCTGCGCACTGCTCGCGGCAGGCGCCGCGGGTGTCGCCCCCGCGGCGTCCGCCGCCGGCGACCACAACTACGCCGAGGTCCTGCAGAAGTCTCTGTTCTTCTACGACGCCCAGCGTTCCGGCGACCTCCCCGACGACTTCCGCGTCAACTGGCGCGGGGACTCGGGCATGGACGACGGCGCCGACGTCGGGCTCGACCTGACGGGCGGCTGGTACGACGCGGGCGACCACGTGAAGTTCGGCCTGCCGATGGCCTTCTCGACGACGATGCTCGCGTGGGGCGCCATCGAGAGCCCCGGCGGTTACGCGGCGTCGGGCCAGGAGGACGAGCTCCTGGACTCGCTGCGCTGGGTGAACGACTACTTCATCAAGGCGCACCCCGAACCGAACGTGCTCTACGCCCAGGTGGGCGACGGCGACGACGACCACAAGTGGTGGGGTCCGGCCGAGGCCATGCAGATGGAGCGCCCGGCGTTCAAGGTCGACGCGTCCTGTCCTGGTAGCGACGTCGCGGGCGAGACGGCGGCCGCGATGGCGGCGTCGTCCATCGTGTTCTCGGACTCCGACCCCGCCTACGCGGCCGAGCTGGTCACCCACGCCGAGCAGCTCTACGACTTCGCGGACACCTACCGGGGCGAGTACTCGGACTGCGTCCCCGCCGGGAACTTCTACAACTCGTGGTCGGGGTACCAGGACGAGCTCGTCTGGGGCGCGTACTGGCTCTACGAGGCCACGGGTGACGCCTCCTACCTCGCCAAGGCGGAGGCGGAGTACGACCACCTGGGGACCGAGCCGCAGAGCAACACGCGCGCCTACCGCTGGACGGTCGCGTGGGACGACAAGTCCTACGGCTCCTACGCGCTGCTGGCGCGGGCGACCGGCGACCGGCGGTACGTCGACGACGCGAACCGGTGGCTCGACTACTGGACCACCGGGTACAACGGCGAGCGGGTGACCTACTCCCCCGGCGGGCAGGCACACCTCGACACGTGGGGGTCGCTGCGCTACGCCGCGAACACGGCGTTCGTCGCCCTGACCTACGGCGACTGGCTCGCGCAGCAGGGTGACACGCCGCGCGCGCAGGCCTACCACGACTTCGGCGTGGGCCAGATCGACTACGCGCTCGGCGACAATCCGCGGGGCTCGTCGTACGTCGTCGGGTTCGGCGAGAACCCGCCCCAGAATCCGCACCATCGCACCGCCCACGGGTCGTGGCTCGACTCCCTGAACGACCCGGCCGAGACGCGGCACACCCTCTACGGCGCCCTCGTCGGCGGCCCCGGTTCCCCCGACGACTCGTACACCGACGACCGTTCGGACTACGTGGCGAACGAGGTCGCCACCGACTACAACGCGGGCTTCACCTCGGCCGTTGCCTACCTGGTCGACGAGTACGGCGGCACGCCGCTCGCGAACTTCCCGCAGCCGGAGGCGCCCGACCAGGACGAGTTCTTCGTCGAGTCCAGCCTCAACCAGCCGGGTACCCAGTTCACCGAGATCAAGGCCATGGTGCGAAACCGGTCCGCGTTCCCCGCGCGGGTGCTCGACGACGTGCGGGTGCGCTACTGGTTCACCCTGGACGCGGGTGCGGACCCGTCCACGATCCAGGCCTCGACGAACTACAGCGAGTGCCCGGACGGCGCGGCGACCGTCGGACACGCCGGCGGGGACCAGTACTACGTGGAGATCGACTGCTCGGGTTCACCCGTGTACCCGGGCGGGCAGTCGCAGCATCGCCGCGAGATCCAGTTCCGCGTGACCGCCGACGTGTGGCACCCGAGCAACGACTGGTCGTACGCCGGGGTCGGCGACGACCCGGCCAAGAACGACCGGATCACCCTGTACGAGGGCTCCGAGCTGCTGTGGGGCTCCGAGCCCGGTACGGTCGAGCCCGACACGACGCCGCCCACGGTGCCGGGCACTCCCGTGGCCGACGACGTCACCGCGTACGGCGCGACCCTCACGTGGGCCGCCTCGACCGACGACGAGTCCGGCGTCGCCTCGTACGACGTGCGGCTCGACGGAGCGGTCGTGGCCACGACGGAGGACACGACGCACGAGCTGACGGGGCTGGACGCGGAGACCACCTACGAGGTCAGCGTCACCGCCACCGACAACGCCGGTAACACCTCACAGGCCGGCGGTGCGGCGACGTTCACCACCGACGAGGAGTCGGACCCGGGCGCCATCTCCTGTGCGGCGTCGTACAACCTCGTCAACCAGTGGAACAGCGGGTTCCAGGGTGAGATATCGGTGACGAACACCGGGACCGAGACGGTCGAGAATGTCGTCGTCACCTGGGAATTCACGAACGGCGAGGTCATTTCGCAGTCGTGGAACGGGACTGCCACGCAGTCCGGGTCGACCGTGACCGTCGACGCGCCGGGGTGGGCCCCCGACCTCGCGCCGGGCGCGACGTGGACGTTCGGCTTCCTCGCCTCGGGCTCCCCGGTGGCGCCGAGCGCCATCCTGCTCAACGGCACGCCCTGCACCATGGCGTGACGGCGGCCGGACGCACCGCTCGCCGTTCCCGGCTCCGATGTGCCCTGGGGCTGGGCGGGCGGCGTGAACCCGGAGGTCCCTGCCGACTGGGCTCCTGACCGCACCCGGCCGCTGTGCCCGTATCCGTCGGTCGCACGGTACGTGCGCGGCAACCCGGAGACCGCGAGCAGCTTCTTCTGGGTACCGCCCTTCGGCGGCCCGCGACGTGCGGGCTGACCAAGACACGGGCTCGGTGCAGCAGCTGACCGCCGGAACGGCAACAGGGCCGTCACCACTACCCGTGGTGACGGCCCTGCCGTGGAACCAGGTGACGCAGCCCGGTGCCGGTGGTTCCGACGACGTCCCCGAGGGACGGATCAGCTGGTGACGCAGAAGGTGGCGTCCGCTCGGCCGAGCGCGTCGGTGATCGGGTCGAGCTGCAACTCGAATCCCGAGTGCCGCACATGCTGGTCGGGGTAGTTGAAGGATCGCAGCGAGGCACACCACGGGTCAGCGAGACCGTCGACCAGGCTGAACGTCGCGTCCCTGTCGAACAACGCGGTGCCGTCGTCCGTCGCCAGCACCATCTCGAAGTTCGAGTGGCGCAGGTACTGACCCGGGTTGCTCACCGATTCGAGCGACACGGAGCCGGAGGAGCTGTCGGCCAGGCCGGGAACGATCCGGAACTGTGCGTCCTCAGCCGGATCCACGTTCCCTTCCAGGCGGACGTTGGAACCGACGTGCCGCACGTACCGGTCGGGATAGTTGTGCGACGCGAGACGCCTCCAGCTTGTGTCGCCGAACAGCGGGGCGACCTCGATCCGGTCGAGGTTCGGCGCGAACTTCGACCGCAACAGCACGTCGGGCCAGTCGTCGGAGGCGTAGCTGGTGCCGTCGAACTGCGGCTTCTCCTCGCCGCGGATCACGATCGTATTCGCTCCCGCCTGGAGGTCGACCACGACGGTGTGCTCCCAGAAGTTGTTCTCGTGGAACGAGTGCGGGAAGATCGCGCGGATCGGCTCGGCGCCGTTGACCGACACGTAGGCGTAGCGGGCCACCGGGTCCGGGTTGTAATGCGTGGCGGGTGACTGCTCCTCGTTGGAGTACCGGAAGGTCAGTGCGTACTGCCCGGCCTCGGCCGCCTGGACGCCGCTGAACGTCAGGGTGTTGCCGTTCCCCGGGTCGCCGCCGATGCCGGTCACAGCCGCCCCGCCCGAGGCGAGGGACAGGTTGGTGGCCTCGGCGGTCCCGGCGAGCGTGGCGCTCTCGGCCTCGTACACGTCGGACTCAAGCGTGTCGTCGGTGGCCACGACCAGTCGGTCCAGAGCCAGGTTCGCGGCGCCCGGCACGACGATCTTGTTGAGGCCGCCGAGCAGGAAGGCATCGACGATGCCGCCGTGACCGGTCGTCACCGATTCCCCGTTGACCTCGATCTCCACCGGGCGGTCACCGCGGCTGTCGATGTCGAGCCGGGCACCCGCGTCAGCCGGCGAGTAGACCCAGAACGTCGCGCTCCCGCCGGCCGGGACCGTCGCCGCACCCGGGCCGGAACCCTGGTGGCCCTGCTCGTAGACGGGCGTGGCCCCACCCGAGAGCTCCGCGAACTCGGCCTCGTACACATCGTTCCCGTAGTCGGGGTTGGCCAGCGACAGGTCGATCTTGTCGAGGATGACGTCACCGGTGATCTCACCGGATCCCTGAAGGCTGTCGGTCGACAGAGTGATGGTGTGCTCGCCCGCCGTGAGGTCAACGGTGGTGTCGGTGTGGTCCCACACGACCCACTTGTACCCGGGCGACAGGAAGAGTTCCTGCTCGCCGGCAGCCTCGCCGTCGACGCTGAGGAAGACGTTCGTCGGCCCCTGGTCCTCCACCTGGGCGTCGAGGTTGTGCGAGCTGGCGAACACACTGAGGTCGTAGGTGCCGTCCTGCGGCACGTTCACGCTGAACTCGAGCGAGTTGTCAGCCCCCGTTCGCATCCCGCCGACGTTGTAGCCACCGGAGGTGTAGAACTTCGAGACATTCGACGGGGAGCCCTCGGGGCCGTTGATGTGCAGCCCCTCACCGGTGACGGTGGCGTCCTCGGCCTCGTACGTCGCCTCCCACGCGGTCCGCGACACGGCCTCCTGCCCGGGCGAGACGCTCGGGGTCACGATGATCTCGTAGGCCGATTCGGCGTCGAGCTCCGGCAGCGCGCCGGCACCGAACTCGACCGCCGCGGTGCCGCCGCTCACGGCCACGTCCAGTTCCGCGACGGGGTCGGGCGCGGCGGAGTCGCCGATCTGGCCGCTCCACCCGATCTCGCGCACCGCCACGTGGACGTCCTGCCCGAAGGTGCCGGAGGGAACGTTGTCGAGTTCGAGCGTGTACGCGCCGCTCGCACCGCCCATGAGGACGCGGGCCTGCTTCTTTCCGGCGTCGAGCGTCGCGACCCCTTGGAGGGTGTAGCTGACGTTGGGCTGGGGCGGGGTGACCGCGACGGTCTGACCGCTCATCTGGCTGTACGCGTGCAGCAGCCACCACTGGCCGTTGGCCCGGTTGGCCTGCACGGCGGAGTCGGAGAGGTTGCCGTCGATGTTCCAGTACGCGATGTCGCCGTAGACCTTGGAATCCTCGAGCGCCGAGACCCACTGGATCATCTGACCGGGCACCGACGTGTGGTAGTTGTACGCGTACTCGGTGATGTTGATCGGCAGGTGCGTGCCCTCGTAGGCCGTACCCGCGAAGAACTGGTCCTCCCAGCCACGGTACTTGTTCACGTTCGTACGGATGGTGGCGGGATTGGAGAGCTCGTGCCAGATCATCACATCGGGAACCGTGTCGGCCTCGAGAGTGTGCTCCATGAAGCCGTAGATCTGGTCGTAGAGGTGAATGCTGTTCGGTCCGCCGATGCGCGCGCCGGGCAGCACCGCGTGGATCTCGGCGTAGGCCCGGTCCCAGGCGGCGAAGAAGTACTGCGGGTCGTTCAGCCAGCTGATGCCGTTGTAGCTCCAGCTACCGGTGCCGAACATGTTGCCGGCAGGCTCGTTGAAGGGCAGGAACACGACGTTGTCCTGGTACTCGGCCGGCATTGAGGCGACCTGCTCCGCCTGGAGCCGGATCTTCCCGAGATAGGTGTCGAGCTTCTCCTCGGGCGTGTCACCGGGCCACTGGTAGGGGAAGCCGCGGTGGATGTCCGTCATGTAGATGTAGACGTCGCCGTCCGCGTTGTCCGCGATCGACGGCAGAACCTCGAGCGCGTCGGCCCCGGGGTGCTGCGGACCGTCCTGCGCCTTGGTGGCGACCGTGGTGAGGTCGATGCCGTCGACCAGGTTCTCCGACGGCAGGCCTTCGTCGTAGAGGCCGTAGAGGGTGCCCGAGGCACCTCCGAGGAAGTCACCCGTACTCTGCCCGAGGTCGACCCTGATGACCCCTGCCTCCTCGGCGGCAGCGGGCACCGCGGTCAGAGGGATGATCGCGGCTGCGGCGACCGCGCCACAGATTCTCGCGAACGACCGTTGCTTCATCTCGTCTCTCTCTCATCGTTGAGAGGTTCGCTCAGAGGCCGACGAGCGCAGCGCGGGGAAGCGCTCGATCTCGCGACGCGGCTCAGCGAACCGGTTCGCTGGCCAACGTACTTGTCCTGAGCCGCCCTGGCAAGGCCCGGTGGACCGGCGGGCGACATCACCTCGACCGCGCGACGCCCACGCCCACGCGGTCCATCGGCCGTCTCCGCAGACCACCGGGACAGCCGGCCCCGCGACCGCACATCTGGGCACCCGGACGGCGCATGGTCACCTACAGTCGAAGCATGGACACCGTCGAGGCGAACAGCCTCCGACTCGCCTACCGCCGCGTCGGCGACGGACCTGCGGTGATGTTCGTGCACGGCGGTGAGCAGGACGGCCGGACCTGGACCCCGCAGTTCGAGGATCTCTCCGACGAGTTCACGACGATCGCCTGGGACGAGCCGGGCGCCGGTGGATCCGACGACGTTCCGGACGGGTACGACCTGGCCGACTACGCCGACTGCCTCGCCGAGATGATCCGGGCACTCGGCATCTCGCCGGCGCCGGTGGTCGGGCTGTCGTGGGGCACCACCGTGATCCTCGAGCTGTATCGGCGCCACCCCGATGTGGTCCGCGCCATGGTGCTGGCGGACGGGTACGCGGGCTGGCGCGGCTCGCTCGGCGCCCAGGAGGCCGAAGCGCGTCTGGCCGGCGTCCAGGTAGCGCTCGCTGCGCCCGACGATCAGTTCGACCCGACCCTGCCTAACCTTTTCGCGGGCGACCCGCCTGCACGGTTCGTGCCGTTGCTGACCGCGATGACGGCCGATGTACGACGCCGCAGCGTGCTGACCGCTCTCACCGCGATGGCGAAGGCCGACCTCAGGGAGGTCCTGCCCACGATCGCAGTACCGACGCAGCTGATCTGGGGGGAGCTCGACGCCCGCTCACCCCTCGCGGTGGCACGCGAGTTCGAGCGGCAGATCCCCGCTGCGACCCTGGACCTGATCCCCGCCTGCGGACACGTCAGCAACCTCCAGGCACCGCAGCCGTTCAACAAGATCGTCCGGAGCTTCCTCCGACGCCAGGAAGATCCCTCGCACAGCCTTTGACGCAGGCACTGCTCCACGACGGTCCGACGCACCTGCCCAGCGGATCCACCGCGGAATGCCTGGGCGTCGGCGTCGTCGTCGACTCGCGGGACGCGGCTTCCCGAGCAGCATGCCCGACATTCATTCGCGCATCACCAAACGGATGTCGCAAATCTACAGAAAACTGGTTCCGAGGTAAAGAAACGCATGGACGCAAAGGCTGGACGGTCGTCCAATATTTACATCACCATTTATCTTGACGACGTTCTTTGTTCGCTGGCAAGCTCTCGTTCACCCGTCGAGTCGGCGCCCCATGATCACGAGATGAACGTGGTGCGGATCGGCCCCGGCCAGGAGTGACAACAGAGAGAAGAAGATCATGGGCGGCGCGATCGCCGAGGGTGCCAAGGTGACGGTCACCGGAGCGTCGAGCACCGAGCGCGGTGCCGAGGGTGTCGTGAAGACGATCCGACCAGGATGGACAGGGAAGGAAGCCGTCGTGGAGGCCCCGGGCCCGGTCCGGCCACGTGTGTTCACCGTTCCACTGGTCGACCTGTCGAAGACGTGAGCCGACATCCCACCTGTAGCAGCAGGCCCGCCTCCATCGGGGGCGGGCCTGCTGCTATGGGTGGGGTCGACGTCAGAGGTGGGGAGGATCGAGCTGGGGATCTAGACCGCTCCGACCAGTTCGGGCAGGGCTTCGTCCCTGGCGAAGACGGGGATCACGGCGATGTCTGCCGCCACCTCCACCCACTGGCCGCCTTCGGTCTTCTCGCCGGTGTGGAGGTCGGTCCACCAGGCGCCGGCCGGGAGGTACACCGTGCGGCTGGTGGCGTGCGGCTGGACCACGGGGGCGACGAGCAGGTCGGGGCCGTACATGTACTGGTCGGACAGGTCCCAGCACGTCGGGTCGGCGGGGAACTCGTGGAACATGCCGCGCATGACGGGCTGGCCGTCGAGGTGCGCCTCTTCCATGAGGCGCCGCGTGTACGGCCGGAGCGCCTCGCGCAGGCGGACGTACCTGGCGAGGATCTGGTACGCGTCCTCCCCGAAGCTCCACAGCTCGTTCGACGCGCCGCTGCGCAGCCGCGGCGTCCCGTCGGCGGCCACGACGTCCTCATAGGGTTTCCGGTCGCCGTGCATGCGCATCACGGGGCAGAAGGTGCCGAACTGGAACCAGCGGATCAGCAGGTCGTGGAAGTCCGGGTCGGTGATGTCACCGTCGTGGAAGCCGCCGATGTCCGTGGTGAACCAGGGGATGCCGGCGACGCCCATGTGGATGCCGGCCGTGATCTGGCGGCGCAGGTCCTCGTACGTGGAGTGGATGTCTCCTGACCAGACCAGAGCCCCGTAGCGCTGGCTGCCGGCCCAGGCGCAGCGCAGCAGGTTGACGACCTGATCCTGCCCGGCGGCCCGCTGGCCCTCGTAGAAGGTGCGGGCGAAGGCCTGCGGGTAGATGTTCCCGACCTGCAGGTTCGAACCCTGGTGGTAGCGGTAGTTGTCGAAGTCGTAGACGCCGTACTCGGGCTCGGCCTCGTCGAGCCAGAAGAGCTTGATGCCCAGGTCGTGGTAGTTGCGCCGGCAGATGTCCCAGACGACCTCGCGCGTGCGCGGGTTCGTGGCGTCCAGGAAGACGCTCGGGCCCTGGAACCCCATCTGCAGGTCGATGCCACGGTCGGTGCGGACCAGCAGGTTCTCCTTCTTCAGGAGCGGGAAGTTCTCCGACTCGGTCGAGACCTGCGGCCAGACCGAGACCATGAGCTCGATCCCCAGTTCGGCCAGCTCGTCGACCATGGCCTGCGGGTCCGGCCAGAACTCCTCGTCGAAGCGGAAGTCGCCCATCTTCGGCCAGTGGAAGAAGTCGGCGACGATGACGTCCATCGGCAACCCCCGGCGCTTGTGCTCCCGGGCGACCTCCAGCAGTTGTTCCTGGTTCCAGTAGCGCAGCTTGCACTGCCAGTAGCCCAGGCCGTACTCGGGCATCATCGGGGCATGGCCGGTCGCGTCCGCGTAGGCCGAGGCGATCGCGGCGGGGGTGTCACCGGCCGTGATCCAGTAGTCGAGTTGCTTCGTGGACTCGGCGACCCACTCGGTGCGGTTGGCCGCGAACGTGGCGCGCCCGATCGCGGGGTTGTGCCACAGGAACCCGTAGCCGGCGCTGGAGACCACGAACGGCACGCTGGCCTGGGAGTTGCGGTGGGCGAGCTCGAAGGTGGACCCCTTGATGTCCAGGATCTGCTGCTGGTATTGCCCCATCCCGTAGAGCTTCTCGCCGGGGACGGGCTCGAACGCGGCGGTGAGCTGGTGGTCGCCGCCGGTGATCGGGCGGAAGGCGCGCGCATCGAGCTTGAGCGACCCGCCGGCGTCCAGCTCGCGCAGCAGGACCTTGCCCGCGGCGTCGCGGAACTCCACCGCGCAGCGGTAGACCTGGTAGCCGACCTGCTCGTCGTAGTAGTCCCACGCGCGCAGGACGACGGTGAGCCTGCCGACTGCCAGCCGGGCCTCACTGCCGTCGGTGGTGATCGCCGCCTCCGCGGGTGCCAGCGGCAGCAGGGCGAAGTCGGTGTCGACGACGACGTCCCCGGGCGCGCACCGGACGCGTACCGCGCTCGCCCCCCAGGCCTGGACGACCAGGGTCTGACCACCGCCACGCCAGGTGATGCTGTCCGGGCCGGTCTCGAAGATCTGCATCGGGTAGGTGTCGCTCTCTGTGAGGTACCGCGCGCCGGTCGGCGGCGGCCGGGGAGTTGGTGGACCGGACGGGTCCGGGATCAGTCCTTGACCGCGCCGGCGGTGACGCCCGCGGCGACGTACCGCTGCGCCACCACGAGGAGGACGGCGGCGGGCACGGAGGCGACGACGGCGGTCGCCATCATCGGTCCCCACTCCTGGTTCTGGGCGCCGATGTAGTGGTAGATGCCCATGGTGATCGGGCGAAGGTCGCCGCCCTCCCGGTTGAGGGTCGAGGCGAACAGGAAGTCCGACCAGGACCACAGGAAGGCGAACAGGGCCGCGGTGATCAGGGAGTTGTGCGAGATCGGCAGCACGACCGAACGGAAGGTTCGCCAGGTGGAGGCACCGTCGAGCTGAGCCGCCTGCAGCAGCTCGCGCGGTATCCCGGACATGAACGCCGACAGCAGCATGACCGCGAACGGGACCGCGATGGTCGAGTCGGCCAGGACCAGCCCCGGGATGGTGTTGAGCAGGCCGAGCTGGTTGTAGATCGAGTAGAAGCCCAGGGACATCACCACCGCCGGCACCATCTGCGCCACGATGAGGACGAAGTGGAGCACCCGGCGTCCCGGCACCGCCAGCCGGGCCAGGGCGTACGCGCCCGGCGCGGCGACGGCGAGGGTCAGCACGACCGTACCCAGGCCGACGACGACGCTCGTCGCCAGGTAGGGCAACTGGTCGCGCAGGACGACGGCGTAGTGGTCGGTCGTGAAGTCCAGCGGCACGAGGTCGCCACGACGGATGCTGTCGCGGCGGGTGAGCGAGACGTTCACCATCCAGTAGACCGGGAAGAGCATGAGGGCGGTCAGCGCGACCGCGAGCGGGGACTTCCACAAGGAACGGGACGGCATGGTCAGTCTTCCTCCTGCCGGCGCTGGACGGCGATGTAGATCAGGCCGAAGAGGAGCGCGACGATCAGCAGGATCGTCCCGACGGCCGAGGCCTCGGAGTACCGGATGACCGAGGAGCTGCCCTGGCCGACGGCCATGCCGTAGGCCCAGGTGGCCAGCGTCTGGGACGTTCCGGTCCCCGACGTCATGATCCAGATGATGTCCACGACCTTGAGGGTGTAGATCAGGCCGAGCAGCACCGTGACGGTCGACACCGGCCGCAGCAGCGGGAACGTGATGCGCCAGAACTGCTGCCACGCGCTCGCGCCGTCCAGGGACGCCGCCTCGTACAGCTCTCCGGGGATGTTCTGCAGGCCCGAGTAGAGGATCACCAGGTTGAACGGGATCCCGAGCCAGATGTTGGCGATGACGACGGCCGTCAGCGAGTTGTCGGCACTGAGCCACCAGACGGGGTCGAGGCCGAAGACACCGATCAGGGCGTTGAGCACGCCGTTGTCCGGGTTCATCATCCACTGCCAGACGGTGCCGGACACGATCATCGGGAGCAGCCACGGCACCAGGAACAGCGCCCGGAGCGTGGCGGACAGGCGGAAGCCGCCGCGGTGGAAGAAGGTCGCCAGCGCGAGGCCCAGCCCGTACTGGAACACGATCGAGACGATCGTGAAGGTCGCGGTCTGCCCTACCACCGGCCAGAACCGCGGCTGGGCGAACACCTCCTGATAGACGGCGAGGCCGACCCAGGGCGCTCCGCCGTTGACGAAGGTGTTGCGGTCGAACTGGTGGAGGCTCATCCACAGGTTCTGCGCCAGCGGGTAGGCGTAGAACAGGAGGAGATAGGTCACCAGGGGTGCGGCGAACCCGATCCCGGCCCACATCGTGGTGCGGCGGCGAGGCCGGGGAGCCCGGTCCTGGGCGGGCACGGCACCGGGTGGGGCCTGCGTACTGGCCAACGTGGTCATGGGTGGATCACCTGATCGTCGTCGATGCTCCGGGGCGCGTCCGCGTGGGTGCGGACGCGCCCCTGGTCGGTCAGAAGCCGCCGGCGTTCTCGAACGCCGTCGTCACGCCGTCGGCGTCACCGGCCGCGTTCAGTGCGCCCTGGATCGCCTCCGACAGCGACGCCGAGACGTCCGGGTACTGTGCGCCCAGCTCGGTGGTGCGACCCTGTGCGCCCTCCACGGACGCGACCCACGGCTCCCACACCGGGTTCTGCTCGACCTGCTTCGCGCGGATGTCCGCCTTGGCCGACAGGTACCCGAGGGTCTCGTTCGTCACCAGCGCGTTGTCGCCGTCGGTCAGGCACGCGATGACCGCCGCGGCGTTCGCGTAGTGGTCGGACGCGTCCTCCTGCTGGAGCGGCGCGACGGCGAACTCCCCGCCCGTGGGCACCGGAGCCACCCCGCCGCCGGCCGCCGGGATCGGGATGACACCGGTGGCGAAGTCGGCGTCGGCGGCAGCCTGGGCGAACCACGACCCGTTCTCGGCGAAGCCGTACTCACCGGTCAGGAACAGGTCCCAGGCCGCGGACTGGTTGTCCGTCGCGGCCGACTTGGGGGCCGCTCCGCTGCCGATCCAGTCGGACACGAGCTGTCCTGCCGAGACGGCTTCCGCCGAGGTGATGTCGTCGAGGTTCGCGCCGGAGCCCCAGAACCACGGCTCGAACTGGAAGACGCCTTCCTCGCCGGGCACGCCCGAGAACGTGATGCCCTTCGATCCCGCGGCGGTCACCTTCTCGATCGCGGCGTTCAGCGACTCCCAGTCGGTGATGGAGTCCGGGTCGACGCCGGCCTCGCCGAGGATGTCGGCGTTGTAGTAGAGGCCCAGGGCGTTGGAGCCGAACGGCACCCCGTAGGCGACGTCGTCGACGATGCCGGGGCCGAGCAGGTTCTCATCGACGCCTGCGGTGTCGATCCCGGACTGCTCGGCCGTGGCGAGCAGCTGGGCCTCGACCGCCGCGGGCACCATCGGGTTGTCCAGCAGGACGACGTCGGGTGCGGTGCCCCCCTTGACGGCGGTAGTCAGCTGGTTGAACAGGTCGGTCTGGGGTGCGCTGGTGCGCACGATCGTCGCCCCGTCGGGGGCGCAGGCCTTGACGTGCTCGTCCCATTCGGAGCCGTCGGTGTGCTGCGGGTACGGGTCCCAGAAGGCGATCTCGGCGGTCGTCGTGCCCTCCGCCGCGGCACCGGAGGATCCGGGTGCGGGAGTCGTCCCGCCCGAACAGGCCGCCAGGCCGGCGCTCACCAGGAACGTGGTCCCGACCGCCACGTATTGGCGCGTTCTCGTTGTCATCGCACTGCCTCTCCATTGAGTTGGACCCCGGTCACCGAGTCAGCGAACCGGTTCGCTGACAATCTTGACCCGCAGGATCGGCGACCGTCAAGCGAACCGGTTCGCTGATGCAGATCCGTGACGTGTTCGGCCGGGGCGGGCCGGCGTCGGCGAGGCGTGTCAGCCGCGTGTGGTGACGCTTTCGCGGCGCACGAGGTGGGGCGCCACCAGCCGCGCGACCGGCGGTTCGTCCGGCGCTTCGATCCGGCGCAGGAGCAGCTCGACGGCTTCGTGGACGACGGAGTCCGGCTCGGACTCGACGGAGGTGTAGGGCAGCGCGTACAGCCGGGCGAGCTCCGCTGAGTGCAGCGACACCACGCTCCGGTCCTGCGGCACCCGGAGGCCGACGTCGTGCAGGGCGAAGGGCAGCATGGCGACCGCGGCGTCGTTGTGCAGCAGGAGCGCGTCGGGAGCCCCGGCGTGCCGCAACCGCTCACCCAGCAGCGCGCGGACCTGCTCGGGACCGACAGCGCAAGCGACCTCGTCGAGGTCCATCTCGCGCTCACTCGCCCGCTCGCGCGCCGCTTCGGCGAAGCGGATGGCATAGGTGCTGCCGGCGGCGTACAGGTCGTCGGGCCAGCGCACGAACATCGCCCGGCGATGCCCGGCATCGGCCAGATGGTCCACGAGCAGGCGCGCCCCGGCGGCGAAGTCCAGGTCGACCGCGTCGATGCCGGAGGCGTCCTGGGGCATGCCGATCATCACCGCGGGAAAGCCGGCCTCCACGATCGGCTCGAGGCGAGGATCGCCCTCGACGACGTTGAGCAGAACCAGCCCGTCGACTCGCCTGCCGGCCACGGCCCGCCGGACCGCGCCCTTGCTGTCGGCCTCGGTCAGGAGCGTGACGGAATAGCCGTTCTCGGTCGCGGCGTCCGAGAGCGCGACGAGATAGGTTGCCAGTGCGGGGCTGAACTCCGCCTCGTGGAAGTGGACGACCACGCCGATGGTCATGGTTCGCGAGGTCGCCAGCGCCCGAGCTCCGGCGTTGACGGAGTAGTTGAGCTTGGCGATCGCGTCATCGACCCGCTTGCGCGTCTCGGGCAGCACGAGCTTGCGGCCGTTCAGGACGGCGGAGACGGTGCTCCGCGCCACGCCCGCCTCCCGCGCGACGTCACCGATCGTCGCCATGACTCCCCCTTGCTCGCCGGTCACCCTTCCGCGGGGTCAGCGTACCGGTTTGCTCGTGCCCGGACGGCTGGGACCGAAGAGGTTCAACCACCGACGTGATCGCCGTCGGACCCTCAGCGGCCGGTGCTGTCGATCAGCTCCCTGCGGACGCCTCGGGTTCCGGCAGCTCGGTCAGGTCGTGTTCCTGCTGGAATGCCTCGAGCAGACTCTGGATCGCTCTCTCCACGGCGGGTTCCCTTCTCCGCTTCGCGCGCGGACGTCACTCCTGCCGAGCGCGGGCGATGACGTCCTCGACGGTCAGCGGACTCGGCGGGTGGTAGCTCAGGCACATGGGGGTGCGAATCTTCTGGAAGGCCAGGCCTTCGGCGACGGCGTAGAACTGACCGGCGCCCAGCCGGGAGATGTCCGGCACCGCACTGGATTTCGCGGCCGCCATCTCCTTGGCCGCGGCGATCTGCGGCGGGCTGTTGAGGAACCCGAAGAACTGCGTGGTGGCGTTGCCGGAGATCCGGTTGTGGATACCACGGGGCGCCTGCGTGGCGAACACCAGGCCGAGTCCGTACTTGCGAGCCTGCGAGGCCAGCGCAAGGGTGCTGTAGGTGCTCGCGGTCAGCGAACCGGACGGAGCGATGGTCTGCGCCTCGTCCATGACCAGCAGCCCGCCGAGCGGCCGGTCGCCGGCGGGGTGACGCTTGATCCAGGCGAACAAAGCCATCTGGAGCTGGTTGACGAAGCTCTGCCGCTGTTCCTCCGTTGGCAGGCCGACCAGGCTGATCACCGAGATCCGGGCGCGCTTGCCGGTCGCCGGGGTGAGCAGCACGCTGGGGTCCAGGGGCTCGCCCTCACCACCGAACAGAGGATCGTTGATCATGGCCGCGTGCAGGGTCTGCGCCATGTCCGCAGCCATCTCATGCGCCTTGGCCAGTCGCGACACGCCATCGGGCAGGTCACCGAGCAGATCCAGGAACTGCTTGAGCCCGCCGCCGGTCCTGCGCGCGAAGTACTGCAGTGCCTGGTTGAGAACGGCGCGAGACTGTTCGGCCTTCGCGGTCGAGCCGTCGGCGCGGGCGCGGGGTGCGAGCGCGGCGACGGCCGTGTCGATGGCCAGGCGGAACTCATCCGGGTCGTCAGTGACCGCGGCGAAGTCGGGCAACGGACGGAAGGTCAGTGGCCGGCCCGATTCCCGGCGGGGCGTCCAGACGACGACGTCGGTGTTGCGCAGGTAGTCGTCGGCGCGAGCCGCGTCGTGCGGCCCCCAGGCATCCGGCGGCTGCGGCCACGCATCGCCGAGCCGCGCCAGGTCGTTGTTGGGGTCGAGCACGATCGCGGACACTCCACGCAACGCGCACTCCTCGACCAGCCGGCGGATCAACACCGTCTTACCGGATCCTGACCCGGCGAAGATCGCCGTGTGCTTCCGCAACGACTCCAGGCTGATCGTCACCGGCGCGCCGGTGTCCGTCCGGTCGCCTACGTGCAGCGTCAACGGGTCCGTTGTCGCCGAGTCCGTTGTCACCGGCGTCTGATCCGCCGTCGCCGGGTCCGGGGCAGTCGCGACCGGGTCGGCCGGGTCGGTGTCGGTGAGCGGCCAGGACCCATCGGACAGTTGCGGCGTGGTTGCCGGCCCGGGTTCCGGACGCGGCGGTTCCGCGTCGTCCGGCGGGTCACCGAACACCGCCCGCAGGAGCGCGGTGCGGCCGGCCGGACGGCGGCTGAGCAACCATGCGCTGAACCGGGCCGGCGGCTGGGTAGCGGCGAGTCGCTCCAAGGCCGTGAACGTGCGGAGGTCGGTCTCCAAGGTCTCCCTCGGAAGCCGGATCACGACCCCGCCGGCCGCCTCGAATTCCTGGACCTTCTTCCGGGTTTTTTGGCCGTTCGACCAATCACCGGTGCGCAGCAGGTAGACCTTGCGCTTCAGCGCCGAGGGGTCCAGCCCCGTGGCATTCAGGACTCGGTCGATGCGGTTGATGACCGCTCTCCCGTCCCGCCACCCGATCGCCCGGAACGACCAGTAGATCTTGTCCTCTGTGTCCTCGTCCAGGGTCCGTTGCAGTTCGGCGTGCAGGGCAGGATTGCCGGCGGCCATCGTCGCCGGAGGCAGCACGTACTGGAAGCGTTCTTCGCCCTGTTCGTCGACCCAGCACGTCAAAGCGGAACGAATGAGGTCCGGTATGCCCTGATCCTCCTGACGCGGGTCGAGCGCCTGAGTAACCTCCGCGATCACCTCGGCATCGTTCACCAAGGCGGTCAGCTGCCCGTCGATCTCAGTGAACGCACCGTGATCGGCCGGCAGCGGCGCAGGCCCTGGTCGCGGCGCCGGCGCGTCAGCACCGCTCGACTCTGCGAGGCTGGTCAGCTCGATGACCTCGTTCGCGTCCAGGCGCCCCCGGACGTGGGTGTCGATCCGGCGGATGAGGCCGCGAGCGGTGAACCGGACCGCGTCGGCGAACGCTTCGGGCCGTACCGGCCAGGTCGGATAGGGCGGGGTGAAGCCGACCTTGCCAAACTTGAGCGCGAACCGCCTCTCGATGAGCGCCTGCCCGATCGCCGCCGTCGGGATGGTGTCCAGTTGCTCGGCGCGGCGGAACCGCTGCTCCACGGAACTCGGCGCATAATCCGCAATTCCCTGCCAGACCGAGTCCATGCAGGCCACCAGAACCAGGGACCGGCGGGTGGCTTCGCGCAACTCCATGAGCCCGCTGCCGACGTCCTCGAACAGCTGTTTCCTGGGCAGTCCCATCGAGTCAGAAACAGCGCCGGGCTCCTCGGACGCGGCGCTGTCGGTGGCTCGATCCGATTGTTGGATCAGCGTGTCGATCTGGTCCAGGGCGATCACGCTCGGCCCGGTGAGCGCGATCAGCTTGAAGAGTTCACTGACCGTTTCGTGCGGCGTCCTGGGGGCGACGCGAAGACCGAACTCGGCCCGTTCGCCGACCACCGACTCGCCTTCCGACGACAGATAGGCTCTGGCGACCTCCGCGGTCGCCACCGAACGGGCGGCCAGCAGCGCCAAGGCTCGCAGAGTATGTCCGCATTCGAAGGCGAGCCGCCGGTCAACATTGCCCAGCGCCTCGACGATGTCGTCAAGTCCCGAGCGGGTCGGCTTGTCATCCCCCATGAGTTGCCGTTGCAAGGGTTCGGACAGGCCGAGTCTCCGGGACAGCACCAGCCGCAGGGTGACCCCCTGCGCGACTCCGCCACTACCGGGTCGGAGCAGACCATTGAGCACGTCCTGCACCACCCTCTGCCAGAAAGACCGCTCATGGCGTAGGTCAATGGCAAAGAAGTAGCCGCCCGCCGCGGTGACCCGCGACCGCACGGTCGAGACAAGATGAGTCTTACCTGAACCGGCCTGTCCGGTGACGACCACGCCGATCGGGCTCTCCGCAGCACTGGTCTCGGCGGCGTCGAAGCCGTCCATGACCGTGCGTACCGCGCGACCGTTGAGGCCGGCAATGTGCGTCTCCGGTTCCTCCCACACGCCGTCCCTGCTGATCGCCCAGTTGGTCCTGGTCAGTTCTGCCAGTGCGTCGCGTTCGATCTCCTTCATGGCCGCCCGATGGACATCACGTGCATGTCCGCGCCGCCCATGCGCAGCGCGGCTGCCCGGTCTGCCTCAGTCAGCGTCTTCTGGTTGAACTCGGGATTGAGTCGCACCTCCGGCTCCAGGACCATCTGCAGCAGTGCGGCGTCCAGGTCGCCACGCAGTACATCGGCGACGGCATGCCGCAGCCGTGTGAGGCTCACCCAGGCGCCAGGCTCGGCAGCCAGCTCGGCGTACGCCGCACGGATTCGATCCGAGACGTCGACGGCAGCCAGGGTCGGCTCGCCTTCCGACGCGCTCGGCTCGCCATCCGGCACGAAGATGTCCGCGACCCGCAGATCGGACCGTGCCATGAACGCCGCGAACCGGCGAGTCAGCGCGTACTGCAGCCGCGTTGCCTTCGGTGCGCCCTTCGGCGTGGGGCTACCGAGTTCCTCACCACAACGCCGCCAGCCCTCGTCGGTGAGCTCGTGCATCCATGCCCGATACCGGCCGACCTGCCAGGCTCTGATGTAACCCAGCTCGACCAGGCGCTCCCGCACCTTCTTCTCGATCTTGATGCCCAGTTCGTCGGCGAGCCCGGCGTTGGACACCTCCCGAATCTGCGTCATCAGCGCGAGCAACGCCGACCGTTCCGGCAGGGTCAGCTGTGAGTCCGCCATGCTGCCAATGTACCTGGATTCCGACATAAGGGAAGTGTCGTCGCAGGCAGTGGTGCAAGTTCACCCGGCGTAGGGGTCCGGGGGGACTGAGTCCCCCCGGGCGGGGTGTGGGGGCAGCGCCCCCGGCCCGAGCCACGTGTTTGTTGGTGGCTCGGGCCGGGCTTGCATCGGGCTGTGCCAGCGAGTCGAGACAGGAGCCTTCCATGGTGTAGTCATCCAGCGCTGGCCACGTAAGCAGGTATGTCCCATCGGAGAGTAGGACACAGCGCATGACGCTCCACCAGCCCGTCACACCCACAACTTAGCACCATATGTCTCTAATGGTAGCTTTGCCGGGTGGACGCCTTCCTCGCGCAGCTGCCAACCATCGTCGGCGTGGTGATCGGCGTCGTCGGCACCCTGGCCACGACCGCGGTCACCGACGCCGCGCGCTGGCGCCGGGAACAGCGGGTTCGATTCGACAAGCAGGTGCTCGACGTGAGCGCCGAGTACGTCGCGTCGATCCGGGAGATCGTCCAGACACTGGCCAGCATGACGGTGCACTTGCGGCAGGGTGACAAGTCTCCCCCGCTCGACGCCGACGAGGGATACACACGCCTGCAGGCGGCGAACCACCGGCGGATGCTGGCCTGGGAGTCGCTGTGCCTGATCGCCGACGACGACACGGTGGCCACCGGCGGCCGGATGTGGCACGTGTCGGCGAATCTGGAGTACAAGATCCGGGACCTCGACGCGTTCGACCCGGCCGACTGGGAACCGCTCGACCGGGAGATCCGCAACCAGCAGAAACGGTTCTACCAGGCGGTGCGCCGCAGCCTGGGGATCGGCCCCCTCGCGGTCCCCGTCAGCCGGTACGAGCACCCGCCCGAAACGGACTGAACACGCCACGGCGTGCTGCCCCCGGCAGGGCCCGCCGCCCCGCCCCAGGCGATCTCCTATGCCCTCGACATCGAAGAGGACGAGATCACCGAGAGCGAGCTCAAGGCCGTTCACACGGCTGCAAGCCGTGGAAGGCGCCCGGACGGTGGTCGACACGGTCCCAAGCCCTTCAAACCGAACGGTACCCAGGCGGGGGTCTGGGGGCGTGCCCCCGGGGCGGGGTGTGGGGGCTCCGCACCCACAAGACATGACGAGGGCGAGATGGTCTGGCCCTGCCAGACACACCTCGCCCTCGATCGAGTGGACCTCCAGGGACGCTACTCGAACAACGCGACCACCGTGGGGGTCCGGGGGCTTGCCCCCGGGCGGGGTGTGGGGGTTGCACCCCCACGAAACACGACGAGGCGAGCCGGTCCGCGCTTTCCGCGGACACAGCTCGCCCCTCGCCGAGTGGAGCTGCCGGGACCCCACTACAACACAAATATGCAGGCCAGGCAGCTTGAGAGTCTGCTGCGGAAGCTGCCGGATCTGGCTGGTGCTACTTCCCCATCGCCTGAGCGGTCGGTGCCGGGGCGCGTGAAGCGGCTGAGCCCAGAGCAGATCCGACAGATCGTCGAGGGATACGAAGCTGGTGCGACCGTGTACGAACTGGGCGACCAGTTCGGGATCGATCGCAAGAGGGTGAGCCGGATCCTGAAGGTAGCGGGCGTGCGGACGCGAGGTGCCGGGCTCACGCCAGCGCAGATCGACGAAGCAGTACAGCTCTACGAGGACGGGTGGTCGCCGGCGCAGATCGGCGAGAAGTTCGGTGCTCATGCGCGAACGATCCAGCGGCGGCTGCGGGAGCGAGGGGGCACGGAGCGTGCATGAGCAAGAAGGAGGACGGCGTAGTCGCGTGCCGCCAACCGTAACACCGAGAGAGAGTCACGAGACCTACCTCCCACGCAGCTCGAACGCGCTCCGTGCATGCCTGCGGCACCGTCACCATCCGCACCTCTGGACCTCGGCATTGGTCCACACCGCAACGGAAGGGGGATGGCGACGCCCACCCGCGCTACCTTGCAGGTCGTTTGAAGAACATCATCACTTTCGTCGAGTTGGCGTTGTCACCGGCTACGGCTGAGACAAGCTCCCAGCCCTCGGCGCTGTAGCGATCGAGCACCTCCCCCGTCTGCGACTGGATCGCCTCAAAGTTGAAGTAGCCCCCATATCCTGAAACGACTTCACAAGCATGCTCATAGTCCACGGGATCACCCTACCCTCGATCCGTCGGAGCGAACGGTGCTCGCGTGGTCGAGATCGGCAGCGGGCCGACCTAGTGATCGGCGCACTGTTCGGGACAAGAGTATCCACATTTGAATCCGCGACTACCGAAGTCGCTCGATGACGACGGCCCGCAGTCACTTGGCAGACGTCGCCGACGAATCTACGCCCGCTCCTACCGTTCGGTGATGTACAAGTCCAGGCGGACGCCCGGATGGGGTCAGGCGAGAAGATCTCAAAAGAAACCACATCCAATCAGCCTGATGCCGCTCGACCTCCTCGCTCCAGACGCCTGAGCAGGATCCGAGTGTTCGACTCCCGCCTCGCGGAATTCACTCACTCTCCGATCCCATCGACGGGAAGGATGGCGGCCTAAGCACGCCGACCCTGAACCGCATCAAACCTTCACAGCTCACCCTGGAACGCAGCTCCTCGCCCCCGTACGCTCGTGAGCTACGCCGACCCGGAGGGACTTGCTGTGGAGACTCTTGTACACGTCGATGGCGACCGAGTCACATGGAGCGACGCGGTCGTTCGCGTAGCAGATGCCTTGAACCCGATCAGCTCGCTGGCGCACGACATAGCAAAAACCATCACGACGATCGCCGCGTGCAGGATCGAGATTCGCAAGCTCCACATCAAGGAGATGGAGCTAAGCGCTCTCCACGACATCCACAGCAGCGAACTTCGCCACAGGCAAGCGGCGATCACGCGCGCATTCGATATGCAGATAGCCCATGCCCAGAGTCTGCACGTCACATATCAAGTCCTAATCACCGGGCATGAGACTGCGCACAAAATGCAGACCGACCGTTCGCTTCCCAACGAAGATCGACTCCTCTACCGCGAGACAGCGCTGGATTATGCGAAGCTCCTCGCCAGCGTCACCACCAGTCGGGGCAACCAGCTAGTACGTCTCGTTGACTCTCTCGACCTCACCCCGATCAGTGAGATCGTCGCTCCGTGGCGCCAGATTGAACTCTGATGGATGACTACATCCTCATTGGTGCGATCGCAGTCGCCATCGTTACCGTGACGAACATTTACTTTCTCGGTGTGCGGTCGCCGCATCGACTCGCCGCTCGAACTCTCCGCAAGGCACACGCCGCCAGTGAAGAACTTGCTCGCGCTCGACAAGAATTCGAACGCAAGCGCGCGGCGCTGCAGCAAAAGATCGACGAAGGTCTTCACAAGCTGAACTTCGAAACCCTGAGGCAGGATCATCGAGAGAGCCGCGAGGTTGCCGATGTATGGTACCGACACGTGAAGCAAGCCGGGCGTGCGCGTTACAGCATCTCGAATACCATCGAAGACTTGAAGAAGGACAGAAAGAGGCTTGCCCGAAAGCGGGATCGCGCGCGGGGGACAGCGCACAATCCACTACTGACCGAGCTTGAGAGCCTTCAGACGACAATCGATGCCACCTATACAACAGTCGAATCCTTGCGCGAAGGAATCGACCAAGGCTACACAATGCTCGATGATTTCAACCAGCGAACGGGCCAGATTCGTGATCACATCAGGGATAACTGTGGCCTCGCCGGGCGCGAGTGGTACGAGAGCCTAATGCAGCGCACCGAGAGACGCCAAGAGCGCGAAGAGCGCGAAGAGCAGTAGTCTGTCTATTGACAATAGGTTGCATTTAGTGTATATATGATAATAGCGCTGACACTGTGCACGCGCGTGGAAAGATGCCCTTTACGAAAAGGTCATCCTCCCACGTACGTGGGCCAGGAGCCGGATGTACCGGCCGTGGAGACATTCGTAGGAGACTACGATGTCCGGACGAGAGCAGCGCAATCCGTATGAGGAGCTTAGCCCTGTTGAGTTGACCGAACAGGTGCGGCGAGACCTCGCCGCCGCAGGAGCCGAGCCTTGGATCGTGGAAGAGGCACGCGAACTCAGCGAGCGCATACGCGCCAAGAGCGAAGAGTTGGACGCCAGCCACGAGTCGTGACACAAGCCCGGTCGAGGCGGTGAGTCCATCAGGACTCCCGCCCCGCCGGGCTACTTCTATTGCAGGACGCTCACAGCCAGCGTAACTGAATCTCGGTAGCAACTCTCGGTACGAGTCGTTACTTCTTCGTGAAGGCACTCACCATTGCTGCTGCAAGAATCGCTGCCATCAGGTACGCCATGTATACCACTAGGACGGCACCAACTACGCCAATCACGCCGACGACTATTATGACTAGGATCAACCCAACAATAATCGCGATACACACACTCACTACAAGACCCATAAGCTGAACCGTAGTCGCCTTAGCGATCTCCGAGGCAATTCCCGTCGCCTCACCATCGGGTGAGACTTTTTGCTGTGGCAAAATGAGCGATAGGATGCCAAGGACGCCGAAGCCCACAATGCCTGGGATGGACCCAAGAAGCGTTGCCAATCCCCAAAGGATCGTTACCGGTATTTCGAGGGTCCAAACATCGAGCGCGTGCTGCAACCAGAGCGGGCCTTGACCGAAGGGCCCAGCTGCAACCTCGGGCACGCTCTCATACAGCACATGCCACCCGATCAGCACCGCAAGAACAAAAGCGATAAGCAAGCCCCACTGCCATCGCACCTCGGAGAACGCCAGGACCATGTTTTCTTCTGGTCCAGGCTTCCCAGGCATCCGGCGCATCGCCATGATTGTATTAACAACATAACCGACCGAGATTATCGACAGCCCTACGCCGATCATCAGTACGAGTGTGAAGAGCGGTCCCGTAAACATCCATGCGAAAATGCTCTGACCCTGAACCTCGGTGAGTGCGTAGGTGAGCCAGAGATGAAACCACAAGAGCGCGACGGCGACCGCGCAGAAGGCCAGCGCAAACTTGCCACGAATTGATCGCCCTATGGAGAATTCAATGATTCCGACGAGGCTCTTATAAGACAGCACGATGCCACAGATATTGAGTGCGACTGCGACCAAGAGAGCAATCCCGATGTTGGTGGCGGTCCCGCCATCATCCAGAAGGGTGCAGTAGCTCCCATCAATGCAGTAGGCCAGATCGATAAGATTGGTGACGCCCGCTGGTCTAGATTCGGGATCAATGTATCCATCTCTGGATTCGGGATCAATGTATCCGTCGTCGTCCATCGACACCTCACTAGGTTGAGACGAGCGTCCGCACAGGACGGCGTCGGGGTCACAGCCTGGGATGCGCACCGGCGCAAATGACTACACGACCACCTTGGCGCCCTTGGTGCGGTTGCACTTCCAGCACAGCGTTTGAAGGTTCTCGGGCACGCTGAGCCCGCCCTTGGAGACGGGCATGATGTGGTCCACCTCGAGCAGCAGGTGCGGCTCAGCAGCCACCGAGACCCCGCACTTCAAGCAGGTGTGGTTGTCGCGCTCCTTGATCTGGCTCCGCAGCTTGGTGGTCATCAGCGCGCGCTGCCCGGCAGCGGACTTGGCCCAGCGGATCTTCTCGACCAGCGTCGCCGACAATGCCTCCAGCGTCGGAGTGTTCAGTTCGATGCGCGTCGTCTGACTGCTGTTGCCACCGGCAGAGGTGTACTGGAACTTGTACTGCGGGTACGGCACCTCGATCGGGGACAGGTGGACGCCGACCTGGTCCCAGTACTCCTTGCGGAAGTGCTTCAGGATGAACGCGGGCGGGTCGATCTTCGCGGTGATGTCCGCCTCGCGCTGCTTCACGTTGGCGACGGGCCTCTTCCAGCCGGGCAATGTCGTCAGCGACGCGCTGGACGTCTGCGAGCGTGTCCTTGTCAGCCTTGATGGAGAAGTACTTCATCACGTACTTGAGCGGGTCTGTGCTGGCATTACGCACGACTTGCAGCGAGGCGTTGTGCACGTGCGGGGCATGTTCGGCGACGTTGCGATCGCGCCGGTTGTTCCAGGCCGAGGTGTTCTCGAACGAGGCGAGGTGCGCATACTTCCCGGTGGACGACGATCCGAGCTCAAACGAGCCCCGAGCACGGATCTCCTCGACGTAGTCGACGACGTCGTTGTGCTCGGCAACCACGGAGGCGATCTCTGCCTTGAGCGTCTGGAAGTGCTCGGACGCGAAGTAGGCGTTCATGCGGATGACGCGGACGATGGGGTTGGCGATCAGGATCACGACAAGCGCGATCACTGTCAGCCAGAAGCTCTCCGTGGCCACCGGGACGACGATGACCGCGGCGAGCAGCAAGAGAAGGAGGATCGGTGCGGGCATAGGTGGCAGGTCCTTGGGAGGTCGGCGGTGACAGTGGACAAGGAGGCGTGGCGATGCGGCGAGATGTCCGAGGGGTCGCACTTGTCGTCAAGTAAAGGGCCCCGCCCCGAGATGCGCCACCACTACTGGTCAGGTTCACCCGCTACCCGCCTGCTACGGCACGCATCCTGGCCGCCATGGTCGGATTGCCGCTAGCCGGGACTGGCAGAATGCGGCCATGCCGACTGGTCAGGACACGCACGACGGCGAACGCGTCGAGGTCAAGTTCAAGGCGGCCTGGGACGCGTTTGCCTGGACCTGCTCGACGTTCGTCGCTCCTGAGGCAGCGTTCCAGGCGTGGTTCGCCCACTACCTGATCAGCCAGTTCGGCATCGACCGGGTGGCGCGTGAGCCCATCGTGCGCATCGGGACGTTCATGGATAGTCCGTGGAAGGCACGACTGGGCGGCAGCGGAGAGGCCAAGCTCGACGTCGTGGTCACCCGGAGGCCCGGCGTCCATCTACCGCACTACGCCGGCCTCACCAGATCCTCGGACGGCACCGGTCTGGAAACCTTGAAGGGCCTGGCCGCCATCGCCGAGCTCAAGGTCGGATCCAGCGTCGCCAACGGGCTCGACCACCGAGCTGTGGCAAACGACGTCTGGAAGCTGTCGATGCTGCTGGACGAGTTCGAACTTGGTCACCCTGGCGTAGAACCACCGCTCGCATATGCCTGCGTCCTGGACAACCACCCGCGTCGCCACCAAGACCGTGCCGGGCTCGACCGACTTCTGTCCGAGACCAAGCCCCATCCTGGGGTCTGCATCCTGTATCGCAGTTCCCACGAGCGGCCGGCCGACACTGGCCCGCGCGGCAAGGGACCGGAACCGCGACGCCTCGTCCCCCCGCCCGGACGATGGGACGGGGTGACACCCCAGCAGTAGCAGGCCATCCGGGATGCGCGCGGAGATGCAGGCGAAGCCTTGAGAAGCGCCTTGGGCTACTTGTCCGGACAGTTGCGCTTGTCATGCCCGTGGAAGCCGCACACGCTGCACTTCCCAGCGTTCAGGGACACGTCACACGACCGCTTGTCATGTCCTGGCTCACCGCACCACGAGCAGGTACGCGTCCCACTTGCGCTCATTCCCTTGTCCTTCCGCATGTCCGCGACCGCCACCCCGCGTGACCAGTCTAGATGCCGCGAGTTCGGCGAATCCACACCTTGTGGCACCGTCGAAACGGCTTCAGCTCTCGGGCTCATCTGCGCTGAGGTCCGTGTCGATGTTCAGCGCACGAGTATGCGGCGCGGTCTGCGCCGACAGCACCGCGGCGTTCTCAGCCAAGCGCCGTGCGGACTTGAGGCGGAGGTTCGCACTGTCACCGTTCCCCAAGCGAACCGCCGTGACGATCTCGAATTCGACGGTTCCACCCGCCGTCAGGTGCTCCACGATCTCCTTGTGGATCCGTCGGCTCGTCCGCTGACGGCTGCGGTCCGTCTTGGCGTTGCGATAGTCGCCAGCTCGCCGGGCCAGATCGTCGGACTCGCCGATGTAGTAGATCCGCACGCCGTCCTCGTCCGTCCCAAAGTCGAAGCGGTAGAGGCCCGGTGCCTTCGGAAGAGTTGGGAACTGGGGAAACCCAGCGCCGTCAAGCGATACCTCCCCGACCTTGAACCATCTGAACGCGATCTGAACCTCAAGCAGCTCCCGCCCCTCACAGACGCTCGGATCGAATCGCCGTCGCCGTGATCCGGCACTTCGCACTCTGGGCTTCGAGCTGACCACAGTCGACGGCGAAGCTCCGCCACCGATCTCGAAGCCAATCTTGCGTAGCCACCGACGTGCTTCTTGAGACTGGAAGTCTGTGCGCTCGGCTCCAGTCGCTGCCGCGACCACCTGCTTCACCGGCCAGCGGACGCCGTCGATCTCAACCCAGTACTGGCGGATGTCCTCTGGTACATGGCCGGCAAGGCCTCGTCGCACAAGATCGGGCGTCCACTCAAAGAGTTCACCATCCAGCGAGAGTCGCATGAGTTTCTATCCTCCTCAGCAGCTACGGCTACAGGTCTGCTATGCGAGAGTCACCGGACGGCGTAACGGTGCCGTCCTCGTCGATGCTGCCGACAACCCAGCATCTTCTTCCGGCGTCAAGCACCTCGTCGGTCGGGACAAGTTCCATGCGCGCTCCGTCATCCCACACGAGCGCAGCGACGGGAGCCGCAGCACGCAGCGTTCCCTGCGAGTAGACGTGGACTCGCACCTCGATACCGACAGGTACGGCGCTGAGGTACGCGATCTCTGGGCCGCCATTGAACGTGTCATCTTTCAGAACCGCGTGAGGCATCAAGGGATTCTGGTAGGACATCTCGCCGGCGCGCCCGAGGATATGGAGATCGAGATCGTGCACCGAGGGTAACCAGCGCAGCTCGACGCGTACCGGTCGGCCGATCGGTCCAGGAAGAGACCGGGGAGCGCCCACGCCGGGAAGCGTCGGCTTCGGTGGAGGTGGAAACAGACTGGCCAAATCCTTGCGGAAGGCCGCCGACTCAGCGGGCTTCCCGACACGCACGTTGCGATGCACGTGAGCGCGTTCTGAGGCTTCCGCAGGGATCGTTCTAGCAACCCCGCGCCCGAGCGGACCGTGCGCGACGAGAAACACTTGCTCGCTGGACAGTGCCACCACATAGTCACGGAGTGCCGCAGCTGGCTTGCTCGTCGTGGAGTGCCGATACTGCTTGACCTCGACAGCGACGATGGGCGTTTGATCCGATGCGCGAACGAAACTGTAGTCGGGCTGGACACCATTCTTCCGCCCCTTGCCCACGAGGTCAGAAGCCGGGAACTTTCGTTCGCTCCTAAGCTCGACGTCACCTGCCGCAGCGTCAAGGCGTGCAAGCAACGTCTCGCTGAATGGGAATCTTAAGGCGCCATCTTCGACAACAAATTCGAGCCGCGAGTCGAGAGCACGATCGATCTGCGTCGCGATCCACGCCGAATAGAGGTCGTGGCGCCTCCCCCACGTGGGAAGCGAGAGGACGTCAGTAAACTCCTCAACGAGCCGCTCCCGCATGGAGTCCGTCTCGACTCCCCAAAACTCGGCGAGCCACGCCTCCAACCGGTCGAGCAAGTCATCCCGCACGGGTTCGCCGCGAGCGACCGCCTCAGCGAAACCGCACGCCATGGAAGCATTGGACAATAGCCAGTAGTCACTCGCCTCCCGCGCGATCACAATGTCGGAAGTGTTTTCTGCCACAATCTCCGAGCCGGATGCCCATGCTTCATCACGCTCCGCGTGCACCAGCCAGGCAGTAACTGCGATCGTGTCGTCGCCGATCTCTCCAAGCCGCTCCGCGACGCACCGCAACAGGCGCACGTATTCCTCTAGTAAGCCGTCAACTCGCGAACTGCCAGTCAGCTCGGGGACCGGGACTCCGTCGCCGAACTGCCAGTGTTCACGGCCTACGCTCCAGCCGTGGGTCGAGAGAAACGAATTTAGATCGTATGCGCGAAAGCCCCGGAGCGGGCTCTGCCAAACTCGATCAGGGTCGAACACCAGTGGACGTGTGCGTACGACGACGCTCTCGAGCCGCTCGACCGTCTCACGGAAACTGCCGAGTGAGTCGTCGATCAAGTCACCCTTGTCGAACTCGTAGACGACACGAAGGTTCTCCCGGGTTCCGGACTTGGCGCCGATCCGTGACAGGAGTCGCAGCAGATCGCGAAGCATCCCGGTGAACGACGCCACGACGGGCGCCAACGCGCGGATCAGGTCACGCGGAGTCCACTCGACAGCATCCATCGCTGCCTCTAGCGTGCCCGCAGCGGGTGCTCCTGCGTGCTCAAGGGCGCCTTGGACGCATTGTTTGACGTCAGCGTCGTAGCTCCCAGGCTTCAGCACGCCCGAACGAACCCACTCGCCCCACAGCTCTGTCGCTGTCTGCTGCATCTCATCGCCCTCAGAAGCCGTACAAGTGCTGCCGCGCGTTGAACGCTGCGGAGCCTCCTTCGAGGATGGACTCGGCGAGCCCACGGATCGTCGCATCGTCGAGAGATCCGATGCCGCCTTCGATCGGACTGCCATTCTGACCGCTGCCCTCCAGCGCGACGATTAGTTCGGCGTCGCCCAGGACCGGAACGTTGGCGTTGTGAGTGCTAGCAATAATCTGGCGCTTGCCCTTCAGCTCCCGGAGCTTGCCAACGACTCCGTCGTACACGAAACGGTTGTCGAGGTCGTCTTCGGGCTGGTCGATCACGAGCAGAGCGGTAGAGGCACCCAGGAGAAGAAGTAGCAGTGCCGTGGCACGCTGCCCCTTGGAGAGTTCATCCATCGTCCGGAAATCTCGAGTGCTGGTCCCCGCCTGGACATCAAGACGCACTTCGACCGCCTGCCCGACGCTCTGCTCTTCCAGCTCGCGAAGGAGCGGTTCGCCAGCCCCAATCAGATTCCGAGCCTGAGCACCGCGGATCGAGTAGCGAGTTCCAAGCTCGGACTCACCCTTCCGCACCGCCTCGACGAACTGACGCGTCGAGAATCCGTCGCTGTCAACCGCGTTCATGATCTGCGTGCGCTGACCGCTGAGCGCCGCCGTGATGACCTCCTTGATGTGGGCGCGATCGGGCGACGCGATCGGCTTGACGATCACGACGCCACCGGTCGAGTCGTTGGCAGCGCGTACGGCCTTACTCAGCTCTTCGGACCGCTTGTTCTCGTGGTCGGTCAGCTCCTGGATGAGGGTCTTGCGGCTTGCCAAGAGCTCACTGATGTTCGTGTCGACGCCAGCCTGGCGTGACTTCTTCGCCTTGAGCTCGCCCAGTGCCCTTGCCGTTGTCAGGTACTGGTCGGGGTCGTAGCCGTCTTCAACCAGCTTCCTGAGTACGTCCGCGTTCTCGGTGCGTTGCTCTCGAACGACCGCATCCCATTCCGTGGCAGCAGCCTCAATCTCAGCCTCAGCAGCACTGAGGGCGGTTTGCAGCTCAGAGGCCAGTTCGCGCACCTTGTCCGCAAGACTCGAGGTGGCCGCACGCACCTTGCGCAAGACATCAGCTCTTGGCGATTCCTCAACACCGTCGTAGGCCGCTGTGAGCTGCGCCGTGAGCTGAGCATCGGTCAGCCCGGTAACCGAGGTGCGCGCTGAGGCGATTCGCTGACGGCCTTCTTCCAAGACTGCTTCGTCCTGGCCCAACCTAGTCACCTGCTTGAGGCGGGTCGGAACTTCCGTCTCTTCGTAGTGCTGAACTCGGTCCTCAAGACGCGGGATGTCGGTGAGCTCCTCTTCCAGCTTCGCCTTCTCGTCCTCGGCGCGCTTCAGCTTCTCACGGTTGTCGCGTAGGTCCCTGAGCGTCTTGTTGTGCTCGACTGTCCGACCCGTGTTGCCCTCGAAGCGCTCAAGCATGCTCGCCACCTTCGCGCTGTCGCCGGCCAGTTCAGCAAGCTCGTGCTGCCCGAAGATCTCGACATTTTCGAGGACGTCATGCGGCCTGAGACTCGTAACAGTGCCACTCGAGTCCTTGACGATGGGCGGGTTTGGAACGGAGCGCTCGATGGTGAACGTTCGGGCTGATGGACTCACGGTCTCGACTTCAAGCTTCACAACCGTTCCCGATCGCAGTACGCCACTCACGATCGCCTCGTGGTCTCGCTTCGCGTCCGCCCCAATGGGTACGAGGTCGAGTACATACCGAAGGCTCTCGATGGCCGTTGACTTGCCTGTACCTCGGCCCCCGATGAGGGCAGTCAAGTCGGACGAGAGCGGGATCGTCACTCCGTCGAGGAACCCGCCGACCCACGAGATCTGCTTCAGGAGCGGGCGGGTCACAGACTCGGGATCGGCGAGCGACACACGGGTCTCTGGGGTTCGTACCGCGAGCTTGAAGCTCTCGACGCGGGGCGAACTGACCTTGAACCAGGTCGTCGCACCTTCAGTTGCAAGTGTGTCTGGATGCGACACATCGTCCGCATGGATGACGGCCAGCGGGTGCTTGCGATCGAACGGCTTGCGCCTGTCGATGATCACCTGCTGCTCTTGCGCCGGGGCCACGCTCGGTGTGATGCCGATAGCGTGGAGGTGAGGCTCGTGAATCATGTTCGCAAGGGCGTTGCCCTGTCGGCCTGTCAGCATCCCGCTGTTTGCTACGTTGACGTGCGCCGGGACGACCAATGCCCCCATGTCGGTCATCCTGTCGAGGATGGTTGTGTAGGAGCCGCCGACCGTTCCATTGCTACAACCCGGCGTTACGCCGCAGGCTCCGATCGCAGCGTTGATCGCGGCCATCGACGTGTCGGCGTCGAAGATCACGAGCATGTGGAAGCCTTCGGCCGTGTTCGCTTCGAAGCCGGGAAGCGCCACGATGCCGCGGGCCTTCGCAGCCTCGATCAGTCCGGTGGCCGAGTCAACGCACCAGTGATCGGTGATCGCGATGACCTCGATGCCAAGGGCCTGACACTTGTCGAGTAGCGCGTCGTTGTAGTCAGCCTCCGAGGAGAAACGGGTGGAGGGCGCGCTGCGGCCGTGGTAGCCGTACGGGTTGACCTGTAGCGCAGCGCGAACCCAATGGGCACCAACGGGCTCCTCGTTCGCGCGCAGCCCGAGCCCGTCCACCCCTTTCGCTACAGACTCGGGGCCCATCGTCGCATCCTCCACGGTCACCATGCCGCCTCCCAGGCGTTGTCCAGGACGTGCTCCAGTGTGATGGACCTAACGGTAGACGCGCTGACTGACATGCCGGATACTCCCCGGCAATGTGCAACTGGGGCGCAAGCAGCTGGGGACTGGACAGGCGTCGCTGTCACTCCAGTTCGTCCTCAAGCACCCACACGAACGCGACGCCGGAGCGCGGGAAGATCCAGCCGTCGAAGTTGACGGACACGGCGCGCTCGGGAACCGATGGCGGTGTCACGTCGACGGTGGACGCCTTCGGGCTCGCGACGAAGTCGAGGGTGTTGACCCGGCGGATACCTGCGTTGCCGTAGCTGAGCTTGACGCTCAGCCCCTTGGTCGGCCGCGGCAGGTCGAGGTACAGCAGGTGGCCATGGCGCTGGACGAGCACGCGGTAGGTGTAGGCGATCGTGACTTCGCGACCCTCGCCGGCGCTCTTGCCGAGGTTGACTGTGTAGTACTGCGACCCCTTGCGCTCGGTACGGCGGATCGGCCGGTCCTTGCCGTCAACACTGAGTTCGACGAGCTCGAACGTGGTGAGCGAGGCAGCGTCGACGCTCGTGGATGTACGCCAGGCGAAGTTGACATTCGGGTCGCGGTAGAGCTCGCGGTACTCGTCGAGATCGGAGACGCAGGCGAACCGCATCGTCGGACCGGCCGGGACGACTCGGTACTGCCAGCGCATGGTGGCGACGAACATCGAGCCCTGGCCCGTCTCGGGGCCTGCATCCCACGGCGTCAGGCTCACGGAGATGTCGACGTCGTGCCATCGCTCTGGTGCTCGGATGATCTGGTCGCGTAGGTCGGTGTAGAGATCCTCTGCGAGTGCGGCGTCGTCGAGCCGCAGACCGAGTGCGCCGGATGCCACTCGGTCGAGGGTTTCGGGTGAGGCCAGACCCTTCAACGCCTCGGCGTTGAAGGCGAAGCTGTCAAGGACAGCGTCGCGGATCGCCGGCGCTTCCCGGCGTACCGCCTCGCTGATGCGCTGCTCGGTGCGTACGTCTCCATGTTTGCGGTCGACGTACTCGAAGAAGACGGCCAGCAGGCCGGTACCGAAGAGCGTGGAGCCGATCTCGCCGATGGGAAGTGGTGCGATCCAGGCTGGTGCTCCTGGCTGCGCGCCCCAGTGGGCCAGCACCAGTCCGGCGATCCCGCCGACCACAGCAATCACAGCGAGGAGCTGCAACTTGGTCTTGTAGAGCTGATCCAGCGGGTGTTTCATACTTCAAGCTCGATTATACAAGAAATCGGCTTTGATGTTAAATAATGCGCGAAGCCCCTGGGTGATGAGAGCACCCAGGGGCTTCGCTGTGCCACGGAGAGCGATCAGGTGTCGCCGTCTCCGCCGCCTCGCAGTGCGTTCATGCGTCTCACCTCCTGGTCGTCTCGTGCTGCTCCCCACCTGCCAGAACAGGTCGGCAACGACGGGCCCTGGGCTACGGAACAGCCCTATAGGCCCGGCCGTTTCCGCAGGTCAGGTGGGTCGAGACGTGACGTTACCAGGATTCCGGCGCCCTGTACATATACGCTTTAAACTTAACGTCTCTGGATCCTTGTGATTGAGGCGTATGGGCTTAGAACACCATGGCCAAGCCCCCGAAGTCCGAAGCCGCGAAGGAGTTCGGCGCCCGCGTCCGACAGCGACGCCAGGCGCTGGGCAAGAGTTTGGAACAGCTCGACGAGATGGGCGGCGGCCACTGGTCCTTCCTCGGGCAGGTCGAGCGAGGCCAGCGCAACCCGACGCTGCACAACATCCTCAAGATCGCGGAGGCGCTCGGCGTCGACCCAGCCGAGTTGATAACGGGGCTCCGTCCGCCAGTGGGGAGCGACGGCAGTAAGTAGTCTCCTCCGCTGTCGCGGGGCCACCACGCCGCTCGCCAGATAATCCGTAGCATCGGCAAGACCGCGCCGATACGCTGTGCTGATGTCCGACGAGACTGGCTTCTCAAGTGACCAGGCCACTACGGCTCCTCCCCGGGATGCAGCAGCCAGCGGGATCCCCAACCACTTCTTTGGGAGCCTCACGACCGACTTCTACGCGGGCATCGGGCGGATGTCTGCCCTCTCTGCCTTGCTCGAGGACCGACTCCGTGCTCTGGTCCAGGCGATGAAACGCGTCCCACAGACGAAGTACACGCGAACGACGATTGGCGGCCTCGTCACGATGGCTGAAGAGCGGGCGCGCACTCTCGGCGATGACTGGGAAGCCTTCGGCGAGTTCACGATGCGCCTCCGCGACGTCCTCCAACTGCGGAACGACCTGGTGCATAACCTCTGGCAGCCGAAGCCCGGCGGCACGTTCTTCGGCCACCGCGATGGCCAGGAGCCGGCCACCATCTCACTCAGCGATGTCGAGACTGGGGTATCCGAACTCGTCGCTCTGTATGGGGAGTGGCGCCACTGGTACGACCTCGCAGGTGCATTGCCGATCCAGTCCGAGCGCTCCTGAACCTCCTCGACGGCAGTCCCGGCGAGACCCGCGGAGTCGTGCCTGTATGGCTCGATCGAGATCAAGTTCTGCTACGCGGCGCGAGCCTCAAGGCCAGACACGCGGTGGTCCAGTTTTTCGATGGACTGGTCGTGACGGTCGATCGACTCCTCGTGGCGATCAAGTTGTGCAGCGTGGGCGGCTCGTTCAGATTCTTCGACGTCGTAGCGACGCGTAACATCATCGAGGAGTTCGTAGACACGGCCGATGTCTCGCTTGACACCCTCAAACTGATCGTCCATGTCCTGGCGCATGTCTTGCATGTATTTGAATAGCTCAGTGAATTCATCCTCTTTCATGAATCCATTTAACTATGATGGGGCAGTAATGTAAACGGAAATGAGGCTCAGCGCGCCTCGGCCTCGCGAGCCATTGTTTCCCCGTGCTCGGTCAGGCGCAACCGGAATCCCGCACCCATCGGTTTCCAGTCGAGTTCATCCAACTCGTCCCTCGACCGGATCAGCCAGTCATCTACCGTGCCGGGCCAATCTTCGAACCCGGCATCGCCGAGACGCCCGGGAACCATCAGACCACTCGAATAGAGTCGGCCAAGAATTTCGATCGCCCGTTCCTTGGAGTCTTCATTGACGTCGCCGCGAGTCGTGAACCACACAACGTTATGGAGCGAGACCCAGTCGTCGAGGCCATCCTCTAAAAACTCGGAGATGATCTCATCATCCTCCATTGATGTGCACCTTTCGCTCCCTGCCCGCCATGGGCAAGATTTCTATCGTCGCGCCGCCAGATTTCGACGAGGTACGCCACTGAATCCGAGTGCCGTCGGCCAGTTCGAACGCGTCGGAAACCTTATCACCGCGAGGCTCAACCCGCTCCGCTCCTGCGGACCAACTGTCGAAAACCTCCCTGAGCTCGTCGTGTGACGACACCGTCTTCACGTACTTGTTCTTCGGATTCCGACCCGGATCAAGCTTTCGGAACGACGTCATCACGTTGTCAAATGTCATCGACGCGCCAACCACCGGCCCACACGCGTTATGGACGAGGATCGCGTCGATGCCGACGTGGTAGGTGTGGAGGCCGAGAACAGTGAAGTTGTAGGCGGCACCTTCGCGTGCCGTCCCGGTGTCGAGCCCTCTGACAGTCAGTTCGGTCCCGGTAGCCAATAGGACCTTCTCACCAGGAGCAAGGTCCCTCGCGTCCTCGAAGGTGCGGTCGGTCGACGACCAGAAGGGGTGATCGGCGGTCGTGGTGATCGTCTCACCGCCGGCAAGCCGGAGATCCACGAGCGTGTCCTGGTGGACGAAGGTGTCGATCACGCGACGCGGGCCGCTCACGCCGGAGATCGGGTCCGTCGCATGGACTTCATCACCGGGTCGGACGTCCTGGATGGGCTTGTACGTGCCATCGGCCATCAGTACGGGCGTCGTCGCGGCGAAGGATCTGAAGCACCCGCGCGGCGCTGCGACCGGGAGCTTCTTTCCCTTCGTCGCGATGAACGTGACGATCTTCTCGACAGCTCTGACGACCGCGGGGATCACCTTGATGGCTTTGATGGCCTTGGCGACGGGCAGGACGTTGATTAGGACCATCACGCAGGCGAGGATGTCTGCCTTGGTGAAGCAGTTCTCGAGATCGGTCAGGCCGATGAAGTCCTTCACTATCGGCCACAGCTCCTGAATGATCAACTGCTCGACATCCGCTTCGACAGCCACGGTAGATTCCGGCGTGCTTGAGTCGAGCGGGAGCAACGGTTCTGGAACGGTGGATCCGCTGACCGCCCGTGTCAGGCAGACTTCCGAATCCTCGGCGTCGTGCTCGAATACCTGTTCGTGGTAGACCTCAGTATTGACGATGCACGCGCCGAACGGACCGTCCATGATCCCGCCCCACGTGACGACCGTCTGATCCTCGCCTACGTACTGGCGCAGGTAGGTATCGAGTTCCGACGTGAAGCGCAAGCGCGCCAGACTGTATTCGGACTCGAAGTAGAGAACTTTGCCTTGGAGGACCTCGTTCCCGATGGGCTGGTAGTCGTCGACCTCCGCCGGCTTGGCAGAGACAAACTGCCGCGGCCCCTGGTAACCGACTCGGGGATCGGCATCGCTCCGGCCCTCGTCGGCGGTCTGGAATCGGACCACCGAAGCGTGGGCGACCGATGCCGGAGACGTGCCTTCAAAGCGTGAACCGTCTACCGCCGCGCCTGCGTCATTCGCACCCGTCTCGTCGGCGGCCGCAGCACCGGTGCCGGTCAGCTCGCCACCCAGGGTCCGGTAGGTCCGGGCGTACGGATCCAGGGTGTCCGCGGTGATCGCAGGGTCGTCTTTCGCGGCGACATAGTCGAGCACACCATCGGCGTCCACATGCCCGTCAATCGCATCCAGCTCACCCATGACCGAGGCAGCCGTGAGGTCGTCGGGAACCTGATCCGGGTACGTCTGCCGAACCTGAGCAATCGCCTGCTCCAGGAACCGTTCGACGTCGGGCAGCTTCTCCAGCTCGGAGCTGACATCCACCACGGATGCACCCTCGCCACCCGTCGATGTCGGGGACGGCTGCGGGTCGTTCGCCGCCCTCGTGCAACCAGTCATGGCGACCGCTACTGCTGTGATCGTCAGCATCACGACCCCGCGAACCGACCGGGCGCGAGCTTTGCGAGCGAGCATGGACAACCCTCCCAGGGCCGGTCGGTTCGTTTTCGTTCTGTTATCTGATCAGGGTGAGCGCTCGTTCCGGGC
>NZ_BAAGRL010000023.1:0-191102 GCF_054782975.1 Myceligenerans halotolerans
AGAAGGGGTCTTTTCCCTGTCAACACGCAGGCCGATCCCGGCTACCCACGGATCCGGGTCTGACCGAGGCGCCGCACAGCCGTAAGGCAGGACGAACGAGTCATCGAAGGGAGGTGAGTGGTGGCGCAGTCGCGGCTGCAGTAGATCGCGGCCGGCCTGCTGGACTTCTACGGCCAGACCGACCGGCACGTCGGAGCGCTCGCGGCCGAGCTGGACCAGGTCAACAAGGCGGCGAGCATCCTGGGGAGTCAGGTGCCTCGGGAGCGTGTCGTGATCGCGGAACGGGTCGAGGCAGGTCTACCGGTGCCCGAGGTCAGGGTTGCGGATCTGGCGGAGCACCTGGCCTCGATCGCTCGTGTGCTCGAGGCGAACATGTCGAGCGTCCGGATCTACGGTGGCTACGCCCGCGCCTGGGCCGAAAGCGCGGTCGCCGACACCGCCAGCGGCGTGCGCGTGCCCTCACCCGGACTGCGTGAGCACATGCTCACCGGTCACCCCGACCGGCTTCCGCCGCCCCAGGCCGCTCAAGCCCTCGACGACGCGATCCAGGAACAGATCGACCGCGTCAAGGCCGCCGAACGCGAGTCCTGGCGGAAGCTGTTCGCCGACTTCCCTCGGGGTAGCTCCCACGGTCCGCTGAAGAAGGCGCGGTGGCTCGCTCGTAAGTACGCCGAGGAGGGGCATCTGCCGCAGCAGTACAACTTTCTGCGCGGGATTTGGTTCAACCACGCGTGTGCCCATCACTTCCGCACCACTGAGGTCTCCGTCGAACTCATCGACGAGCAGACCCGCGGACGGAAGCAACTATTCCGGGTCGACGGGATCCGCGATGACGAAGTGGTGTCGCTCACCTTGGAATCCCGCCGCAGCAGAGGCCGGTTCCCGAGCGTGTCGGCGAGTACGCTGCCAAGAGGCGCGTGCGCTTCAAGGAATTCGAGCCCCATCCGGACGCGGGAGGTCCGCTATGACTCACTCGGTGTTCTACACCACCAGCTGGAACGACATCACGAGGCTTCCCTCGGGTGACAGCGCCTGGACGCCGGAGGATGAGGCGCGTCGGCTCTACGAAAAGAAGGCTGGCCTGACAATCGTCGATGCGTCGAAATGTGATGCAGATGGCGCGCCGTTCCCACGCTGGGTTCTCGGATTCGGTGCTTCTCGGCGCGTCCGAGCGCAGTTTTTCGACGAGCACATGACGCTCGTGCACATGGTGGACTGGAACTGGATTGATGGTCGTCTTTGGCGTTGGCTCACCTATGACTGGACATATCCGAACACGACTCAGCATTGGGAGCAGAACGAGTCCGTTGCCAGGGCACTGTCGGGAATCGAGCCGGACGGGACCGGGTACATCGAACTGCTGCATAAGCAGCCACGGCGTGAACTGGACATCGAGTTCACCGACCGCGCTCAGGACTCCTACTGGGTCGACTATCCCGAGTTCGGCGACTGGGCCGCCTTGGCAGATCCTGGCCCGACAGCTCTTGAAGTCGCGGGCGACGCTGCTCCCGCGAACTTCGCCGTGTAGCGCGTCCTTGTGGCATCCGTGTAGCACCTTGCTCTCCTGGTCGCCGCAGTCCTGGGAGCAGGGCCGGGCCGCCTGTACGGTGGCGAGGGATCGCAACCGTCGCGTCAGGGAGGGGCACGGCATGGGTGGGCGCCGCGACCGGCTTGTCGAGCGTCGTGAGTTCCTGGGCCTGACTCAGGAATCTCTGGCGGGACTTCTGCAGGTTGAACGCACCACGGTCTCCCGCTGGGAGGCTGGCCGGACAACACCTGGTCTGTGGGTCCGGAACCGCCTCGCGGAAGCACTCCAGGTCGGGCTCCATCAGCTCGACATCCTCCTTACCACCGACCCCGGGACGGGATCCCCTACCGCCTCGACTGCGATCGGTCTCGGTCGTCGCGACCGATCAGCCCGGTCACTCGTCGAAGTCGACGGCGAGATGCCGGCCATTGAGGGGCCAAAACCGAGATCCGGCATCGGCGCCGTACTCGGAGGCGGCGATGAGACGCTCCTGAGACGACATGGGGAAATCAGCGCGGCCGACATCGCGGCCATGCAAGTCATGGCCGACGCGTTCACCCGGGCCGAGCACAAGGTTGGTGGCGGCCACGCGGCCTCGACTGTCGGCCACTACCTACAGCAGTCCGTATTCCCTCTTCTGGCCGGTGGGGGAGACGACGGCGTCAGGAGCTCACTCCTGTCCGCGGCGGGGCGCCTGTGCGACCTCGCCGGCTTCATGTTCTTCGACTCCGAGAAGCACGACCTGGCCCAGCGCTACTTCGGCCAAGCGCTCCGCCTGGCCAGGATGGCGGACGACGCGACGCTGATCGCGCACGTGCTGGGCGACATGACGATGCAGGCCGTCCACGTGGGCGCTGTCGGGCAAGCCATTGCTCTCACGGACAGCGTGACCGGGCACGCCGAACGAACGGGCTCTGCCCGCGTCATGGCTCGCGCCTGGGCGCTGGCGGCCCGCGCTCACGCCACGAGTGGTGACGGGGCGAGCGCGGACGCGGCGCGGACCGCCGCCGAACGCGCGCTGGACCGGGCGCCGTCGGACAACGACCCTTCGTGGATCCGGTTCTTCACCGCAGCCCAGCTGCAGACGGAGTTCCTCTACGTCGCGTGCTCGCTTGGTCGGCTCGGCGACGTCGAACGGCTGACGGCGGACGTCCTTGCCGTCGATACCGCCATGCAAAGGCGGCACGTGCTGGCCGGCGCGGCGATTGCCGGGCTACTCACCGACGAACACCGGGTGTCGCATCGAGATCCCGAGCGTGCGGTCGACGTCCTGGGCGGCCTGCTGCCGACCGCAACCAGCCTCTCGAGCGCCAGGAGCGTCACGTCGATCCGGCGTGTCCGACGGCAGCTCGGCACCTACGGGAAGGTTCGCGGACTGGATGCCCTCGACGAGGGTCTACGTGGCCTGGCACCGGTGGACTGACATGACGCCTTTCACCGAACCAGCACTCCGAGCAGCGCTCGCGGCCGTTTGTGCGCAACGTGATCTGCCCTACGAGGACGCTCTCCTTGTCCACCACTACAGCAACGCCGTCTTCGCACTCCCGGCCGCCGGCACGGTCGTCCGTTTCACGACCAGCGCGCATACCGGAGCGACGATCTGGACGACGCAGACCGCCGTCAGCCGCCTGATCCACGAGTACGGATTCCCGGCGACGGCACCGCTGGACGGTGTGCACCCCGTCCACCTCGCCAACGGCCTGACCGCATCGTTCTGGGAGTACTACCCGCAGCCGGCGATCGCGCACCTGTTCGCGGCAGCTGACCTCGCCCGGCTCGTACGCCGCCTGCATGACGTCTCGGATGTGGGGATCGCTCTCCCGGCATGGGAACCTTTGACGTCGCTGCGTGGGGAACTTGCCAGGCGAGTTCAGTTTCCAGGACTCACGGGTACCGAAGCCTCATGGCTTCGGGACGAGGTCGCCGTGGTTTCGCAGCGCATCGCGGAGACAACATGGCAGCTTGGGAGCGGTGTGATTCATGCGGACGCCTGGGCCGGGAACCTCCTGTGGAACGCAGACCAGCCGATCCTTGGTGACTGGGACGGCCTCGCCGTCGGACCGCGGGAGATCGACCTGATCCCCACCTGGCATGCCGCCATCCGCTACGGCCGCACCGGGCAGTGGGTCCGCGAGTTCCAGGACGTCTACGGCCACGACCTCGCGACGAACGAGTCGTTCGAGCTCCTACTTCACATGCGTGACCTCGTCCAGCTCACCGGCCCGCTTCGTCGCGCCGCTGATTCCCCTAAGCATCTGGATGTGCTCCGGCAACGCATCGACGCCATCCGAGCGGACGATCGCTCGGCGCGTTGGGTAGCGCTGTGATGGCATACGACGCAGGATCGGGAGGTTCGCAGTGACCAAGGCCGTTCGGTACACCACCAGGTGGAATCCCTGGACACGCCGCCCTATCGTCCGACACGAGTGGATCGACGCCGCGCATGCGCGGAAGTGCTTCGAGGACGCGTCCGGCCTTGACGTCGTCGACGCATCCAATCTCGACGATGAAGGGCTGCCTCGTGCCCGCTGGGTAATGGGGTGTGGGTCAAACATGGCGCCCCGGGTCATCTTCTTCGACGAGCACATGACCATCGTGCACATGGTCGACTGGAAGTACATCGACGGCCGCCTCTGGCGCTGGATCACCTACGACTGGATCCACCCGAACACGACTCAGCACTGGGATCAGGACGAGTCGGTCACTGAGGCTCTGGCGGAGATCACTCCTGGCGGGGCTGGGGTTCTTGAGCTCTCCGACGACAGAAACAACCGGGAGCTGGACATCGAATTCGCCGACCGCGCTCAGGGCTCCTACTGGGTCGACTACCCCGAGTTCGGCGACTGGGCCGCCTTGACCGATCCTGGTCCGACGGCGCTCGAAGTCGCGGGCGACGCTGCTCCTGCGAACTTCGCCGTGTAGGCCGCGGTTGGCGCGCCAGTCGGCACGCCGTGGGATTCCACGAGGGCTCGCCTCATCGTGACAGCCAAGATGGAGCAGCCCCGGATCTTCGGTGCTCCAGGAGAACTACCTGGTCCCGGCTGTCATCGGCGCGGAACGTGACCAGCAACTGGCCACGGGAAGAGAGTGCGCGGGCGCAGGCGCGGAGTAGTGAGCGGAGGTCGTCGGTGAAGCTCAGGGCGCCGAAGATCGACACGATGACGTCGACGGAGCCGGTGCGAACCGTCGCAGGCCATGTTCGGCGTCGTCGTGCACGAACTGCAGGTCCGGGATGGGCCCATAGAAGGCGCGGGCGCGGTGGATTCTGGCGGGGTCATGGTCGATTCCGATTCCGACGGCGCCGTGGTGGGTGACGAGGTGGGCGAGGTTGTGTCCGCTGCCGCAGCCGATCTCGATGACGATGGCGCCTGCCAGGTCACCGAGGAGGCTTGCGTCCGGGCCGACGCCGGGCACGCGTGTGAGTTCGAACCGCTCCGGTGGGCTCATGCCTTGAGCAGGGTCGCGGCTTCGAGCAGGTGCTTCGTGATCGCGCTCAGCCAGGCGTTTTCGGCTTCCTCGGCCCAGCCGAGGTCGAGTTGGCGGGCGAACCATTCGGCGACCCAGACGCGATGCCATCCCAGGGCCCACGAGGCGGCATCGATACCGCCGCGGTCGGCAGCGGCCTCAGGAGCGCCGCCTTCAGTCCGGTAGATATCGATGAGGTCCCACAAGCCCTCGACGTCGGGGGAGTCGACCGTGCCGGACCATGAAGCGAGGTCGAGCAGCCCGGGACCGATGAACGCTCGCGCCAGGTCCAGGATTCGCACACCGTGGTCGGTCACGTGCAGGGAGGTGTGGTGGAACTCGGAGTGGACCAGGCCGAACGGTGCGAGGTCCGCGTCCTTGGCCCGGGGCTCTGCTGCGGCCGTCAGTGCGCTTGCTGCCGCGACGGCGTCGTCGGGCGAGTCGTATCGAGCGAGGATCTCCGATGCGCTCGACGGGAGGGCTGAGAGTTCCTCCTGCCCGAGTGTGGCGACGCCGGGCAGGCTGGTGACGGCGTGGATCCGGACGGCGGCGCGTGCGCCATCGCCGATGTCGGCCTGTCGTCTGGCGTCGCCGAGGTCCTCGATGAGCATGACCAGCAGGTCGCCGACGTGGGTGGAGGCGTGGACCGTGGGGACGGGCAGGTCTGCCCCCACGGCGGTCAGGATGCGGTCTTCGTTGTCGAACGGGGTTTCGGCGTACTTGAGCACCACGGACGCGCCGCCGTCGAACATGAGGCGTTCGACGCCGGACCGTGCCCACACCCGGATGGGCTGACGGCGATACTGGTCCGGCAGGTCTGCCTCCGCGATGAGGGAGGGCAGCGTGGCGGTCACGTCCGTGGTGTTCAAGCTCGTGCTCCGTTCGTCAGGTGTGGTCGGTCAGTCGGTGGCGACGCGGCAGGCGTAGACGGCCTGCAGCCAGTTGTCGCGGAACCCGGCCAGGTCCTGGCGGAACCGGTCGATTGAGGCGCCGTAGGGCACGAGCGCGCCGCCGGACTGGTTGGGTGCGGACTGGCAGCCGTGGACCAGTCGCCCGCCGAGAGCGGCGTGCGCCTTGACCGACTCCACCCTGCGTGATTCGTTGAACCACGTCGAGTGGTACACCTCGTCGATCATGTTGCCCTTGGCTTCGTCGATGTCGAACACGACCTGGGTCGCGGCCGGGAAGAACCAGCAGGGGCCTACGTTCACGATTGAGCCGTCGGGCTTGACCTTGTTGAGGGCCATGAGGGTGGCGGCCTGGCGCAGCATGCGCAGCTCGTCCGGGCTGATCTCCTCCAGGCCGGCCACGGGCAGCAGCTCGTCGCGGAACACGTAGGAGTACACGTGCCACGCCGTGCGCAGGACTTCGGCGGCGTCGGTCGTGGTCCGAGCGTGGGACTGGATGAACCGCAGCGCGGTCTGCTCCAGTGCCTGCTCGGCGGACTCGTTCACTGGCAGCAGCTGCTCGCGCACGAGGTCCCAGTCCGCGATGAGCCAGGATGCCTCGTCGAACCGGAAGAAGTACTGCGCGGGGTCGAGAGTGATGGTGGTGCCCTCGACGGTGATGCCGGGCAGGCGTGACCAGCGGGGGTCGAACGCCTCGGGCAGGTCGACGCTGATCAGCGCCGGGGTAGCGACAGTCATTGCGTGTACTCCCTTGCGATAGAGGGGAACGGACGCAGCCTGGACCGCCGGCCGGTCGGTCTGGGCGTTTTGTGCCTTGCAATCACATCGCGCTTCCCGGTCGTGGAACAGCGCATGCGTGCGGCATCCGCGTCGCACGTTCGTCGCACGGGACGCAACCTGCACTTCCGCACCGGCGTCCTTGCTGTCTGGACGACGTACACGTAGTACTCAGCGCGGCGGCGCTCGGAATCCTCGGGCTATGCTCATGGCCATGAACTGCCGGCGTTTCTGGTGGCGGCTGCGTTCGCAGCCGTGATCTGACGCGCCCTTCGCAACGTCCCGAGCTGCCTGTCGCAGCCGGGACGTTCGTGTGTCTGGACGGTTCGTCGGCGGTGGCAGGCGTGAGGCCACCGAGGAGAACCCACCATGACACTTCCCACCAACACTGTTCCGCTCGCTCTGTCCGCGCCCGGTGCGCCGTCGTCGGACACGATCCCGGACCGCGTGCACGACCGAATCCGTGCGCGCCGCCCAGCACCGCTCCGCGGTCCTGGAGCAGCAGATAGCTGCTGACCCGGCTCGCTTCCGTGTGCTGACGGGCGACGTGGGTGAGCCCGTCCTTCTCGTCGAAGAACCCAATGACGCAGTCACCAGCACACGTGCATCGGACGGCACTAACTGCGCAGTGCGTCAGCCGCCATTCGGAGGTCTCGGAAGTCGACCACGGCCAGGTGGGCGGCGGAGATGAACTGTGCGAGGTCGCCGTCCGCTGCCACCCAGATGTCCTCGATGACCCTTTCCGGTGGAGAGGACTCTCTGTAGCAGTCGTGCCAGGCGTAGTCGAGTAGCGCTAACGCGTCGAGCGCCGCACCGGCCTGGCCGCCGAAGACTTCAACTGCTCGCGGGCTTCGTTCCGTTCTTCGGCTCGCGCTGCTCGTCACCATGCGGGAATTCTGCCAGGGAGGACGTGGTCTCTACGAGCACCTCGTCGGAGACGGGGAGCGCCCTCGGCGATCGTCGAAGACTCGTTGTCTCTTCCAGCCGGCCTCGCGCCGCCCAACTCCACTCCAAACGTCAGCCGGCCCCGGTCTTGCACCTTCTGGGTGGTAACCACGTCCGCCGTCCACCCAGAGGCGGAGTTCCACGGGATGCCGGCTGCGATATGGTGCGTGCCGTTGCGACGGACCGAGTAGAAGAGCTGCCTCGATGAGCTGGGACATCAGTCTGTTCAACGTGCCACCCGGGATCACGGTGGAGGAGATTCCGCGTGACTATCGGCCTGCACCACTTGGTTCGGTCACCGAGGTTCTTGGCACGTTGCAGGACGCTGTCTCGGGGATGTAGCGCAGGGCGCATCAACCTCCGGGATGTCAACCGGGTGGAGTGTGATTTACGTGGCGGGGTGCCATACGTAGCCTTGAGGCCTGTTCGTACGTGAGGAGGTCGCCGATGGCTGGTCTGTGGGGTAGGAAGTCCCGCGCGAAGAGCTGGAAGCGAGGCTTGTGGGGAAGTACGACGAAGGGTCGTAGCAAGAACCTGGGCAAGGGATTGTGGGGGAGCAGCAAGCGCCGTAAGCGCGGCCTGTGGGGGTGAACTCATGCGGCGAGGCGCCCGGTCCGTCGGACTTGGCGGTCTGGGCTGCCCGTTCGACCTCTTCCTGGGCCCGCGGGTTGTGTCGGTGGCCAGGTACGGGTGTAGAGAAGTCGGTCAGCCCGTTGGCGCGGACGTGCTCGGAAGCGTCATGTGCTTGCGTCTGTCAGAGCCGCGCGGAGGGCGTCGCGGAATTGCTCGTCGGCGGCGACGAAGGTGCCGAGTTGTCCGCCGCTGACGAACCGGGTGTCGCGTTCGATGACGGCGTGCCATCGACGAGTGGCGGCTGGAGACATCAGCGGCGCCAGTGTGGCCAGGGCGGTGACGGTGTCGTCGTCACGGTATTGGCCGGCCTGTTCGGCGAGCCGGTCGGAGACGTGGTCGACGTCGAGGTCACAGCCGCCGCAGACCAGGGCGGTCGCGGCGGCTGCCAGCGCGATCGGGTCGTCTAGAAAGCCGCGCAGAACTGACTCCAGGGTGGCCGCTTCGGTGCCGAGTCGCGCGGCCGTGCGTGCGGCGTTCGCCCGTTGGTATCCCCACAGGAAGCCTTCGCGGCCGGCGAGTCGGTCGGCCACTTCGGTCACGGTTGCCACCACGGGTGCTGGGTCGCCGGTCCGTTCCCACACCGCGGCTGCGAAGGCGAGCTTCTTCTCGATCACTGGGGTGGTGAGCTGGGCGTACTCCGATAGAGGGACGGCGAGTCGGGTGCGCATCTCCTTGATGTCGAGGTCGGCAGCATCGCCCAGGATCTGATCCGGGGTCGGCTGGATCGGCAGGGGTAGCGGGTCCGGGCCGGGGGACAGACCGAGCGTCTGAGCGAGCATCCTCGCGCCCTCGGCCCCTACGTGCTCGGCCGCGAGAGGGCGGAGCAGCTCGGTCGCCGCGCGGGATCGTTCGCAGGCGATGGTGGCGGCGTACAGTACCGACTTCAGGACAGCGTTCTTGCGCCCTGCGGCCTCGATGAGCAGGCCGGCGGCTGCCTTCCCGCGGCCGGAGTCGCACAACTGCTCGACCACCCATGCGAGTGCCTCGTATCGGTCATCCAGAAGCTGGCCGGCGATCGCGTCCGGATCCGGTACCGACAGCAGCGCCTCCCGGGCCTCGTGGGTCCATGACAGTCCGGCGTCGAACGACGCGAAGACGCCCGCCAGTCGCACCGTGTGCGCAGGGTCGGTGTACGCCTCGGAGATCACTTGACTCGTCTCCGGAGTGCTACAGCGCACCATCGCGATCACAGCCTCGGCGCGGACCAACGAGTCCTCATCCTCGTCGCGCGCCAACCGGAGGACGGGAAGCAGATCAGGCGCTCTGGTCTGCCCGAGAGCGTGCACGGCGGCCTTGCGGACCTCGCCGTCGTCGTGCGAGGTGAGCGGCTTCAGGACGTCCGCATGGGCGCGCACCGCGTCCCGCACATCCTCCTCCGCGCCCGGGGCGGTGTCGTCGCTGGCAGCGATCCAGCCCAGCAGCCACAAGCACTCCTTGGTCGCGGCACCGGCCGCCGCGAGGCGCGCCAGGAACGGAACCGCCGCCGTACTGGCCGAGTACACCGTGCCCTGATGCACGAGTGACCCCCACAGGTCGCTCATGCTGTCCGAGTCCGACTCGGGATCGGCTTCCGGGCCTTCGGCCAGAGCCCTCAGCATGCTGGGCACATCGGTCGCGGCGCCATACGCGTGGGACACGGTGGTCCAGTCGAACGCGTCGACGTCGGCCAGGACGGACGCGACCTCGGGACTCGGAGAAACCGCCTGCTGCGACATGGCCCAGAGCATGCCAGGGGTCACCGACACTCAGGCTCGTCACACGGACTTGGGCTGCCGCCGCGAAAAGTCCTTCGATCTTGGCCGCTTGAGGGTGGTGCTTCTGGGCGCCCAGCCTCTATGTCAACTCGAAGCCGTGAGATCTCAGCCAGGAGTGGAGGAGGGCCGGGTCGGCGAGGTCCGCTCCGCCGAGCCAGTGTCGGCTCTCGATCGTGGAGGGCAAGTCGATCATGACTACGGCCCTCAGGACGCGGACGAGGTGGACGCCGTGGTGTCGGTGGTCGAGGAGAGCATCGCGTTCGCACGCGGTGCGTGAGCTCTGCATCGACCGTGCCGGACCATGAAGCGAGGTCGAGCAGGTCCTGTCCGACGCTGTCCACGTCGCCCGCGACGTCGCCGGAGTCTCCCACCTCCCGAGCCTCGCGATGCGCGCCCTACGCGCCCGGGAGCCCGTTGAGGCGTAGTGCCGTGCCGCCGCGCAAGTGGGGAAGGTCGGCGCTGCCGTCGCCGGTACGGGCCAGGAAGGTGACCTGCTCGGTCCAGGTGAGCAGGCTGGCACCGTCCGCGTCGTCGGTGATCAGGACGGTCACGAGTGAGATCCACCGGCGCACGTCGTCGACGGTCGCCTCGTGCGTGAACACGATCCGCCGGTTCTGGACGATGTCGAGGTACCGGATTCGGTAGGAGAGTCTCTCCGGAGCGGAGCCGAGGGTGACGAAGGTGCTGTCCGCGTCCTCGCCGCCACCGACACGGAAGTCGTGCTGGTAGATCGCGTCCGAGCCGGGCAGGCGGAACCAGCTCCGCCGGGTCTGTTCGTCTGCGAACGCCGCGAACACGGACGGAGGCGGGGCGTCGAGGTGGCGCGTGATGGTGAACGTGTCGTGCCGGACGCCGATTGCGGTGTGCTCGAGCCGCGGGTCCGAGCCGGCGGGCGGATTCTGTGTGGTCACGTCGCTCTCTTCCTGCCGATGGCCGGCGCGGTCGTCGCCGATGCCTACTATCGGTACGAACGTGATGCGGACGTCGGGCGATCCCGTCCTGGCATACGCACTTTGAAGTCAGCAACGCACGGCGAGGGAAGAGACGTGGACAGCGAATTCCGATCCGAGCTCGCCGCGCGGGGTGTCGCGCCCGACTGCGTGGAGACCATCGTCGTCGCTCGCGAGGTGCTTGCCCGCGTCGGAGACAAATGGACGATGCTCGTCGTCGCCGCACTGGCGGACGGGCCACTGCGCTTCACGGAGTTGCACCGGAGCGTGTCCGGCATCTCGCAGCGCATGCTCGGCCAGACCCTCCGCGCCTTGACGCGCGACGGGCTCGTGAGTCGTACCCCTCACCCCGAGGTTCCGCCCCGGGTCGAGTATGAACTGACCGACCTCGGCAGGTCTCTCTCGGCGGCCGTGAACAACCTCGTCGGATGGGTCCAGCAACATCAGGGCCGGATCACGCACAACCGGAATCAGTTCGACACACGAGAATGAGTGCATGACGACGCCGGAGTCCGGAGCCGCCGGAATCCGGTGGGTTCGGCTGTCTCGGGGTATGAGCGTCGCTGTTGCTGCGATGGGTTCGTTCTAAATGAAGCACAGCAACTTCTCGTGTCGCGCCTGGCCAGTGTGCCCCTCGCTCCGAAGGCCGCGGTACGGCTCAGTGTCGTCGTCGCCCCCGGCTCCCGAGATACTCGTTCACCCATTCCCGGGTGCTTCGCCATTGCCCGTTGTCGTCATGTTGGGCGCGGAGCCGGCCACGCCGGGCGGCGTTGACGAGAGCGATCCTGCTGACATCGGGTGTCTCGAGGGCGGCGAGCGGGACGACATGGGACGGGTCAGCAACGGCCGGAAGGATGAACCGGTAGAGGTTGTCGAGCACGGCGCGGGCAATGATCTCCGCCAGGGGGCCGATCGCGCCCTTGTCTGCGCGGCGGAGCGCCTTCAGATAGCGCATGCGTTCGCGCTTCTGGATGATCGCGGGCGCATACCCGAGGCGGACCAGGACGAGATTGGCGAGGAGTCGTCCAGTGCGACCGTTGCCGTCGAGGAAGGGGGGACCTGCTCGAAGCCGGCGTGCGCCATCGCTACGGCCTCCATGCGGACCGCCCACGACGCCCTGCTGCCCGCGGCAGGCGAGGCCGCTGCGGCCTCCGGCCTGCTCACCGCCGGTCCGGTTGCGGACCACCTCGCCGGATGGGGAACACCCCAAGCCCACCGCCCTGATCAGCATCAGCACTAGCCTTCCCCCATGGAATGGACAGCCATCGTCGTCTCGTTGATCTCGGCTGCGGTCGCAGGTGTCAGTCTCCTCAACGCGAACAGGACCGAGTCCCGGCGAGCCCAGAGCGCCCGCGAGCTTGCCGCCCTGGAGGCGGAGTTCAAACGGGCGGATCGCCTCGAATCGAGGCGAGAGAACCTGGAGACCAGGCTGGCGATGCAGCGAGAACCGCTGATCGAGGCGGTCGAAGACCTTCAGAGCCGGATCTGGAACATCCGCCGCAACGGATTCCTGGAGAAGTACGCCATGCAGGAAGGCGCGCACCGACACGAGCTTGCCGTGCTGAGCACGCTGTACCGCCTGGGCAAGTACTTCGCGACCGTCGAGACGGTCCGGCGCGGGGTGGACACCTGGACGCTCGAGCACGACCCGGCCACCGAGGGGCTCGCCGTTGCGGTGCGCGAGGTCTCCGAGACCCTCGCGGCGGACCGGTACGGCGAGCTGATGGTCTGGCGTGAGGAGCAGCGGGCGATCGGCGAACTCATGCTCCACGCCGCCTCGCACACCCCGATCGGGTTCGCCGAGTTCGCGACACGCTACGACGACGACTTCCATCGGTGGTTCTCCGCACTGCGGGACGAGTTCCTCCGGTCCGGCAGTGCGACGAACGCCCGCCTCGAACGACTTGACGAAGAACTCGGGACGCTCCACTCCGTGCTCGTCGCCGGCCGGCACGTCGAGCAGGCCACGAGCCGCTGATAGCGTCCCCGCATGGAACTCCTGGCCGGCGGTCGCGACGCGGACGTCTTCGCGTTCGACGACGGCCTCGTACTCCGCCGGTACCGGGACGGCCGGTCGGCTGCCGCCGAGTCATCGGTCGGGCCCGCCCGGCTCGGCGGGCTTGGCGGGCTCGTGAGGGCGTACCTCGCCACGTTCGCCGGCGCCGTCCCTCCGTCGTACACCGACCGGCTCGACGAGGCCGTCGCCCTGCGACGGCGTGACCCGAACATGGGCCAGGCCGAGCTCGCCGCCCTGCCCGACGCCGTCCGCCTCGCCCGTGCCGTCGTTGAGCCTCGTGGCACGTGTCAAGCCGGCTGAGCTGATCTGCCGAGAGATGTCGCGCCGACCGCCCCCGCGACACGCTCCCGGGCGGACGATGCGCGGCGATGGCATCGTGAGGTCATGACGACTCCCTCCGCGGTGCCCGGCACGACGCCGGACGTCGATGCGGTCCTGGCCTCGCTGGCGGGGATGCTGCCCGGCCTGCGCGAGACCTACGTCGACCTCCACGAGCACCCCGAACTGTCCTACCAGGAGACCCGGACGGCCGCCCTGGTCGCCGAGCGTCTCGCTGCGGCCGGATACGGGGTGCACACCGGCATCGGCGGAACCGGCGTCGCGGGGGTGCTCAGCAACGGCGACGGTCCGTGCGTGCTGCTGCGCGCCGACATGGACGCCCTGCCCGTCACCGAGGACACCGGCCTGCCGTACGCCAGTACCGTCCGCGCCACCACCCCGGACGGCGCGGAGTCGGGGGTCATGCACGCGTGCGGGCACGACGTGCACGTCACCGCCCTGCTCGGCGCGGCCGACCTGTTGGCCCGCGGCCGGTCCGCATGGTCGGGCACGGTGGTCGTCGTCTTCCAACCCGCGGAAGAACTCGGCACGGGTGCCCGCGCCATGGTCGACGGCGGCCTGTACGACCTCGTGCCCCGCCCCGACATCGTGCTGGGGCAGCACGTGGCGCCCGTCGCGGCGGGCCTGCTCGGGATCCATGCCGGCCCGGCCTTCGCGGGCACGGACATACTCAACATCCGGCTGGTGGGCCGCGGCGGTCACGGCTCACGACCGGAGGCCACGGTCGACCCGGTCGTGACGGCGGCCTCGACCGTGATGCGCCTGCAGACGATCGTGTCCCGTGAGGTGGCGGCCGGCGACGCCGCAGTCGTCACGGTGGGCAAGCTGCAGGCGGGCACCAAGGACAACATCATTCCCGACGAGGCGGTGCTCGGCGTCAACGTCCGCTCCTTCGACGCGGCGGTGCGGGCGCGGGTCCTGGCGGCCGTCGAACGGATCGTGCGGGGCGAGGCCGATGCCGCGGGCGCGCCCCGGCCGCCGTCGATCACCCCCGGCGAGTCGTTCCCACCGGTGGTGAACGATCCGGCCGAGACCGAGCGCACGCGGGCGGTCCTGGCCGCCCACTTCGGCGCCGATCGGGTCATCGATCCCGGTCAGGTGTCGGGCAGCGAGGACGTCAGCATCCTGGCCACGGCGGCCGGGGTGCCGCTGGTGTACTGGCTGCTCGGCGGCTGGGACCCCGCGGAGTTCCTGGCCGCCGAGCGCGCGGGCACCACTGACCGGGACATCCCGTCCAACCACTCCCCACGGTTCGCCCCGGTGCCGCACCCGACCCTGGAGACCGGCGTGACCGCGCTCGTCGTCGCGGCATTAGACCGACTGATGGGACCGGCCGCGGCCTGACGATTCTCGGACCGTCGACGGGTCATATGCTCGTCGACCATGACGGGGAACAGGCGAGCGGTCGTTGCGGGCTGGAACGGGTTCATCGGGCGGGCTCTGGTCCAGGACCTCGGGAGGCGGGGGTACGACGTCGTCCGGGTGGGCCGTAGCGGACCCGACGTCCGGTGGGCCGACGGCGGGTCCGGGCTCGCCCGGGTGGTCGACGGCGCCGACCTGCTGATCAACCTCGCGGGCAAGAGCGTCGGCTGCCGGTACACCGATGCGAACCGCGACGAGATCCTGCGATCCCGCATCGACACGACGCGGGCGTTGCACGAGGCGGTTGCCGCAGCCTCAGCTCCTCCGCGCTTGTGGCTCAACGCCAGCACGGCCACCATCTACCGGTACGCGATCGACCGGCCCCAGACCGAGTCCGACGGCGAGCTCGGCTCAGGATTCTCCGTGGACGTGGCCCGCAGCTGGGAGCGGGAGCTGTTCGCCGGTGAGCTTCCCGGCACGCGCCGTGTCGCTCTGCGGATGGCGATCGTGCTCGGTGGACCGGCGTCCGGCATGCTGGCAAGGATTGCCCGGCTCGGGATCGGCGGGCCCCAGCTGGATGGCTGGTGGTTCCAGCATCGGCGCTACCGCGGCATCGGGACCGAGCCGACCGGCGGCCCCGTGCCGGTGCACCGATCCAGAGGACGGCAGAAGTTCTCCTGGATCCACCTCGACGACGTCCTCGGCGCGGTCCGGTTCATCGACGAGACCGAATCGCTCTCGGGGCCCGTGAACCTCGCGTCGCCGAACCCGAGCGACAACCGGGCTCTCATGGCCGAACTGCGCCGAGCCGTGCGGATGCCGATCGGGCTGCCGGCTCCGCGCTGGCTGCTGGAACCGGCTCTCTGGGTGCTGCGCAACGAGGCCGAACTCGTCCTCAAGAGCCGGTGGGTCCTGCCCGAGCGGCTCACCAGCGCCGGCTACACGTTCCGCCGGCCGGACCTGCCGCCCGCGATCGACGACGCGGTGCTCCGCCGACCCGAGTGAGGCATCTCTCACACTTCTTCATGTGCCCGACAAGCAGCCTGTCGGGTGATTTTGCGTCATAGTCATGTCAGCCCCGTGCCGCGTCATGAGCCGATGCCGCCGCCGACGGTCGTCCCGCCGCCGCGCCGATCACCCCGGCGATGGCCTGCCGCACCCGGTCGGCGGCCAGTTCCGGATCAGGCCGCCCGGCGTCCAACCAGGCGATGATCGCCTCGATCGCCACGCTCGGGGCCATCTGCGCCGCCCACCGGGCCCAGGCCTGATCGCCGACGATCTCGGAGATCTGCACGTGCGCGGCATCGGTCATGTCGGTCCGGAACTGCTCTGCGAACGCCTTGAACTCGGGCTCGCGGGCGGCGTGGACGAACAGCAGCCGGAACCCGGCCGGCTCGGCGGTCGCGGCCTTGAGCAGGCCGTCGATGCTGGCGTCGGTGAATCCGCCCACCTGCTCGGCCACGTGGTTGGACAGCACGCTGCGGAACCGGTCAAGAGCCGCCTGATACAGGTCGGTCTTGGAGTCGAAGTGCCGGTACAGGATCACGCGGGTGACGCCGGCCTCGGCGGCGATGTCGTCCAGTCCGGTGGCCGAGAACCCGTTCTGCGCGAACGCCCTCGTCGCGGCCCCGAGGATCTGCTCCCGCCGCTGGGCCCTCGGCAGCCGCCGCGCGGGCCCTGCGATCGCTTCGCCCATGATCATCCTCCAACTTGTTGACTCCAGAGTTTACTTGCGGTTATGTTTACTCTCAAGTAGACATGGCCTGAGGAGAGCCCGATGGACGACCCGATCGTCACCGTGGACGAGGTGACCAAGCAGTTCCGCGACGGCACCCGCGCCCTCGACGGGCTGAGCCTTGCGATCCCGAGAGGCAGCATCTACGGGCTGCTCGGCCCCAACGGCGCAGGCAAGACCACCCTCATCCGCATCCTCGCGACCCTGCTGCGGGCGGGCTCCGGTGCGGCCCGCGTTGCCGGGTACGACGTCGCCCGGAACCCCGCGCAGGTTCGCGAGCGCATCGGCCTGGCCGGGCAGTTCGCCGCCGTCGAGGACCACCTGACCGGCCGGGAGAACATCACCATGGTCGGCCGGCTGTACGGCCTGTCCCGCCGCGAGGCATCCACTCGCACCGAGGAGGTGCTGAGCCGCATCTGTCTCGACGACGCGGCGGACCGCCAGGTCAAGACCTACTCGGGCGGTATGCGCCGGCGCATCGACCTGGCCGCCTCCCTGATCGGCCGGCCGCAGGTCCTGTTCCTCGACGAGCCCACCACCGGCGTCGACCCAGCGAGTCGGCAGGACCTCTGGCGGCTCGTCCGTGACCTCGCCACCGAGGGCACCACCGTCCTGCTGACCACCCAGTACCTGGACGAGGCCGACCAGCTCGCCGACCGCATCGCCGTCGTCGACCACGGCCGCCTCCTCACCGAGGGCACCGCGACGGAACTCAAGGACCGCACCGGCGGCGCCGTCGTCGAGCTGGAGGCTGCGACCGGACAGCGGGAAGCGACTCTTGCCGCCCTGCGGCCGCTGGCCGCACGGGCCGCCCTCGACCGGGAGCGGATCGTGCTGCCCGCTCCGGACGGCTCGGTGACCCTCGGGCACGTACTGCGGCTGCTCGACCGGGCCGGCATCACCCCCACCGACGTCGCCCTGCACCGGCCCACCCTCGACGACGTGTTCCTCGCCCTGACCCGGGGAGCCGCCACGGACCGCGAACCTGCCGGGAGGGCAGCATGACCACCACGGCCGCACCACCAGCCGTCCCGGTCCGCCGCCTCGGCCGGGCCCTGACCCAGACCGGTGTGATCGCCCGCCGGAACCTACTGGCCAACATCCGGCTGCCGGACGTGCTGGTTCTGTCCACGATCCAGCCGGTCGTGTTCATGCTCATGTTCCTGTACGTCTTCGGCGGCGCGATCGAGGCCGCCCTGCCCCCGGCGGCCCAGGGGGAGTACGTCTACTGGCTCATCCCCGGCATCCTGGCCCAGTCCGCCGTCTTCGGCTCCGCACCGACCGCGTACGGCCTCAACAACGACAACACCAGGGGGGTCCTGGATCGGTTCCGGTCCCTGCCCATGGCCCGCTCAGCCGTGCTGGTCGGACGAACCCTGGCGGACCTGGTGCGCAGCACGTTCATCCTCGGTCTGCAGCTCGCGGTCGGCATCCTGCTGGGCTTCCGCTGGCAGAACGGCGTGGGCGGCATGCTCGCCGCCGTCGGCGTCGCCCTCGCGTTCGGCTACGCGTGCTCCTGGCTGATGGCCTACATCGGCCTGACCATCACGAACTCCGAAGCCATCCAGGCCGCCGTCTACCTGGTCGTCTTCCCGATGACTCTGATCAGCTCCGTCTTTCTGCCCACCCAGACCATGCCGGGCTGGCTCCAGGTCTTCGCCGAGCACCAGCCCATCACCGTCGTCGCCAACGCCATGCGTGGGCTGACCCTCGGCCACGGGGCACTTCCGGCCGGCCACGCCGTCCTCGGCGAGACACTGCTCGCGCTCGCGTGGACCGTCGGCATCCTCGCCGTGTTCGCTCCGCTCGCGGTACACGCGTACCGCCGCACCACCCGGTGACCTGACCGATGCAGGGTGCGGAAAGCGGCCGGACCCCGTGTTTCACGGAGCCCGGCCGCCAGGCGGTAGCGCTGCTTTCCTGCTGCCGTCTTCCTACTGTGCTTCGAACGTCCAGATGGTGTTCGCGTCGGCAGCTCCGGTGTTCCAGCCGATCGAGCCACCCGACCCGAAGAGGTATCCCCGTCCGCTGAGCTTGTTGTCGATCCGGAACCCGCCGTCGACGGCGTCGATCGCCCAGAGCGTGTCGTCGCCGAGCCAGCCGGTGTTCCAGAGGACCACGCCGTCCGGATCGGTGTCGAGGAGCTCGCGCCCGCTCCGGACGTTGTCGATCGTCCAGTACCCCGGCTCCTGCTCGGTGAGCGTCCAGTGCTGGTCGTCGTAGATGCTGCCAGGCTCCAGCGTGACGGCGCCGTCGGCTCCGGAGTCGAGGTACTGCCCGGTCGACTCGTTCCGGAGGCGATAGGTCTGTCCGCTGACCGGACCCGCGGCCTCGATGTTCACGTCGTCGACGTGGACCGAGCCACGCTCGCCGCCGTTGGCGTACCAGGCGACCCGCGCGACGCCGGGCAGGGCGTTGCGGAGGGCGGCGTCCGAGACCACCCGCTGGCCGTCGATGTCGAGGCTGTACCGCTGGGCGTCGGTGTCGATGGTGAGCCCGATGTCGTACCACCGGCCCAGCTCGTACGTGTCGAGGACGATCGAGGAGGTCCCCTGGTACGCCCTGATCTCGCCGTAGGCGAAGGCGACGCTGACCGCCGGTTCGCCCTCGGCGTTGTAGACGTAAGGCAGTCCGAAGAAACCGGCCTCGGTGTCGTCGCGCATCACGTTTGCCTCGATGGTGACGACGCCGTTCAGCGGGTCGGAGAAGGCGCGGGCGAGGTTGGTGCCGTCGGTGCCGCCACCGTTGGTCCAACGCTGCAGCCGGACGCTCTTGTCGCCGGCGGAGGGGGTCTCGACGATGTCGACGGCGTTGTCGGTGGCGACGACCCGCCACCCGTTCTTGCCGTTGGCGAGGGGTCCGGTCGGCAGAGCGTCGAACGTCTCGTGCACCGCGTACACCGGGTCGCCGGGGGCCTCGAAAGCGCCCAGGTCGGTTCCCACGCCGCTCGGCATCTGCGCACCGGCGAAGTCGCGTCCGCCGTTGCCGGAGATCTCGATGCCCGCGTCGATGAACGCCGATCCCTCACGCAGCGCGAAGTTCTCGGCGGTGTCGAGGCGGGTGCCGTTCTCGTCTCCGTAGGGCCCCGTGACGCCGGAGTCCACGAACTGCGGGTCACCGACCACCGGGCTGCTCTCGCTCGAGGGCGGGGTGAGGTTCGACGAGTACCCGTTGTTCTGGTAGATCAGGTTGGTCGGCGTGACGAATGTGACGTCGGAGCGCTCCGAGATGAACACGTTGTTGCTCAGGGTCACCGGCGAGCTGGTGCCGCCCGAGACCATGTTTGGCGCCTCGGTGCTGTAGAAGACGTTGTTGTAGACCTGGGCGGTCGCACCCGACGTCTGGGACATGTGGAGATTCCACCGGGTCGAGCCGGTGACGACGTTGTAGCGCACGACGGCGCTGCCGAACCTGAAGTTGCCGTTGCAGGCGCAGAGGAGAACGCCGTCCTCGTTGTCGTGCAGGTAGTTGTACTGGAACAGCTGGTTGGTGGTGGCGATGTCGGGGTCCATGCCGTTGCCGTCGGCGCTGCCGTTGGCCCGCGTGGTCCCGAAGATCTCGTTGAACTGGACGGTGACCTGGTCGGCGGCGTAGGTCTCGATGCCGGACACGCCGACGCGGTCGACCACGTTGTCCTCGACGAGGCCCCCACGGACGTTGGTGAGGTAGACGCCGTTGGAGCCGAACTGGGTGCCCTGCTGGGTGATGTAGTTGCCGCGGAGGACGATGTCGGTGTGCGGTGCGAAGCGCGAGTCGTCGGCGGTGCGGCGGGTGCCCCAGCCGGTCTCGACCGCGTCCGGCGCGTCACCCGTGTACTGCTTGACGGTGATGCCGGCGAACGACGTGTTCTTGATCGTGGAGTTCTGCACGGTGATGCCGTCGAGCACGGTGGGAGCACCGGGTGCGGCGATGTCGGCGACGGAGGTGAGGAAGATGATGCCGCCGGTGTTCTTCGAGCGGTCCCAACCGGTGCCGAACGTGATGCCCGGGGAGTTGTCGGCGGTGTTGCCGCCGATCCAGTTGATCTCGCCGGTGACGTCGTGCACGTCGACCGAGTCGATCACGAAGTGGTGCAACGTCTGGCCGTTGTCGCCGTGCACGCCGATGCCGCGGAAGTCACCGAGGTTCTCACCGGGGGTCGCCGTCGCGGGTGCCGTGTTCGACACGTCGAGGTTGCGGATCTCCCAGTACTCCTGGTTGAACAGCCGCACCGCATCGGCGACGGTGCCGCCGCCGGCGATGCTCGGCTTGGCGCCGCTGCCGTAGCGGTCGATCGTGATCGGCTCGCCATCGGTGCCGGAACCCTTCGGCCACAGCTGGCCGGTCCAGGTGTCGCCGCTGCGCAGGAGGATCTCGTCGCCCGGCTGGAACGTCGTCGAGTTCACCTTGCTGAGCGAGCGCCACGGCTGGTCGGAGCTGGTTCCGGTGTTGGTGTCGCTGCCGGTCGCGCTGACGTAGTACGTGGTCCCCGTGGCGGCCAGGGCCGGCGCCGCGGAACCCAGGGGGGTGACCGCCAGCGCGGCGAACAGGGCGAACACTGCGGCGGCGATCACCCGCCGCGGCGGTTTGCGGGTAGTCATCATTGACTCGTTTCTTCTTGAGTTCGGTGGTTCCTCGGCAGGACGGCGGCGAGCCGCCGCGCTGCCAGATGTGCGACCGCAGGTCGAAGGCCGAGCCGGAGGGGGCGGGGTCGGGCGGGCCGCGATCGAGGGGGTAGCGGGGCATGGGGGGCATGGACAGCGGGAGTTGAGACATTCCCTCGAGGCAAGAGAATGAACGTTCACCTTGTGGGTTCAGGAACGTAGTGAACGTTCACTCCTATTGTCAAGACGGCGACAGCGCGACGAATGCCCGCCTCGAACGCCTCGACGAGACGCTCGGGAGACTCCGGTCCGTGTGCGTCGCCGGCCGGAGCGCCGAACAGGGCACGGGTCGCTGATAGCGTCCCGGCATGGATCTCCTGGCCAGCGGCCGTGACGCGGACGTCTTCGTGCTCGACGACGGTCTGGTGCTCCGCCGGTACCGGGACGGCCGGTCGGCCGCGGCCGAGGCGGCGACGATCCGGGCCGTGTCCGACGCCGGGTTTCCCACCCCGCGCGTGCACCGCGTCGACGGGCACGAGATGGTCCTCGACCGCATCGACGGTCCTGATCTCCTGACGGCCGTCCTCACGGGCCTGGTCGACGCCGACGCCGCCGCCCGCGTCCTGGCGGACCTGCATACCCGGCTCCACGCGCTGCCCTGGCCGGGCGGCACCTTGCTCCATCTCGACCTGCACCCGCTGAACGTCCTGTGGGGCGCGGACGGCCCGGTGGTGGTCGACTGGTCGAACGCCCGGGTGGGTGAGCCCGATCTCGACGTCGCCATGACCGCTCTCATCCTGGCGCAGGTCGCCGTCGCCCCGCAGGCGTTCGCCGCCGAGTCCCCCGTCGAGCCCGCCCGGCTCGATGACCTCGTGAGGTCGTACCTCGGCACGTTCGCCGCCGCCGTACCGCCGTCGTACACCGACCGGCTCGACGAGGCCGTCGCCCGGCGGCGGCTCGACCCGAACGTGGGCCCGGCCGAGCTCGCCGCCCTGGACGACGCCGCCCGCCTCGCCCGCGACGTCGTCGGGCGATGCCCGAACTGAGAGAAGGAGGTGCGCCCTGCCCGCGCCGGGCTACGGCCCGGGCGTCACCGTCCACGAACCGTTCGTGGTGATGGCGAGCACCCCGGGCAGCGAGACCTCGTAGGAATCGGTGAAGGCCTGGGTGTCGCCGAACATCCGCGGCTCGCCCGAGACGCTGAAGTAGCGGCCGCTGAACGAGTCGTCGGGTCCAGCAGGCGTGTACTCGACGTCGATCCCGGACGCCGTGTCGCCGAGCGCCAGGACGGTCGAGCCGTCGCCGGACTGCCTGCCCGTCACAGGAGCCAGGTCGTTCCACGACTCGAGCCGCAGGCTCCACGGCCCCTCGGCGACGAGCCAGACGGACTGCTCCGTGGCTGAGCCCTCGAACACGTCCATCAGGTAGTCACCCGCCAGGGCGCCGTCGGACTCGCCGAACGGGGTTCCGCGTTCGGGAGCCGTGAGAACCGTCGCACCCGAGCACGCCGAGCAGTCGAGGTGGACGACGACGGCGAACTCGCCGTCGCGCTCGAAGGTGACCTCGGCGCTGCCCTTGCCCTCCGCCACCGTGGCCACGCCCGGCGCTACCATGCCGGCCGCTACCGATCGGTCGGGCGCCGCGGTCGGACGCGGGTCGGGTGTCGGCTCGGTTTCAGGTGCCGAGGACTCCGCTGCCGACGGCTCGGGCGTCGCACTCACCGTGGCCGTCGGGGTCGCGGCCGGCGTCGCGGTCCGGTCCGTCGGAGAGCCGGACGCGGTGGGCTCCCCACCGCTCGTGCACGCAGCGAGCGTGGCCATGATCAGGAATGTGGCGGCGAGGGCCGCGGCGGTCGGACGCGGCCGGTCGTGGAAGGAGGTCACGGCGCAAGGCTGCCACGATCTGCCCGGCTGCCCGGCTGCCCGGCTGCCCGGGTCACGGCAGCCGCGCAGATCGGACCGCCCGCAGGGCGATGCCGGGCGGCCGCAGGCGACGCCGGCGCGGCCGCGACCGATGATTTCCTCGGCGGGCCGTCGTCAACCGTATGACCGCTCCGACGGAAGGAACTCACCATGGTCACCACGGTTCGCAGTTTCAGCGGCTTCTCGGTGGACGACGTCGACGCCGCTCTCCGCTTCTACGGCGACACCCTCGGCCTGCCCGCACGCGGCAACGCCATGGGTGGTCTCGAGATCGACCTCACCGAGGGCTCGTCGGTGTTCGTCTACCCCAAGGGGGAGGCGCACACGCCCGCGTCGTTCACCGTGCTCAACCTCGTCGTTCCGGACATCGACGAAGCGGTGACGGAGCTGGAGGCCGCCGGCGTGAACCTGATCCGGTACGCGGAGTTCGGCCAGGACGAACGCGGCGTGGCTCGGAGCACCGACCCCACCCAGGGCCCGACGATCGGATGGATCGCCGATCCGGCGGGCAACGTCGTCGCGCTCATCCAGGAGTGAGACCCAAGGCTGCCATGAGGTAGCTGGTCAGAGGACCGACGCGGCGGGATTCACGCGGGCGGCCACCCCGGAGATCCGGAGCGGCCGCACCGCGTCAGACCTCGCTACGCCGAGCGCGCCCACTGCTGGGTCGTGGACCCCGCGTCACAGCCGGCGAGCGACAGCCCCCAGGAGTCCTCCGGGCTGGCCAGGCACAGAGTCGGCGCCGCCACGCTGCTCACCGTGCCGTCGTCGTTCACGTCCCACTGCTGCTCGGCCGCGCCCGTGCAGTCGGCAGTCACGAGTGAGCTCCCGGCGGCAAGCGCGCCACCGGCCGCGACGCACAGGTCCCCGTACACGGTGAGCTCCCGGTCGGCGTTCCAGTCGAACGACTGGTTCCCGCCACCGTTGCACCACCACAGCCCCAGCTCCGTGCCCGGCGTCGTCGAGAATCCCGGTACATCGACGCACACGTTCCCGTCGCCGCTGTGGTGGACGCTGATCAGGGGAGCGCCGGGCGGTGCGGGCGGGTCGTCGTTCAGCTGCTCCTTCCTGAGCAGGCCCCAGCCCCACTGGAGCTGAGCCAGCCCGGATTCGTTCGTGACCTCGAGGTCGCCGTCGCCGACCATCTCGGTCAGCGTGTACGCGTCGCCGGTGCGCAGGCCGGGCCAGTAGACGATGCCGATGCCCTGGTCGCGCGCGACCTCCGTGAGCGCGCCGAGGTACGAGGTGTAGGTGTCGCCCTCGTGGTTGCCGTAGTTGAGGCCGGTGGTCATCGGCGACCCGGCCTCGCTGACGACCGTGCGCCACCCGTACTCGCCGAGGCGGGGGAGCAGGTTCGCCTTCCACTCGTCCTCGGTGGTGTGGTCGGCCCAGAATCCGTAGAAGTGCAGGGAGAGCAGCGTGCCCTCCAGTTCCTCGGCCGCGCCGACGCCCGTGACGTCGTCGTTGTAGCCCGTGCCCGAGATGATCACGCGACCGCGCGACACGTCGTCGTGGTCGTCGAGCCAGCCGGCGGTCAGGTCGACCCACTCGTCGAGGGAGTAGCCGAACGGTTCGTTCATCGGCTCGAAGTACACGCGCGGGTTCTTGCCGTACTCGTCCACGACGGTGTCCCACATCGCGTCGAAGGCCTCGGGGTCGTCGGCCCGGCCGTCCTTGCCGTCGGGACCCTCCCAGTAGCTGAGGATGACCTTGAAGCCGTGCCGCGTGGCGGCGTCGATGGCGCCCTGGTAGGAGTCCCACCAGTCCGTGCCGACGCTCGACGGGTTGATCGGCAGCCGGACCGTGTTGGCGCGCACCTCCTTGCGGAACTCGCGGACGATGCGGGACGACTTGACGTACGTCGTGCGGTAGCTGTCGTCCGTGCTCAGGCCGGAGGGCACCACTTCGTCGTCGGCGTAGTTGTCGCGCGGGTCCGCCCAGTTGACGCCGCGGAAGTCGGTGGTGCCGACCGGTGGGCCGCCCGGCGGCCAGCCCGGAGGCCCGCCTGACGTGGCGCCGACGGCGGGACCGGCGGCCATCGCCGCCGCGAGGAGGCCGACGGCCGCCAGGGCGACGGTCCGGATTGCTCGTCTCATGGGACTCCGATCTGGGGGCGCGTCGCTGCGCCGCCGTCCGGGCATCCACGCTGGCAGCGCCAGCCTGGTGCCGATGGTGACGTAAACATTGCACGTCTGCCCGTGGTTGGCAAGGACGGTTCGTGGGCGGCGCGCAGGTGCGGGCCGCGGCGCGGGCCAGATACGCAACACTTGTTTATTAGTGGACGCTTGTCTATGATCTGGGCCATGGAGCTCGAGCTGGCAGCGCCGCCGCCCGCCAAGGACCGCCGGGTGCGCCGGTCACGGGCGGCGCTGACCCGGGCCGCCGTCGCACTGGTGACAGAGCGGGGGACCGCCGCCGTCTCGCTCTCCGACATCGCGGCGGCCGCGGACGTGAGCCGGCAGGTCGTCTACCAGCACTTCGGCGACCGCGAGTCGCTGCTGCTCGAAGCCGCGCTCGACCTGGCCAGGGCAGAGCTGCTGCCTCGCTTCGCTGAGCTCGACGCGGGGCCGGTGGCGCAGATGCCGTTCGGGCGGGCCGGCGCGCTCGCCGTGACCGGTCACTTCGCGGAGCATCGTGTCTTCTACCGGGCAATGCTGAACAGCTCCAGCGCCTTCCCGCTGACCAAGGCGCTCAGCGGGCTGATGGCGGGGGTCAACCGGCGCATCATCGAGGAGCACCTGGGCGACCGCCTCGACCCACGACAGGTGGCGGACCTGACTCGGTTCATCACCGGCGGCAGTGCCGCCGTCGTCAACGAGTGGGTCATCGAGGCGCCCGACCCGCTCGACCCCGCCGATCTCGCCGACCGGCTGATGGACGTGGTCGGCACCGTCGTCACCGCACTTCGACTGTCCGCCACCCCCAGCAAAAGGACCGACCGATGAGCCTCATGAGCCACGTGATCCAGCGCCAGCTGAAGCTCCCTGCCCCGCAGACGCGGCGACTCACGGTCGATCGTGACCTGCGCGTCCCGATGCGCGACGGCGTCGAACTGCTCGCCGACCACTGGGCGCCGAAGAACGGCGCGGATGGCCTGCCGACGGCGCTCATCCGCAGCCCGTACGGCCGCGCGGGCGTGTTCGCCACGATGATGGCCCGGCCGCTGGCCGAGCGCGGCTACCAGGTCCTCATCCAGAGCACCCGCGGCGGATTCGGCTCCGGTGGTGTGATGGATCCCTTGCGCCAGGAGCGTGAGGACGGCCTCGACACGCTGGACTGGGTGGTCGGGCAGTCGTGGTTCGGCGAGGCGATGGTGCTGTTCGGGATGAGCTACATGGGCCTGGTGCAATGGGCCGTCGCCGACAGTCTGCCGCCGCAGGTCAAGGCCATGGTTCCCGTGGTCACCGAGTCCGCGCTCACCCGGGAGTTCCTGCGCGCCGACGGGCGGTCGCTGGAGGTACCGCTCGAGTGGGGCGCGATGGTCGCCACCCAGGAGCGACCGCTTGCGACGCTGCGCATGAACGCACAGACCAAGAAGACCGCCCGCGCGTTGCGCGCGCTGCCCCTGAGCGAGTTCGACCTGGCCGCCACCGGCACGCGCTCGCAGTACGTCCAGGACGTCCTGGCGCACGATGCCGCCGACCCGCACTGGGACCGTCTGGACCACGTCCACCGCGTCGCCGATACGAGTGTTCCGGTCAGCTCGGTCGCCGGCTGGTACGACATCTTCCTGCCCGGCCAGCTCCGGGACTTCGAGATCCTGCAGGACGCCGGCAGGCTCGCCCGGCTCACCGTGGGTCCCTGGACGCACGTGGAACCCATGACCGCCATGTTCGAGGCTGCCGAGTTCGGCCTGGCTCACGCGCGCGGTGAGGAGCCCCCGGAGCGTGCGCCGGTGCGGCTCTTCGTGATGGGCCAGGACGAGTGGCGGGACTTCGAGTCGTGGCCCCCGAAGGGCTACGCACCCGAGCGATTCCACCTCCAGGCCGACGGCGGGCTGTCGGTCGAGACGCCGGGCGAGTCCGAGCCCGACACCTACCGCTACGACCCGGCCGACCCGACGCCCGCGGCCGGGGGCATCAGCATCAGCCATGGGGGCCGGGTCGACAACGGGGCGCTGGAGGCCCGCCCGGACGTGCTCACGTACACCACCCCGGTGCTCGACGAGGACATCGAGATGGTCGGTGACGTGCGGGCCGAGATCTGGTTCCGGTCCAGCCTGGCCCACGCGGACGTGTTCGTGCGGCTCTGCGACGTCGACGAGTCGGGCCGGTCGCTCAACGTGTGCGACGGACTCACCACACTCACGTCCGCCGACGACCTCACGCGCGCGGAGGTGCGGCTCTGGCCCACCGCCTACCGGTTCGGGCGCGGCCACCGGATCCGCGTGCAGGTCTCCAGCGGCGCGTTCCCCCGGTACGCCCGGAATCCCGGAACCGGCGAGCCGATCGCGTCGGCCACGACGCTGTGCGCCGCAGATCAGGCCGTCCATCACGACCCGGAGCGCCCGTCGGCGCTGATCCTGCCCGTTCGTGCACACGCGCTCGCTCAGGGCCGGAGCGAGTAGGGCCGCACGCCCCTACTTCAGGGGAAGTGCGGAGCTCGTCGGCCCGCCGGCGCGCCGCGAGCGATGCTGCTCGGCGTGCCGCTCGTCCGTCAGCCCGGTTCGACCAGCCCGTGGTTGTAGGCGGCGATGACGAGCTGGGCGCGGTCACGGGCATGGAGCTTCGCGAGGAGGCTGCCGATGTGCGTCTTGACGGTCTTGATCGAGATGGTGAGCGTGGCGGCGATCTCGTCGTTGGACAGACCCCGCCCGACGTGCGTGAGGACCTCGGTCTCGCGCGGGGTCAGCTGATCGGGGCGTCGCGCGACGAACGGTGCGGGGCGTCCCACGTAGTGCTCGACGATCCGGGTCAGGATGGCCGGGGCGAACAGGGACTCGCCGGCGTGGGTGCGACGGATCGCGTCGAGGACCTGGTCGGGGTGGGCGTCCTTGAGGAGGAAGCCGGCGGCGCCGGCGCGCAACGCGTCATAGACGTACTCGTCCAGCTCGAACATGCTGAGCACGAGCACCCGGCAGCCGGACAGCTCGGGGCTGGACGTGATCGTGCGGGTCGCCTCGATGCCGTCTCCCGCAGGCATGCGGATGTCCATGAGGATCACGTCGGGGACGAGTCCGCGTGCGAGGCGCACGGCCTCCGAGCCGGTACCGGCCTCCCCGGCGACGGCGAGGCCGGGCGCGCCGTCGACGAGAGTGGCGAGGCTGTGGCGGATCAGGGCCTGATCGTCGGCGATCAGCACGCGGACGGCCGCCTGCGCGGGAGCGGCGGTCATGACGGTTCCTGGTCGGGGATGCGTGCGGTCAGGCGGAAGCCGTCGTCGTGGGGTCCGGCGTGCACGGTGCCGCCGAGTACCGCCAGCCGCTCGCGCAGGCCGTCGATGCCGTGCCCGGCGCCGGGCTGAGGCTCCCAGCAGCCCTGGGGCCCGGCATCCTGGACGTCCACGACGATCGATCCGCCGTCGCGGTGGATCCCGACGCGCGCGGTGGTGGGGCCGGCGTGCCGGAGCGTGTTGTTCAGGGCCTCGCGGACGACGGCGCAGACGGTGAGCTGCACGCCCGGCGACACGGCGTCGTCCAGTCCTTCGATTCCCAGCGTGGCCGTCACCCCGGCGTCGGCCGCGGCACGCACGATCGAGGGAAGGTCCTCGAGAGTGTCCGCCGGACGCAGCGGCGCGCTGCCCGGCGAGCGCAGGACGCCGAGCATCCGGCGCAGCTCCACGGTCGTCCGGCGGCTGGCGTGCTCGATGTCGGCCAGCGCCGCCGCCCGCTCGGTGTCGCCGTCGGGCCCGGCGACGCTGCGGGCAGCCGCGGCGCGAACGGTGATGAGCCCGAGCCCGTGCGACACGAGGTCGTGCAGATCGGCGGCGATGCGCAGCCGTTCGGCCTGCGTCGCCTGCTGTGCCGCCCACGACGCGAGTTCGTCGTCGTACGTCCTGCGTTGTGTGCGGCTGCGTACGAGTGCCCAGACGGCGACCGAGACGGTCACGGAGGCGGTCACCGCCAGCGCGGCCCATGCGGGGACCGGGCGGTCGACGCCCACGGAAGTCAGGGCGAGCGCGAGCCCGGCGAGTACTGCGACGGCGATGAGCCATGTGCGCGAGCGCGTCGGTCGGGCCGCCTCCATCGCTCGAGTCTAGGTCGTGGATCGCCCCGATTCGTCGGTCCTGGGTCCGAGAGACCTGGGGTCGATGCGACGACGCGCAGTCCCGGCTCAGGTCCGATGACCCGGGGTCGGCCACCTGGTGGCATGGGTGGCATGCTCCAGATCGATCGACTCACCAAACGGCACGGCTCACGAGCCGTCCTCTCGGACATCTCCTTCGAGGCCCTGCCCGGCCGGGTGACGGGGTTCCTCGGCCCGAACGGGGCGGGCAAGTCCTCGACGCTGCGAATCCTGCTCGGGCTCGACCGCCCGAGCGCCGGTTCCGCCCTGATCGACGGGCGGCCCTACCGGAGCCTGCGCGACCCCTTGCGCGCGGTCGGGTCGATGCTGGAGGGCTCGGGCGCCCACCGATCCCGCACCGCCCGGAACCACCTGGCGTGGGTCGCGCGCAGCAACGGCATCCCGAGGCGCCGCGTGCACGAGGTGCTCGAACAGGTCGGGCTTGCCGATGCCGCCCGGATGCGCGTGGGCCGGTTCTCGCTGGGGATGGGGCAGCGACTCGGGCTCGCCGCGGCGCTGCTCGGCGAGCCGCGCATCGTGGTGCTCGACGAGCCGGTCAACGGACTCGACCCCGAGGGCATCCGGTGGATACGCGGCCTGCTCCGCGACCACGCGGACAACGGCGGGACGGTGCTGCTGTCCAGCCACCTGATGAGCGAGGTAGCGCAGATCGCCGACGACCTCGTGGTCATCACGGGCGGCCGCATCGTCGCCGCCGGCTCGACGGCCGAGGTCACCACGGGATACCCCACGCTCGAGGAAGCCTTCTTCACCCTCACCGGCACTCCCGGGACGGAGGTCGGCCGATGACGCTGCTGCGCACGATCAGCGCCGAGCTGCGCAAGACCGTATCTCTTCCCGCCGCGTACGCCGCCGTCGCCGTGACCCTGCTCGGCTCACTCGGCGTCAGCCTGCTCAACGCCTCCTTCGTCCGGAGATCCATCGAGTCCGGCCGGACCGAGACCGTGGCGTCGACAGCCGCGGTCGATGCCGTGCTCGCCGCCGCACCGCTGGGCACGGTCGGAGCCGTGATCCTCGGCGTCGTCGTCATCAGCAGCGAGTACACGGCCAACAGCACCGATGCCGGCGGCGGCAGGCAGCTCACCACGACCCTCACCGCCACACCGCACCGGCTCACCGTGTTCACCGCGAAGGTGGTCGCGGTCGTGCTCCTGGTCCTTGCCTCCGCCGTGGCCGCGATCCCGGCGAGCCTCGCCGTGGCCCACCGTGTCATCGGGGATCCGGGCGTCGCGTCCGACGGCCTCGCCGACGTCGTCGGACGGTCCGCCGGGGCTGCCCTCTACTGGATGCTCACGGCGCTCATCGCGCTCGGCGTCACCGTGCTCACCCGCAACGGGATCATCCCGTTGGTCGTCCTCATCGCCAACAGCTCGCTCGTGTCGGTGTCCCTGCTGCTGACCAGGCTCACGTCGCTGGCGTACTGGCTGCCCGACATCGCGGGGTCGCGAATGTTCGCCCGGGATCCCGGGGGTCTGCTGGACGACGCGCCCGATCCGGTCCCCGGCGGCCTGGCCATGGCGGCCTGGGCCGTCGCGTGGCTCGCGGTGGCCGCCGTCACGTTCGCCCGGCACGACGCATGATCCGCGCACTCGGCAACACCACCATGGCCGAGCTGATCAAGTTGCGCGGCCTCCCCGAGATCCGGCTCGCGCTGATCGGTACCGTCGGCGCGGCCGCTGCTTTCTCGGCGCTCGTCGCCGCCTCCGGTGGGTCCGACGACGCCGACCCGGTGCGGGCCGTCCTCGAGACGATCCCGTTCCTCCAGGTCGGCGTGATCGTGCTGGGCGTTCTCGTCGTCGCCGGTGAGTACACCGGCCGCCAGATCCGCACCACCCTCGTCGCGACACCGCGCCGGCTCGTCGTCCTGGCCGCCAAGACCCTTGCCTACCTCACGGCCTCGGCGGTGGCGAGCGTGGTCGCCGTCGCGTGCGGACTCTGCTCCGCGTGGGTGGTCGCCGCGGCCCGCGGCGACCACGTGGTGGCAGCCGCGGGCGGTCGGCCGGCGGCCGGGACGCTCCTGGCCGGAGCAACCGTCTACCTGGTCCTCATCGGGCTCCTCGGCCTCGCCGTGGCAGTCGTGGCGCGATCTCTGATCGTGCCGCTCGTCGCCCTGCTCGCCCACATGCTCATCGTCTCCCCGTTGCTCGCGGGGCTCACCGAGCACGCACGCTGGCTTCCCGACCGCGCCGGGAGCCTGCTCCATCTGCCGGACGACGACGCGGTGCTGGACCCGGCGACCGGAGCACTCGTGCTGGTCGCCTGGATCGCCGTGGCCACGTGTGCCGCCGGGCTCGCCTTCGCGCGACGTGACGCGTGACGAGCCGGGGCCGAACCCTCAGCGGCCCGGATCCGCCGACGCGCCGGCCCGCTCCCGCTCCGCCAGGTTGCGCGCCGCCTTCCCCAGCATCCGGCCGTTCAGCTTGATCGACTGCGACCGCGGCATCAGCCGGACCATCACGCGCATCATCCGGCCGGGGACGTGGGTTGCCCTGCCCTTGAGGAAGGCGGCGATCGTCTCCCGGACGGCCTTCTCGGCCGGCTGCGGCCGGACCGGCAGGTCCGTCCGGGCGAACCCGAGGGCGTCGATGATGGGCGTGTCGACGTTGCCCGGCAGCATCACCGTCACGGCGACTCCGTCCCGCCCTGCTCGCGTTCCTGCTGACCTCGCACGCCCGGCAGGGCGCCGAGGCGGTGCGGGCCGCGGTCGACCCGGACGATCCGCCCGAGGCGCGGCTGCGGACGATGGTGGAAACGCTGGCGCGGTTCCTCGGCGACCGGCCCGGCATCTGCGCCGGGATGCTCGGCGCCCTCGGGGGGAACCTCGGGCTGCGCGAGGTTCTCGAGGCGAACGACACCTGGATCGCCGGGCCCCTGCGGGAGCTCCTCGCCGAAGGCGCCGACGCCGGCGTCCTCGCGGTGGACGACGCCGGAGACGCGAGCAGTGCCATCCTCGGCGCGCTGCTCCTCGGCGTGCTCGGCCGGTCCATGTCCGGGGCTGACGCCACCGATCGCGAGTTCCAGCGGCGGATCACCGGGCAGATCATGCGAGGCGTCCTGCGGTAGCCCGACGACGCCGGCGACCGGCCCGGCGAGCGCAGGACGCCGCCGGAGGGGGCGGCGACGGCGGGACCGGCGGCCATCGCCGCCGCGAGGAGGCCGAGGCCCCCAGAGCGACCATCCGGATTGCTCGTCGGTCTGGGGGCGCGTCGCGCGCCTACTGCGGTTCGAACGTCCAGACGGTGTTCGCGTCGGTGGCTCCGGTGTTTGGCCCGGTTTGACGCGGGAGGGGGTCCCCCGCCACTATTCCTGATACGTGTCACCCATACGTATCACTCATACGTTTCACCCGGGGCGTGGAGGCCATCGGGTGAGGCACTCACCCGGCATCAAGGAGGATGCAGCGGTGCGGCTCAGACCGGCGGCTGCGCTCTCCTCGACCGAACAGAGGAGTTCAGCGTGAGAAGACGAACGACCGCGGCGACCGCTGGAGCGATCGGTATCGCTCTGGCGCTGGGGTCCGCACCCCTGACCAGTGGGGCGGCGACCGATGCGGTACCGGCTGCCCCTTCCGTGACCGCGGCGCCCTCAGCCCCGGTCACGATCGACTACGCCGTCGACGCCGGCGAGGCCGCGCACGTCGGCGGAGGGAACCTGCATCCCTTCGACGAGCGCAGCCCCGCGCAGTGGCTGACCGACGGCATCAACATCAACGCCGTCCGCGGCATGGACTACAGCAAGCGCACGAACTCCTACTACGAGAACCTGCCCGGGTGGTTCGAGGAACCTACCCAGGACCGCCTGATGCAGATCAACCCCGATGCGACGCAGATGATCGGGACCTACTACGGCTTCAAGGGCAAGGTCGCCGCCGGCGACTACGGCGGCAACACCGACTGGCAGGGGCTCGCCCGCCAGGACGCGGGGGCGCCGTACAAGGAGTACATGGAGTGGGAGCTCGCCGAGGCAGAGCGGCTCGGTATCGACGTGTACTCCTGGGTCCTCTGGAACGAGCCCGACCTTCAGTGGGGCAACCAGGCCGCCTACTTCGAGGCGCACAAGTACGCGCACCAGAACCTGAAGGCGATCGATCCGGGCGCGCGCAGCCAGGCTCCCGAGCTCTCCGGCTTCAAGTGGGACTACATCACCCAGTTCCTGACGTACTGCAAGGCGAACGACTGCATCCCCGACGTGCTCGCCTGGCACGAGCTGTCGCGGAACCCCCTCGACATCGAGGAGCACGCGGCGCGCCTGACGCAGTGGCTCGAGGACAACGACATCCCGGTGATGCCCTTCGCCATCACCGAGTACCAGGGCAGCGGCTACAGCACGACCGAGTCGGGACGGCGCGCGCAGGGGAACTACAACCCCGGCCTCGCCGTGTCGTACCTGGGCGGGCTGGAACGTGCCTCCGAGATCAGCACGCTGGAGTTCGGCCTGCGTTCGGAGTGGGGCCTGCCCGGAGGTGACCCGAACGCCCGCGGCTTCCTCGGCGAGATGGCGACCTTCGACGACGACGGCATGATGGCCACGGGGCTCTGGTACGTCTACAACGCGTACTGGGACATGACCGGTCGCAAGGTCGGCACCACGATCGACAAGACGGAGATCGACGCCGTCGCCACGTACGACGCCGACCCGGAGGCGAACCGGTCGGGCATCCTCGTCGGAAACTGGGAGGAGGCCGCCAAGAGCGTCCCCGTCACCCTCGAGAACCTCCCCGAGCAGCTCCTCGTCGACGGGCGTGTTCACCTGCGGGCCGAGCTCATCGGCGAGACCCTCGCGACGCCGTCCTACGGCACCGTCCCTGTGCTGACCCGTGACGTCGTGGTCACGGACGGGGCCGCGTCGTTCAGCCTGGAGCTCCCGGGCCGTACGGCCGCGAGGATCTTCCTCACCCCGGCCACGGGCGACCCGGCCGTCTACAGCGCGGTCGAGGGCACGGAGGCGCAGGACGTCGAGGTCACCACCACCGGCGCCGTCGCGGCCCAGGCCGCGAGCCTCGGCGACACGGCGTTCGTGTCGTACACCGGCGGCCGGCCGAGCTCCTACGTCGACGAGTCCGGCGCGGAGATCGCGACAGAGACGGGCGACGTCGTCACCTACGGCGTCGAGGTCGAGCAGGCCGGCGTCTACGACCTCACGTCGAGCTTCGTGCAGTCGGACAGCGGCGCGTTCGTGCAGCTCTACGTCGACGGTGAGTCGACAGGCACGCCCGCCGACCTGTACGCGGGCGACCAGCGCGAGCTCGAGCACAACCACGGCACCGTCCACCTGAGCGAGGGGACGCACGAGCTGAGCTACCGCATCGTCGGCGCGGGCAGGAACGCCGCCGGCACCGGGTACGACATCGGGATCGAGAACGTGAAGCTGGCCGCCCCCGGGGTGGCTTCCGACGCGGTTCGCGTGTCGTTCGGCGACGACGGTGCCGACGGCTCCGCCGACTCCGACTACTACGTGCGGTCCGGCGACAGGATCGGTGAACTGCCCGTCGTACCCGCCCGCGACGGCTACGTCTTCGCCGGCTGGAACACGGCCGCCGACGGCAGCGGTGAGACCGTCACGGCCGACTCGGTCGTGGAGCAGGACACGACCCTCTGGGCCATCTGGCTCGAGCTCGGCGACGTCGTCTACTTCGTCGACGCCGGCGACATCGACCCGGCCACGCTGAGCCCCGGCGCGAAGCCCGGGACGCACAACTCCGTGACCGACCAGTTCTTCGGCCCCGACCCCGAGACGGGCAAGGAATGGGGTGTCGAGGACGTCTACGCGCCGTCCAGCGCGTATCCCGACCTCCTGACGGGCGAGTACACCTGGCCCGCCGAGAACAACGGTTACACGGACGAGAGCCCGGCGTCGCAGACCTATCGCTACGCCAAGGATCAGGCGCAGCCGCTCGAGCAGCGCGTCGGCGTGCCGTACAAGTTCCAGCTCGACGACGGCGAGTACCGCGTGCGGCTCACGATCGCAACGGGCTGGGCCAGCCAGGTCGACCGGGGGTACCAGGCGACCGTGACGTTCAACGAGGGTACGGAGAACGAGGTCCAGGCTCTCGAGCCGACGCTGTTCTCGCGTGACCACGAGAACCCGATCACGGTCGATGCGATCGCCACGGTGGAGAACGGGTTCCTGACGGTCAACGTCGACATGGCCGACACCGCGACCGGGACCGTCATGGTCAACGAGATCGAGATCTGGGAGCTGATCGGCGACGAGACGGGTGCGGAGCCGGCGGTCGCCGCCGCCGTCGACACCCGCTGCGTCGGCAAGCGGGTCGCGCTGGTCGTGTCGGCGACCAACACGAGCGAGGCCCGGCTCTCGGTCGACGTGTCGACGCCCTACGGCGACACGTCGATCAGGAATCTGAGTGTCGGCCAGACACGTTCGCGGGTCGTCGCGACTCGGTCGGCGGCGATCGGGGCTGACGAGGTCGAGGTCTCGTGGGCGGGTGACGGGGGCGAGCCGGGCTCGGCCCGCGTGCCGTACGACGCCGTGTCCTGCGGCTAGCGCTGTCCTGCGGCCCTCCGCGTCCCGCGGCCGGCCGGGCCGGGGCGACGGTCTTCGGACCGCCGCCCCGGTCGTTCGTCCGGCTCGTCTCGGTCTCGCCCGCGTCCTGTCGGGCTCGCCCGCCGCTCCCGTATCGTTCGTACGATCATGGGCGTAGCGGCCGCGGCCGCCGCGGCCCGTGCCGCCGGCCAGGAGCATGCCAGGAGAGAAGGAGACGGCCATGGGGACGGTTCGCGCGCCGACGAGCCGCGATGTGGCCCGGCTCGCCGGGGTCTCGCAGACGACGGTCTCCTATGCGCTGACCGGAAACGGCGCCATCGCACCCCACACCCGTGAGCGCGTGCTGAAGATCGCCGAGTCCATCGGCTATCGGCCCAATCTCGCCGCGCGGTCCATGCGCACGCGCCGCTCCGGCCGGCTGGCCGTGGTCACCGGCATCGCCCTCGACAACCATCTGCGCATGCTGGCGGGCGCGAGCGAGATCGCGAACGGTGCGGGCTACGTCATGGAGACGCACAGTGTCGACGCGACGGTGCGCGACTCCACGGAGAGAGTGCTGGACATGGCGTCCAGTGAGCAGTACGAGGGGATCCTGACCCTTGTGCCGGTGCGCCCCGTGGCTCTCGGGGACGGCCAGGACTCGCCGCCGGTCGTCACCGCGACGGCCTTCGACGCCGAGATGCACAGCGTGGGCCAGCTCGCCGACGCCGGACTCGTCGACGTCCTCGTCTCGTCCCTCGCCGCGGCCGGTCACCGCCGGTTCGCGCACGTCGGCGGGTCCGACCGATACGTCTCCGCGCGGGCCCGCCGCAGCGTCTATCTGTCCGCCGTCGGGCGCCTCGGTGTCGAATCCCTCGGCGTGCTCGGCGGCGAGTGGCCCGCGGAATCCGGCCGGGAGGCCGTCCTCGCGCTGCCCGACGACGCCCCGCCGCTCGCCGTCATCGCGGCCAACGACGTCCTCGCCGTCGGCGTGCTGCGCGGCGCGGCCGAGCGTGGCTGGTCCGTACCGGGCGACCTCGTGGTGACCGGCTGGGACAACGCCGAGTTCGGGGCCTACACGACACCGTCCCTGACGACGGTCGACGTCGACTTCCACGAGGCGGGGCGGCAGGCGATGCGCACGCTTGTGGCGGCGCTGCGTCACGACGAGCCGCCCCCGGGCACCCCGAACCTGCAGCGCATCGTGTGGCGCGAGTCGACCGGAGATATCTAACCGGCCGCCGCCCGGGAAAGGGACGTTCGCGAGCATCGGTCGATGCCCGCGAACGTCCCACGCGCCCACAACGAGCCGTCACGGCGTGAGGACGCGAGCTCCTTGCTGGGCCAGCACGCTGAGTTCGGCCGCCTTGAACGCGTGCTCCTGCGTCATGGCGATCTCGGTGCGTTCGAGGCAGTCGAGGATGAGCTCCCCGAAGAACGGGTAGCCGACGTTCCCGTTCGCGACGAGGTGGTGCTCGCCCTTGCCGTCGACGAGAAAGACATGGCCGGGGCCGCCGCCGGTGCCGACGTCGACGTACTTGCGCAGCTCCACGTAGCCGTCGGTGCCCAGGACGAACGTGCGTCCGTCACCCCAGGTGCTCAGGCCGTCCGGGGTGAACCAGTCGACCCGGCAGTATCCCGTGGCGCCGTTGTCCATGACGATGGTCGCCTCGCCGAAGTCGTCCAGGCCGGGATGCTCGGGGTGGTGGTAGTTCGCGATCGCGGAGTACCCGACCTCGGCGTCCTTGGCGCCGGCATAGTGGAGCATCTGCTCGAAGTTGTGGCTGCCGATGTCGCACAGGATCCCGCCGTACTTCTCCTTCTCGAAGAACCAGTCGGGACGACCGGTGCCGAGGCGGTGCGGGCCGAGGCCCATCACCTGCAGCACCCGGCCGATCGCTCCCTGGTCGATGAGCTGCCCGGCGAGGACCGCGGCCTCGACGTGGATGCGCTCGGAGTAGTAGACGGCGTACTTCCGCCCGGTCCGCGCGGTCGCCTCCCGGGCCGCGGCGAGCTGGTCGAGCGTGGTGAGCGGCGCCTTGTCGGTGAAGTAGTCCTTGCCGGCCTCGATGGCGCGCAGCCCGAGGGCGCAGCGCTCCGACGTAACCGCGGCGCCGGCGACGAGGCGCACCTCGTCGTCGTCCAGCACCTCCTCCTCACTCCGCGCCACGCGCACGCCGGGGAACCGCTCGCGGAACGCGTCGACCTTCGCCGGGTCCGGGTCGTAGACCCACTTGGGCGTCGCGCCGGCGGAGGCCAGCCCTTCGCTCATCCCGTAGATGTGGCCGTGATCGAGGCGCACCGCGGCGAACTGGAACTCACCGGGCTCCACCACGGGTGCCGGGATCGGCTCGGGCGCGTAGGCGGCGCCGCTGGACGTCGTCATGAAGCCTCCTCGGCCCGCCCGGCGACGTCCGCCGTCGACCCGCCGTCGGCCACCGGCGCGGCCGCGCTGCTGCCGACGACGATCGCACCGGGCAGGTCGGCCACGGCCGCCGTCTTCTCGAAGAAGTGCGGCGCGCGCCCGACGAGCGTGCCCGCGCGGTAGTACGGGTCGTCCGCGGACAGCGGCAGGTCGACGGTGCGTCGTTCGATGCCCGCCTGGTAGATCGCGGTGACCAGCTCGATGGCGCGGCGTCCGTCGGTGCCGTCCGCGACGGGACGACGGCGGTCGCGCACGGCCCCGAGCATGTCGCCGATCTGCCCGGGGTGGCCCTCGTGTTCCAGGGCGCGGTGTGCCTCGGCGATCGCCTCGATCTTCGCGACCCGGCCGGGATCTCCGCCGGGCGCCGGAAAGCCGTTGGGTTCGGCCGTGTCGGCCACCACCTTCCACGGCTGGGACACACGGGCGTGGCGCCCGTGCACGACGATCGCCTGTTCCTCGCCGTGGTGCACCACGGAGCTGGTCACCTCGGCGAGCGCCCGGTCGTACTGCAGGACGGCCACCGAGAGGTCCTCGACCTCGGAGTTCTCGTGCTGGGCGTTGGTCAGCACGGCGGTGACGGCCTTCGGCGTGCCGAGCATCCAGAGGGTGAGGTCCAGGTGGTGGATCGCGTGGTTGAGGGTGCAGCCACCGCCCTCGGACTCCCAGGTACCCCGCCACCACAGGTCGTAGTAGGCGGTACCACGCCACCAGGCCGAGTTGACCTGGGCGTGGGAGACGGGACCGATCAGGCCCGAGTCCAGCACCTCCTTCAGGGTGAACATGTCGTCGCGGAAGCGGTTCTGCGCGACGACCGACAGGATCCGGTCGTTCTCCTCCGCGGCCGCGATCATCGCGTCGCACTCCTCGAGCGAAGGCGCCATAGGTTTCTCGACGAGCACGTCGACGCCGGCCCGCAGGGCGGCGATCGTCAGTTCGGCGTGGGTGGACGGCGGCGTTGTGACGCTGACGAGGTCGAGGTCCTCGGCGGCCAGCATGTCCTCGGCGCTCTCGTAGGCGCGGGCGCCCTCGACGCCGAGCCCGGCGCGCTGCTCGGCGGCCTTGCCGGGAACGCTGTCGCACAGGGCGACGATCTCGCACTCCTGCGCGAAGCGCCGATACCCGTCGATATGCGCGCCGGCGATGCCGCCGGTTCCGATGATCCCGATCTTGAGCATGTTTCCTCCGGTCACTGTGCGGCTGCGGTCACTGTGCGGCTGCGATGGAGTTGTGGACCTCGTCGATCAGTGCGTTCGCCGCGTCCTGCGGCGTCGTCTCCTCGAAAATGACGTCCTGCAGGTAGCGCAGCAGGACGGCCTCGATGTCCGAGGCGCCGTTCGGGACGATCGCGGGCGCCTCGCCCAGGTGCGGCTTGCGCTGCTCGGCGAACTCGGCGGCCTTGCGCTCCTCGTCGGTCAGGGCGTCGCCGAGCTCCGCGATCGTCTGCGGGTTGGCCGGGATGCCGCGCTCGGTGCCGATGATCGCGGTCGCCTCGGGGTCGTTGACCAGGAAGTCGATGAGCAGCGCCGCCTCGGCGGGGTGCTCGGACGTGGACGACACCGACCAGTACATCCCGGGCTTGTAGTAGTCGTACGGCGCGGTGTCCTCGTCGGGGGTCGGCAGCGGCACCAGCTCGAGCTCGGCGTCGATGGCTCCCGCGAATGCGGTGATCATGGTCGACGGCGTGTAGATGGTCGCGGCCTTGCCCGTCGCGAAGGGCGTCTGGTCGAGGGCGAGGCTGGTGCTCTCGGCGGTCATCGACGCCGGTGCGGCGGCGCCGTCCGACGTCCAGTCGAGCGCGAGCTGGAAGTAGGCGGCCAGCGTCTCGGGCTTGATCACGATGTCGTCGCCGGAGAACAGCTGGTCCCCGTGCTGGCGGGCGAAGAGTTGCAGGGTGAACTCGTTGAACATGATGCCGCCGCCGTAGGTGTCGTCCGGCGACTTCTCGGTGAACTCCTGGGCCCAGGCCTCGTACTCCTCCCAGGTCCAGGTGGAGGTGTCGGGCAGCGGCACCCCGATCTCGTCGATCAGGTCGGTGTTCACCAGCAGCCCGGTCGAGGTGGTCGAGACGGGCATCGCGTAGACGGTGTCGTCCCACGAGCCCATGCCCAGGACCGACTCCTCGAGCGCCGACGTGTCGAGCTGGGGCAGGGAACCGAGGTCGGCGAGGCTGCCCCGCGAGGCGTACGAGGCGAGATAGAGCTGGTCCATCTGCATGATGTCGGCCGAGTTGCCGCCCGCCGTGGCGGTGGCGAGCTTCTCCCAGTAGCCGTTCCAGTCGGAGAACTCCGGCTCGATGGTGATGGTGGGGTGCTTCTCCTCGAAGAGGTCGAAGGCCTCCTGGGTGCGGGCGTGGCGGGCGTCGCCGCCCCACCAGGTGACGCGGAGGGTGACGGGCTCGTCGGTGAGCTCGGTCGATCCCTGGGTCTGTCCGACGCCACAAGCGGCGAGCGTCAGTGCCATGGCCGCGGCGGCGGTGCCGGCGGCGGTGCGGCGGATCCTGTTCATTGCGGGTTCCTTCCGGTAGTGCGGCTCACTTGAGCCCGGTGGTGGCGATGCCCTGGACCAGGTACTTCTGACCGAGGGCGAAGGCGAGGACGAGGGGCACGATGGCGACGACGCTCATCGCGAACATCCCGCCGAACGACGAGGTGGACTGCGCGTCGATGAACGAGCGCAGCGCGATCGGGACGGTGTATTTCTGCGGGTCGGTCAGGTAGACCAGCTGGGAGAAGAAGTCGTTCCACGTCCAGATGAACGTGAAGATGGCGGTGGTGGCGAGCGCCGGCTTCATCAGCGGCAGGATGATCAGGAAGAAGATCCGGCCGTGTCCCGCGCCGTCGATGCGGGCGGCGTCGTCCAGCTCGCGGGGCAGGCCCCGGATGAACTGGACCATGAGGAAGATGAAGAAGGCGTCGGTGGCCAGCAGCTTGGGCACGATGAGCGGCCAGAACGAGTCGACCAGCCCGATCTGTGCCCACAGGATGTACTGCGGCACGATCACGACGTGCAGGGGCAGCATGATCGTGATGAGCATGTAGACGAACGCCGGCCGCTGGAAGCGGAATCGCAGGCGGGCGAACGCGTAGGCGGCCATCGAGCAGCTCACGAGGTTGCCGATGATCGAGCCCGCCACGATGATCCCGGAGTTGAGCAGGTACAGGCTGAAGGGCCGCCCGAGGGCCGTCCAGCCGTACGTGTAGTTCTCGACGTGGAAGGTCGTCAGCAGGAGCGACGGGTTGCCGAAGATCTGGCCGTCCGGTCGCAGTGAGCTCACCACCATCCACAGCACCGGGTACAGGGTGGTGAGGACGCCCAGGATCAGCAGAGCGTGCTTCCCGGCCCGGCGGAACAGGTGCCCGGTCCGGCTGGTGCCCGCCCTCGGTCGGGCGGGGACCGGTCGCCTGGTGTCGGGTCTGCCCAGGGGCGCGACGGCCGCGGCGGGGCGGTCTTGCACGGGTCGGTTCGCGGACTCAGTCGTCATAGTGCACCCAGTGCTTCGAGAGCCAGAAGTTGATTGCGGTGATCGTGCCGACGATCAGGACGAGCAGCCAGGCGAGCGCCGACGCGTACCCCATGCGGAAGGACGAGAAGCCCTCCTGGTAGAGGTAGAGCGTGTAGAAGAGCAGCGAGTCGGACGGGCCGCCCGTTCCACCCGAGACGATGAACGCCTGGGTGAAGGACTGGAACGAGTTGATCGTCGCCAGGACGAGGTTGAAGAAGATGATCGGCGTCAGCAGCGGCAGTGTGATGGCACGGAAGCGGCGCCACGGTCCCGCGCCGTCGGTCGCGGCGGCCTCGTAGAGCTCGACCGGGATCTGCCGTAGCCCGGCGAGGAAGATCACCATCGGCGATCCGAACGTCCAGATGTGCAGCAGGATGATCGTTCCCAGAGCCGTGTCGGGGCTGCCGATCCAGCTCGTGGTGGTGTGGATGCCGACCAGGCCCAGCATCGCGTTGACGAGGCCGTTGCCGCCGAACACCAGACGCCAGAGCACCGCGATCGCGACGGAGGCGCCGAGCAGGCTGGGCAGATAGAAGGCCGAGCGGTAGACGGCGCGGCCGCGCAGCCCGCGATCGAGCAGCATCGCGAGCCCGAGCGCCACGAGGAGCTGGCCCGGTACGCCCACCGCGACGTAGACGAGGGTGGCGACCAGCGAGTTGTGCAGCCGCGCGTCGGTGAGCATGCGCTCGAAGTTGGCCAGCCCGATCCAGTTCGCGTTCTGCAGCAGGTTGAAGTCGGTGAAGGCCAGGTACAGGGACGCGAGAATCGGGCCGAGCGTGAGCGCGACAGCCCCCAGCACCCATGGACCGAGAAACGCGAGAGCAGCCTTGTTGTCCGGCGTGGCCTGCGGTACACGAGCTCGGGACGAACGCCTGGTCAGCCGTTGTAACTCGGCGACAGACATGGACACCTCCTCCTTGAGGGTCACGACCCGGAACCCGGGTGACGGTAGTGAAACGTGTCACTGGTGACACGTGTCACTATAGTTGTGGTCAGACAGGCTACTGTCAAGGCGATGGAGAGAATCGTGAAAGCGACGACCCCGCCGACCATCCGCGACGTCGCGCGAGTCGCGGGGGTCTCACAGACGACGGTGTCCTACGTCCTCACTGGCAAGGGCGCCATTTCCCCCGCTACCCGCGCGCACGTCCTGAAGGTCGCCGAGTCGGTCGGCTACCGGCCGAATCTCGCCGCGCGGTCGATGCGGACCCGCCGCTCCGGACGCCTCGTCGTGATCGCGGGCATCGTCGTCGAGAATCAGATACGCATGCTCACCGGCGCGAGCCAGGCGGCGCACGACGCCGGCTACGTCATGGAGACCAGCATCGTCGACGGCCCGGTGAAGGAACGGACCGAGCGGGTGCTCGAACTGTCGAGCAGCGCGCAGTACGAGGGCATCCTGACCTTGGTGCCAGTCCTTCCCGAGGCGTTGGCGGACGGCGACGGCACACCCCCGGTCCTGGCCGCGACGGCGTTCGACGAGCAGATGCACAGTGCGGGGGAACTGGCCGACGCCGGCCTGGTGGAGACCTTCATCCATGCGCTCGTCGCGGACGGCCACCGCCGGTTCGTGCACGTCGCCGGATCCGCGGAGTTCCCTTCCGCTCGCGCGCGCCGCGACACCTACCTCGCCGCCGTCGAGCGCCACGGCGTCGAGTCGCTCGGCGTGCTCGGCGGAGACTGGCCCGCGGAGTCCGGCCGGCAGGCCATGCTCGCGTTGCCCGACGACGCGCCACCGATCGCCGTCGTCGCGGCCAACGACCTGCTGGCCGTCGGCGCTCTGCGCGGAGCCGCCGAGCGCGGCTGGTCCGTACCCGGCGACGTCGTCGTCACCGGATGGGACAACGCGGCCTTCGGCGCGCACACCATGCCGTCGCTCACCACCGTGGACGTCGACTTCCAGACAGCCGGACGCCACGCCATGCAGCTCCTCATCGCGACGCTGCGCGGCGAAGCCGCACCCCCGCGGGAATCCGAGCTCCAGCGCATCATCTGGCGGGAGTCGACGGGGCGCGCCGAGCCGGCGCCCGGACGTCCGACGGCCTAGTGCCCTGCGCGTGAGATCCGTCGTGGAAGTCGGTTGCGGTTCGGCGCGAACCGCAACGCCATGCCGGGCTGTTTCCGGCGAGTCGCAACGTCGTGCCGACCCCACGGGTCCAACCGCAGCCGCGCAACGATTCCCTCCGCCGAACCGCACCCTGAGTGCGCCGGTGTCGGGGGAGCCGCAGCTCGAGTTCGCTGGTGTCGCCCGAACCGCACCCTGAGTGCGCCGGTGTCCGCCGAACCGCAGCTTGAGGACGGTTTCCGTCACCGAGCCGCAGCGACACGCCGACAATTGCCAGTGTTGTCGGCGTGTCCCTGCGGCTCGACCGTGGTCGGCAGACGCAGGCTGCGGCTCGCCGACGCCGGCCAACACACGATTGCGGTTCGCGACGAACCGCAACAGACCTCCACCCCGAATCTCAGGCGCAGGACACTAGGGAGCGTGCACGGCCGCTGCGATCAGCCGGGCGCAGTCCAGGGCGCTCGCGGCTCCGCTGTCCACCGTGACGTCGTAGGCCACGCCGTCGTGCACCACGTCTGCCTGCAGCGCCGCCATGCCGGTGACGCGGTCACCACGGGCCGCCTCACGCCCGGCGGCGATCTCCGGCGCGCACCGCACCCCGACCCAGAGCACGTCCGGGCCGTCCAGGTGCCGTCGCATCCGCTCCTGCGAGGCGCCGCCCGCGAGGAACACGTCGTCGAGAACGACTCGTGCCCCGGCGGGCACCATCGCGGCGATCCCTGCCAGCCAGGCGGCCTGGGCCCGGGAGAAGGCGTCGCCGACGGCGACCTCGCCCGCCGACCCGAACTCGATCCCCGGCCCGGAACCGTCGCCGTCGCCGGACAGCGACGGTGGCATGGCGTCGACCAGGTCGTCGATGCTCCAGCTCAGTCACGGCGACGGCAGGATCTCCTGCAGGGCGCGCGCGATGCTCGACTTGCCCGAGCTCGACCCGCCGTTGAGGACGATCACCCGCGTCACGACAGCGCCGCCTCGAGGTCCACCTCGACCAGTTGTCCCGGGTAGCCGAGGCAGGTCACGCCGAGCAGCGTGCTCGCCGTGGTGAACCCCTCGCCCAGCTCCGAGGCGACCAGCCGGTCCCACACCGCGACCAGGTCCGCGCGGTCGGCGCTCGCGACGTAGATGACGGAGCGCACGACGTCGCCCGGCTCGGCCCCGGCGGCACGCAGGGCGACGAGCGCGTTCGCCACGACCTGGTCGGTCTGCACGACGACGTCGCCGTGGCCCACCAGGTCGCCCGCGGTGTCCAGGGGGCACTGGCCCGCCAGCTGTGCCATTCGTCCCGCCTCGACGATCGTGACGTGGTGGTAGGTGGGGGTGGGATGCAGGCCGTCCGGGTGAATACGAGTGATCGACACGACGGAGACTCTGGCATGAGCCACACGGGATACGCATCCGAAATGATCGGAGCGGGCCCGCGCGCCAGGAGGGCGACTGGACAGCGCTTACCCGAGGTGGTTCCATCGCTTCGACCGGCGGCAACGGTCCAGGGCCGCCGAGCCGGACGGACAGGAGCGACGGATGACGTATCACCTCGCAGGCGACTCGACGGTCGCCGACCCCGAGCCGGACGAACTCCCGCTCGCGGGCTGGGGAGGGTTCCTCGCCGATCACGTCGATGCCCCGGTGCGCAACCACGCCTTCGGCGGCGCGACGACCGAGTCGTTCCTCGCCGAGCGATGGGATGCGCTGATCGACGGGGTCCGGCCGTCCGACGCGGTGCTGATCCAGTTCGGGCACAACGACCAGAAGGAGCCCGAGTTGCTGGCCGCGCGCGGCGGCTACCTCGCACGGCTCCGCGCGATGGCCGACGCCGTGGACGCGCAGGGCGCTCGGCCCGTCCTGTGCACGTCGCCCGAACGCCGGTGGTTCGAGGGGGCGCAGATCACTCCCACGCACGGTGACTACCCGAACGCCGTGCGGGACCTGGCCCGCGAGCTCGACGCCCCGCTCATCGATCTGACGGCGTTCACCACCTGGCTCTACGAGGACATGGGCCCGGCGGAATCCGTCGCCCTCTTCTGCCACTTCGCTCCGGGGGAGCACCCGGCCTGGCCGGAGGGCAAGACCGACGACAACACGCACTTCCACGAGCGGGGCGCCCGGCGCATCGCGGCGTACGTCGCCCGGTCCCTCCGGGCGATCGAGCGGGCCGACGGCGATCGGCCGGCGCGCGGACTCGAGATCGTCGCCCGGGAGGCTCGGTCATGACCGCTGGTATCGGGGTGCGGATCGCGGATCGGGTGCTGGACGGGCCGCACGGTGACCTGCGGGTACGCGTGTACACGCCGACGACGGCGCCTGCGGCCGGGCTCGTCTGGGCGCACGGCGGGGCGTTCATGCACGGGGATCTCGACATGCCCGAGGCCGACTGGGTCTCGCGCCGCCTGGCCGACGCCGGCGTCGTCGTCGTGAGTGTCGACTACCGCCTGGCGCCGTTGCTGGACTACCGCGCCACCGGAGTGCGTCCGGGCGGGCCGGGGGTGCGGTTCCCGGTTCCGTCCGAGGAGGTGGCCTTCGCGTTCGTGTGGGCGGCCGGCGCGACCGGTCCGGCCCCGGAACTCACGGCGCGGCGGTGGTCGCTCGGTGGTGCCAGCGCCGGGGGTGATCTGGCCGCGGGGGCGTCGTTGCGGTTGCGTGACGGCGCTGTTCCCCTCGGTGTGCTCGGGGACGTCGTCGTGCCGCTGCCGCGGAGTGTCGTCCTGGCCTATCCGGTGACCCATCAGGAACTGCCCGCCTACCGGCCCGAGCTGGCGGCGAAGGTGGCCGCCCTGCCCGCGGAGAAGGACTTCCCGCCTGCCGCGATGCGGGCGATGAACGCCAACTATCTCGGGCACGACGGTCCGGCGGACTCGCCGTACGCGTTCCCTGGCGGGCAGGACCTGCGGGGACTGCCGCCCACGTTCGTCGTCACCTCCGACCACGACGCGCTGCGTGCGGGCGGCGAGGCGTACGCGTCCGAACTGGCGGCCGCCGGCGTCGATGTCGCCCTGGTGCGGGAGGACGGCACGACCCACGGTCACCTCAACCGCCCCGACGAGCCGGGCGCGGCGCGCAGCATCGCCCGCATCGCGGCCTGGCTCACCACCGACGCGCTCATCGGCGCGGCACACGAGCCGCCGGACCTGCCGGCCGGCGAGTAGGCCGCTCCGGTCGCGCCGGGCCTGGCCGTCGTTCGCGGGACGTCGGCGACGGTTCACCGACGACAGGAGTGCCGGCGAACACCTGGCCGGCGTGGGGAACCTTCTGGCCGAGCCGGTCGTGCGGGAGTGTCAGAGTCCATCAGTACGGTGCCCGGCATGACGATCACCAACCCCCAGGTGGCGGGGCACTACTTCCTGAAGGGGATGTACGCCGACGTGTACTTCCCTGACCACTGCGTCGACAAGGTCCGCGCGACCCTGGTGCGCCTGTCGGAGCGGATCGAGCGCGAGCGGCCGGTCGACCTGCCCGCGTTGTACGAGCTCACGCGCGCCGCGACGGACGAGGTCAACGAGGTGCAGGACGACTTCGACGAGGCCGGCAGCGAGATCGAGACCGTGGCCCGCGAGCTCATCGCGGACGAGTTCGGGTTCCTCGCCGAGGCGTACGGGTTCGCCGACGCGGACATCGAGGAACTGATCGCCACGCGCGACTGGTGACGACAGGGATGGTGGACCGTCCGGTCCGCCATCCGGGCCGCCGCCACCAGTGGCTCACGAGGTGCTCGAGCCGGGCGACCTCGGTTCAGCGGTCCGAGCCCCGCCCCGTCCGTTCGTGGATCCCGTCCATGTGGACACGGAGTTCCGGCGGACCGTGGACCGCGAAGCGGCAGTCCATCGCGAGCAGCCGCAGCGCCAGCCATTCCACGGTGTCCGGCGCGCTGTGCCATCGGGTGTCGGGGCCTTTGGGGAAGAGCTTGCCGTCGCCGAGGTGGTCTCGGAGCCGCTCCCGGGCGGCGCCGATCGGCAGGCGCAGCGTGACGTCCGCCCGGTAGGTCGGCGCCATCGCGAGCTCGGCCTCCTCGAGGTGGGTCAGGACGTCGGAGTCGGGCAGGTCGTGACGCGACGGCGCGCCTGTGGCGCGCGGGGCGCGGACCCTGTCGGCCCGGAAGGTGCGCCAGGCCTCGCGCTCGACGTCGTACGCCACGAGGTACCAGCGCTGATGGACGCTGACGAGCTGCTGCGGCTCGATGTGCCGCGGTCCGCGCCGGCCATCCCGGGTCTCGTACGCCATGCGGACCCGTTCCCGGTTGGCGATGGCGGCGGCCAGCACCGTGAGAACGTCCGGGTCGACGACGCTTCCGGTGGGACGCGCCCAGCTCCTGGTGCTCGCGCCGAGGGTGCGGACGCGGTGCCGGAGGCGCGACGGGAGCGACTGGCTCAACTTGGTGAGCGCGCGGAGGCCCGCGTCGTCGAACCCCGGGAGGCCGTGGACGGCGATGGTGCGCAGACCGAGCGCGACGGCGATCGCCTCGTCGTCCTCCAGGAGCAGCGGCGGCATCGACGTGCCGCCCACCAGGCGGTACCCGCCGTGAACGCCGAGGCCGGCTTCGACCGGGTAGCCCATCTCGCGTAGCCGGTCGATATCTCGTCGGATCGTGCGATGGGTGACGTCGAGCCGCTCCGCGAGCTCGCTGCCGGACCAGGCCCGGGAGGTCTGCAGCAGCGAGAGCAGAGTGAGCAGGCGAGAGGTGGGACCCGTCATGGCTCCATTCTCCGTCCCATCTAGGACAAGAACGGTCCTATCTCGTTCCTATCGTTGCCGGTACCAGCGAAGGCTTCACCCGAGAGGAACCGATCATGACCGACCTTCAGAACAGCGCCCCGGCCGGCTACACGAGCGTCGCCCCTGGGTCGTCACCGACGACACCGGAGCTTTCCTCGACTTCGTGACGCAGGTGTTCGACGGCGAGGAACTCGCTCGCGTCGCGACGGAGGACGGCTCGATCGGGCACGGGGAGACCCGCGTCGGCGACACCGTCGTGCTGGCCTTCGACCGCCGCCCGGAGTGGCCGGTCATGCCGAGCTTGCTGCGCGTGTTCGTCCCGGACGCGGACGCGGCCTTCGAGAGGGCGCGATCGGCGGGCGCGGCGGTGGTGACCGAGCTGGGCGACAGCGCCTTCGGACAGCGCGGCGGGCGCATCAGGGACCCGTTCGGGAACATCTGGTGGGTGGTGAGCCACGTCGAGGACGTCTCGGAAGACGTGATGTGGCAGCGCATGCAGGAACCGGTGTACACCGAGCAGATGCGCGTCGCGCAGGAGACGCTCGACGCCGAACTGAGCGGCCGCGCGCAGGGACGCGGCAGCGCACCGGTGCGCCGAGCCGGGACCACGACGTCCGAGGCGCGTGCCCAGTAGGCTCCCGCCATGACCGGTCCGCGGCGCTATCAGGACGTGCGCACCACGACGATCACCGCCCCGCCCGACGCGGTGTGGCGTGCCGTCCTGGACCAGGTCGAAGTGCTCGGGCCGGCCTGGTACGTGCGGATGATCGGCTGCCGCGACACTCGTGCTCTGGGTCCCCGCCCGCTCGCGGCGGGTTCGGTGGTCCCGGGGTTCCGGGTCACGACGGCGGACCCACCGGACCGGCTCGCGCTCGACGGCGTCCACCGGTTCTCGGCCTACACCCTCACCTTCCGGCTCGCGCCCGACGGCGCCGGCACCCGGCTCGAGGCACACACCGACGCAACCTTCCCGGGCGTGCTCGGCGCGCTCTACCGGCTGCTGGTGATCGACTCCCGGTTCCACAAGCTCGCGACCCGGAGCATCGTGGCACGCATTCAGCGGCGGGTGCCGATGCCCTGACAACGTGTGTCTGGGAACTCCAGATCAGTTTCCCGGCCACCGCCCTTCTCGGGCGTCCGAGATCATCCAGAAGCCCGTGGCACCTGCGCGCGACCACGCCATTTTGCTCGGTGCGAGCGCAGCCACCGAGCAAAATGGCGTGGTCGGCACCTGGCGGGAGGACGTCGGTTCCTGACGCGGTGGGCCCGCAGAACCTAGTCGAGTGGTCGCAGGAAGCGTCGTTCGTACCTGCGGATGCAGCGGGTCCGCCGAGCCAGCTCGAACGCCTCCTGGCACTCGGGATCACTCATGCTGTCGGTGCGGTACTGCTCGTACGCCGCAAGACTGGGGAAGGAGAACAGGGCGTACGCGATGTCGCTGTCGCCCTCGCCGGGCAGGAAGTAGCCATGATGGGTTCCCCCGAACCTGTCGACGAGGGCGACCCACCGGCGACCGTACTCCTCGAAGTCCTCGATGCGGTCGGGGTCGATCTCGTACGTGAGATGAACGGTGATCATGGGGAGACATGATGCCTGGGCGGCGGCTCGGCCGGGCGAGCGGGCCCGCGGACGGCCTGGGTGATGGCCCGGATCCGTGCGGCGCTACGGATCGGTGCTCAAGTACCCTCGTCTTGTCCACAGGGTGCGCGTACCGTGAAGAGTATGTGGACCGCCATAGTAATCCTGCTCGTCGCGTGGGCAGTGCTGGCCGTTGTCGGATTCGTCTTCGAGGGCCTGCTCTGGCTTGCCGTGGTCGGGGTCATCCTGTTCCTCGGCACGCTGATCGTGGGCATCATTCGCCAGCGGATCCGACGGAGCGCCTGAAACCCTCACCAGCCCCGAGCACGCGCGGGAACGCGGATGAGTTCGGCTCGCTGGAGGACGCGAGGGCGCTCGCACACCGCGCGCCCCACATCGAATGAGCAAGCCGTCGTCATCGTGAACCCGGTCAGGATCGACACCGAGCGGCTGCGCGCGGCTGTCGCCCTGGAGGAAGTGCGGCACGGCTGGCGACCACACCTGTGGTTCGAGACGACGGTCGACGATCCTGGACAGCAAGTGGCGAGAGACGCACTGCGGCACGATCCGGCGGTCGTGATCGTCGCCGGCGGCGACGGCACGATTCGCGCGGTCGCCGAAGTTGCCCTCGCGAGCGGGATACCCCTGGCGATCGTTCCCGCGGGGACCGGTAATCTGCTGGCCCGCGACCTCGGCCTCCTGGCCGGGCCGGAGGCGTCGGTGCGGACGGCGTTCGCCGGGTCGGACCGCACCATCGACGTTGGTGTCGCCGAACTCGAACGCGAGGACGGATCGGCGACCACGCACGTGTTCCTCGTGATGACGGGCATCGGGCTGGACGCGAGCATGGCGACCGGCACGAACAGCACGCTGAAGCGCATGATCGGCTGGCTCGCCTATGCCGACCCGATCAGCAGATCGGTTCTGGGCAACAAGCGGTTCTCCATGCACTACCGCGTGGACGGTGCCCCGGAGCGTTCGATCCGGGCGCACACCGTGATAGTCGGCAACTGCGGCACCCTCACCGCGGGGCTTCTGCTCCTTCCCGACGCGGAGGTCGACGACGGCCTCCTCGACGTCGTCGTCCTGCGTCCCCAAGGATTCTGGCAGTGGCTACGAGTCGGATCGAGACTCACGATCGGCGGCATCCTCAAGCGCTCGCGCGGAGGCCGGGTGGTGCTGCGCGCGGCACCCCGGCTCCGCGCCATGGAGTACGTGCAGGGTGAGCGTCTGGCCGCACGGTTCGATGCGCCGCAGCACATCGAACTCGACGGCGACAGCTTCGGCGCGATCACGGCCGCCAGGATCGGGATCCGCCCTGGTGCCCTGCTGGTCCGCGTTCGCGAGCAGCCGTCCGCACGCAGATCCGCGGATCCAGGGGCCCTCACCCGGGACGTCCACCGCGGAACCCGCCCGGCGTGATCTCTCAGCCGATGTGAGGCCGCTCAGGGACGGCTGATCTCAGGGGCCGAGTAGTTCTGCGGGCACGACGGCGATGCCGTCGTCGCGTCGGTATGCGGCGGGTCCGGTGGTGACGAGAACGGCATCGAGCAGGTCGTCACCCAGCGTGTCCTGGAGCCATTTCAGGTGCTTGATGTCGTTCCCGTCTGGGATGGCCGTGAGTTTTACCTCGATGGCCACGATCTTGCCGTCGCCCCGTTCGACGATGAGATCGACCTCGCGTTCGCCGCGCTTGGTCCGCAAGTGGCTCACGCGCGCTCCATGGGCTTCTGCGTACACCTGGACGGACAGCGTGACGAGTCCTTCGAAGAACGCGCCGATCAGCGAGCCGTTGCGTGGGAGCGGAACGGTGCCGGGATTTGCGCGTTCGAGGAGCGCGTCACTGCTGACGTTCAGGAGTCGTGCCGCCAGCGCGGGGTCGCACATCTGGTGCTTCGGCGAGGCGCCCAGTGCCGTCATGGTGCTGCCGATCCCCGTCCACGCCGGAATCTCCTCGACTAGCCACATGCGTTCGAGGATCTCGCGGTAGGCGACCGTGGTGGAACGCGCCGGCTTGTCGGCGTCTCCGGGTGTCGCGGCCTCGAGTATCGAGTTGTACGAGGTGGTCGTCGACGTCGCCGCCGCGTATGCGCGTAGCCAGGCACGTAGCGTTCCGGGACGGCGTACGACGTGACCGAGCTCCGGGAAGTCGCGATCCACCACGGCCGCCAGGTAGCCGTCCAGAGCGTCCTTGCGGAAGCGCTCCGGAAGACGCCGTATCCCCGGAAAGCCCGAGGAGGTGATCTCCCGGGCGTAGTCTCCGAGACTTGCCGAGGAGTCGCCCGACAGCGGCGGGCGCCCTCCTGCGAGCAGTGCACCCAGCGACACCGAGGGCTCGCCGATCGCTCGCTCCGCGAGCGACATCGGACGCATGCGCAGCTGGACGATGCGGCCCGCGCCGGAGTGCATGGGCTTCTTCGTCGGGGTCGCCGAGCCGGTCAGCAGGAAGTCTCCGGCGTGCGCGCCGCGGTCGACAGCTCGCCGAACCGCATCCCAGACAGGTGGATGTACCTGCCATTCGTCGACAAGAACCGGGCGCTCAGCCTTCGTCAACCGGCCGGGATCGTTCCGAATCAGGCTCAGTTCGAACTCGTCACCCAGGTCCAGGACCGACCGCGCCCGTCGCGAGGCTGTCTCGGTCTTCCCTACCGCCTTGGGGCCGACGATCGCCACGGCAGGAAGCCCTTCGAGAAGGTCGTCCAGCTGACGGTCGAGGATCCTGGAGATGTAGTCCACGACCCTAAACTACAGATCTGCAGCATCCTACGCTACCGATGTGCGTCTCTCTACGAGACAGTTTCTCGTGTTCCTATGCTACCGATGTGCGGGCACCGGTAGTTCGCCCGTTTCGCCTCGCCTCGACACCGGGTACGAGGGCGCCTACGCCTCCCGGCCGACCCCGCGATCGGGTGCCGTCATGTCTCCCGTCGCCGGGACGCCGTCGGCGAGTCCGTAGCGTAGGCACACGATGCCCTTCGGCCCGGCCGCCGGCGGTTCGAGGAGGGTGATGTTCGTGGGCACCTCGCCGCCGTCGAACACCTTCTTACCGACGCCGAGCACGATCGGGTGCAGCCACAGGTCCAGGCGGTCGAAGAGCTTCTCGCGCAGGAGGGTCTGGACCAGGTTCAGGCTGCCGACGACCTTGATGTTCTCGTGCCGGTCGCGGATCTCGCGCACCGCGGCGGGCAGGTCCGGGCCGAGCTGGCTGGAGCCGGCCCACGAGAGGTCGGGCGTGCCGCGGGAGGCGACGTACTTCGGGATGCGGTTGAAGAGCGTGGCGATCGAGTTGTCGGTGCCGCCCTCCTGGTGCGGCCAGTAGGCGGCGAAGATGTCGTAGGTGCGACGGCCGAGCAGGAGGGCGTCGGTGCCCTCGTAGGCGGCGTCGACCTGGGCGCCGACGGCGTCGTCCAGCAGCGGCGCCTGCCAGCCGCCGAACGGGAACCCTGCCGGATCCTCGTCGGGACTGCCGGGCGACTGCGCGACGAGATCGAGGGTGGCGAACAGCTCGATGTGGATGAGTCCCATGATGTGCTCCCGGTGGTCGTGTGGGTGGCTCCAGAAGGTAGACCCGCGGCCGCGGGTGAACTCATCGGCGGGCGGCTCTACTCGTTTTCCACCGGCGGGTGCGCCGCCAGCAGCGCCTCCGTGTCCCAGTCCAGCTTGCCGGACTCCAGGTCGGCGAGCACGCCCCGCACCCAGTCGAGCTCGGCGCGGGTGGTCACCGTGAGGTGCTCGTTCTCGAGCAGCAGGACCCGAGCGAGGCCTGCGGCGTGCGCGCCCCGCCTCTCCTGTTCTGCCACGGCGAGGACGTCCTCCAGGGCGATCGCCCGCAGCCGCAGCGCGTCGCGGACGACGGCGGGGCGGGTGATCCCGACGACCGCGAGCACGGCCCGGAACTCGGGGAACTCCCGGGCCGGCGTGCTGAGCGCGGCGGCCATCCAGCTTCCGAGCGCGGTCAGGCCGGCATCGGTGATCGCGTAGACGGTCCGGGCCGGTGCGCCGGCCGACTCCTCGCGGGCGTGCACCGCCACGAGACCGTCGCGCCGCAGCCGCTCGATCGCCTGGTAGATGCTGTTGGACCGCTCGACGTTGACGACGTCGTCCTTGCGGCGGATCTGGATCAGCCGGCGGATCCGGTAGACGTGCATCGGCTCCTCCGCCAGGAGCGCGAGGACGACCATCGCCAGGGGCGAGCGAGGACGGTTCGGTGCGGGCACCGCACCAGGGTAGATCGCGCCTTGACCTCTTGCCATTTCATGGCTAGCCATACTATGGTCATGTCATGGACGTCATCATCGTCGGAGCGGGCATCGCCGGGCCCGTGACCGCCATGGCCCTGCGGAAGGCCGGCATCCGCGCCGAGGTGTACGAGGCCTACGACCGTGGCGCCGACGACGTCGGCGCCTTCCTCTCCCTCGCACCGAACGGCCTGGCCGCCCTCGACCTCATCGGCGTCGACCACCGGGCCCTGGGCGGCTTCGACACCCCCGCCCTCGAACTGCGCGGCGCCTCGGGCCGCCCGCTCGCCCGCATGCCGATGGGCTACGGCGACGGTCCGACCTGCCAGTCCGTCCGCCGCTCCGACCTGTACTCTGCCTTGCGGGACGAGGCGCTCCGCCGCGGCATCCCGATCCACCACGGCAAGCGCCTCGGCGACCTCACCACCACCCCGGACGGCGTCACCGCCGTCTTCACCGACGGCACCACGGCCCACGGCGACGTCCTCGTCGGGGCCGACGGCGTCCGCTCCCGTGTGCGCCGGGTGCTCGACCCGGACTGCCCGGAACCCCGCTATACCCGCCTGCTGAACACCGGCGGGTACGCGAGCGGCGTCGACGTGGACGCGCCGACCGGCCTGTTCGTCATGCAGTTCGGCCGCCGCGCCTTTTTCGGTTACCTGCGCCGCGACGCCGGGGACGTGTGGTGGTTCGCCAACGTGCCGCGCAAGCGCGCCCTGACCGGCGCCGAGGCCAGAGCCCGGCGCCCCGAGGAGTGGCGGGCACAACTCGAGGCCCTCTTCGCCGACGACGCCGGCTCGGCCGTCGACCTGATCCGCGCGACGCCCGACGTCGTCGGCCCGTGGAACACGGTCGATCTGCCGCGCGTGCCCGTCTGGCACCGCGGTCCGGTCGGGCTCGTCGGGGACGCCGCGCACGCGATCTCACCCACCTCCGGGCAGGGAGCCTCCCTCGCGATCGAGGACGGCGTCCTGCTGGCCACCATGCTGCGCGACCACGAGACCCCGACCGCCGCGCTCGTCGCCTTCGAACGGGCCCGGCGCGGCCGCGTGGAACGGCTGATCGCCCAGGCGAAGCGCACCAGCTCCACCAAGATCCCGAACCCGCTCACCCGTGCGTTCCGCGACCACGTGATCCTCCCGCTGATCGGCCGTGCCGCGGCCCGCGCCACACGCGACCAGGCCACCGACTACCGCATCACGTGGGACCCGCAGGGCGCTTCCGCGGCCTCCCGCCCGGACCACTGACCGTCGAGCCCGGGCGACCTCTGAAGGCCGCGCGGGTGGCCGACCACGCCTCCTCGGGCGATCTCTCAGCAGTTCGACGTCCACTACCGTGGCCGCCATGGATCCCCTCACCGACCCCGACTACCGGGTTCCCGCGGTTCCGGACGCCGATCACGGGGTGGCCTGGCTGCGCTCGCAGGTGGCGCGGTTCTGCGACGGCGAGGATCACCGGCGTCGGCGGAAGCTGGCCGAGGACCTGCTCGCCGATGTCGATCCGGACACCCTGCGCCGCCCGGGCGACCACGTGGCGATCCTCGCTGAGGCGCTCGGCGTGCCCGGCTCGGTGTCGGCCGACGTCGACGTGGTGGCCGCCGCGTACCAGCCGCACGCGCCGCAGACGGCGGCGGCGGATCGCGCGGTCGAGCGGCTCGTCGAGGCGTGCGGCGGCGTGAAGGACGAGCGCACCGCGGCCCGGATCGGCCTGCTGGTCCAGGCCTGCGCCGCCACGCGGGCCATGATCGCCGGGGAGGACCCGCCCGTGCCGGCCACCCGCCGCGTGGACCCGTCCGGGGCTGTGGTCGAGGTCGATCTGGCCGGCCGGCCGTTCGGCGCAGGCCCCCACGAATGCCCCGGGCGCGCCCACGCCCTCGCCTTGGTGGACGGCGCCGGTGGACCGGGCGGGCCGGCGTCGTAGGGTCGGCGCATGACCAAGGAGCCGGTGCGGCATGACGAGCTGGAACTCTTCGAAGGGCTCCGGGGCAGGCTGGAAGCCATCGCGTACCGGCTCCTGGGCTCCGCCGCGGAGGCCGAGGACGCGGCCCAGGAGACCTTCCTGCGCTGGGAGGCCGCCGACCGCGGCGAGATCCGCGTGCCGGAGGCGTGGCTGACGCGGGTCCTCACCAACCTGTGCCTCACCCAGCTGAAGTCCGCACGGGCCCGGCGCGAGGTCTACGTGGGCGAGTGGCTGCCCGAGCCGGTGCTCGACGGCGACCCGATGCTCGGCCCGGCGGAGACCACCGAGCAGCGGGACTCCGTGTCCGTCGCGATGCTCGTGCTGATGGAACGCCTCTCGCCCCACGAAAGGGCCGTCTACGTGCTGCGAGAGGCCTTCGCCTACTCGCACGGGGAGATCGCCGGGATGCTCGGCATCACCGAGGCGAACTGCCAGCAGATCCTCCACCGCGCCAAGCAGCACCTGGCCACGGCCCGGGCCCGCGCCGACGTCGACCGGGCAGCCGCCCGCGAGGTCGTGGAGGAGTTCCTGGCTGCGGCCACGAGCGGCCGGACCGAGCCGCTGATCCGGCTGCTCACGGACGACGCGATGGGTGTCGGAGACGGCGGCGGGAAGTTCCCGGTGCGTCCGAAGCCCTTCTTCGGCGCCCCGGCCGTCGCCCAGTTCCTGCGCGGCGTGTTCCGGCCTGCCGACGCCCGGCGCCCGCTCGCCGGTGCGCGCGCCGTCGTCGGCGGGAGCCCCGACATCTACGCCTGGACCGCGAACGGCGACCCGGCACTGGTGTTCACCGTCGGGGACCGGATGGTCGGGATCCTCACCCTGGCGGCGACCGCCGAGGGCATCGCCGCGGTCCTCACCCAGGCCAACCCGGACAAGCTGGGCCGCGCGGGACGCCGGTGGGCGGCGTCGGACCACGGGGACCCGCTGCTCAGCGGCTGGTGACGGCGAGCCTGCCCGGGTGCGGCCGGGCTCGTCGGGGTGACGGCGGTGCCGCCCGGACGACCCTCGCTCCGCTCGGCCCCACGCCGCTGATGCCCGCGCCGCCCGGTGCGGCGCCGTTCGCCATGTGACCGGCATCACCGGGCCGAAGCGGGCAGAAGTGTCAGGGATCGGGCCGCCGTCCGGTTCAGGAGGTACGCAACCCACCCACGACAGGAGCTGAGTGCAGTCATGAAGCACCGCATCGTCATCCTCGGAGCCGGATACGCGGGAGCAATCGCCGCGGGACGTCTCGCCCGTCGCCTGAACCCCGACGACGTGGACATCACCCTGGTCAACATCGAGCCGGACTTCGTCGAACGCATCCGGATGCACCAGGTCGCCGTCGGCGAGCAACTGCGCCGGCGGCCGCTGCGCGAGATCCTCGCCGGGACCGGCGTCACGCTCCGCATCGCACGTGTGACCGCCGTCGACGTCGGACGCCGGACCGTCTCCCTCGCCGGGCCCGGCGTCGGCGCGGCCGCGGCCGGCCCCGACGAACTCGGCTACGACACGCTCGTCTACGCCCTGGGAAGTTCGTGGGACGACGGCGGTGTGCCGGGTGTCGTCGAGCACGCCGACGAGATCGCGAGCCGGCCGGGCGCGCTGCGCCTGCGCAAGCGGCTGGCATCGCTCGCTCCCGGCCGCCGCGTCGTGGTGGTCGGGGGCGGGCTGACGGGCATCGAGGCGGTCACCGAGATCGCCGAGGCCCGCGGGGACCTGGACGTCGCCCTCGTCGCGCGCGGCGACCTCGGCGGCTGGCTCTCCCCGAACGGGCGGCGCCACCTGCGCGAGGCCGTCGTCCGCCTGGGCGTCACGGTCCACGAGCACACCGACATCGAGCGTGTCGGTGCCACCGAAGTGGTGGCCGGTGGCACCGCCATCCCGGCGGACGTCACCGTGTGGTCCGCCGGGTTCGGCGTGCAGCCGATCGCCGCCGCCACGGCCCTGACGGTCTCGCCGCGCGGCCAGATCGTCGTCGACGGGACCATGCGGTCCGTGTCCCACCCCGACGTGTACGCGGTGGGCGATGCCGCACTCGCGGAAGGCCCGCAGGACAACCCGCTGCGCATGTCGTGCGCCTCGGCCATCCCGATGGCCTGGCAGGCCGCCGACTCCATCGCCGCGCGGCTGAGCGGCGGAAAGCTCCCGAGCACGTCGCTGGCCTACATCCACCAGTGCATCAGCCTGGGTCGCCGCGACGGCATCATCCAGATGGTCACGACGGACGACCAGGCCAAGCCCGCCGCGCCCGGCGGGCGCCTGGCGGCCCGGCACAAGGAACTGATCTGCCGGTACGTCGCGTGGGCGGTCGGACACCCCATGCCCTACCCGGTGCGACGGCGTCGCGTGACCGCGCGGACCACTTCCGCCGGGAGCGTTGCGGGCGCCCGGTAGGCCGCGGCGTCGGCTGAGGGCACGGCCGGTCCGATGACTGCTCAGCTCCGGAGGCCGGGGCCCGGAGCGGAGGACTCGCGGTCCGGGACCGGTCGCCCGGGTGGCGCCGGGCAGGCGGGGCTCATCCCGTCCGGGGCCCTGCCTGCCGCACCCCGCCGCCGGCCTCGGGCCAGACGGCCGTGAACCGGGCTCCGCCGTCGGGGGACTCGTCGACGGCGACCCGGCCGCCCCGCCGGCGGACGAGCTGGGCGACCAGTGCCAGACCGAGCCCGGCGCCGCCCGAGGTGCGGGCGCGGTCGTCCGAGACCCGGTAGAAGCGGTCGAAGATCTTCGGGCGGTGCTCCGGCGGGACGCCCGGGCCGTCGTCGTCGACCAGGACGCCGACACCCGCCCGGTAGGTGAGGACCGACACCACCACCTGCGTGCGCGTGTACCGGCAGGCGTTGCGCAGCAGGTTGTCGAGGACCAGCTCGACCTCGGTGTGCGCGGCGGCCGCCCACGCCTCGCCCGCCACGGCCTTGACCACGATCGGCACCGGCTGGTCCGCGGCACGAGCCACCGCCGCGCGCACCTCGCCGACCAGGTCCACGTCGTCGGGCGGCGGGAACTCGCCGGCGTCCGAGCGCGCCAGCGCCATCAGCCCGTCGAGGAGCGCGGACAACCGCACGGCGTCCGCCAGGACGTCGGCGTGCACGTCGTGCGAGAGCTCCGGGTCGGGGTTGGCCGCCGCGACCTCCGACTGCACGCGGATCGACGCCACCGGTGACCGCAGCTCGTGCGCCGCGTCGCCCGTGAACCGCCGCAGCCGTTCCGCGGTGGCCTCCGTGCGGTCCAGCAGGACGTTGAAGTCGTCGGCCAGGGCGCGCAGCTCGCCCGCGGCGGCGTCAGGCACCTCCACGCGGGCGCCGGGCGCGAGCCGGCGCACCGACTGCCGCATCCGGGCGACCGGGCGCAGCGCCGACCCGACGGCGAACGAGATCGCGACCCCGGCCACCACCGTCCCGGCGAGCGCCATGACCAGCAGCCACCGGCTGCCCGACTCCTCCGCGGCGTTCTGGCCCACGAGCCCCGACCCGGCCACCACGAGCCGCTGGCTCCCGTCCGGGGCGGTCACGACGGTCCCGTGCCAGCGGACCGGCGGACCGGCGGCGCCGCTTCCGGCGGGCGGCGGCACGGTGGTGACCGGCATGCCGGCCTTCAGCGTGCGAACCTGGTCGCGGGTCAGGGCGGGCGCGTCACCGGGTGCGCCTGTGTCGTCGTTCGGGGCGGCGCTACCGCCTTCACCCGAGGCAGAACCGCCAGCGTCGTTCGAGGCGCTACCGCTGCCGGCGTCGTCCGGGGCGGCATCGACGCCGTCGACCGGGTTTCCCGCCGTGTCGAGGACGCGTACCTCCAGGCCGTCGGGCGCGACGGGCATCCGGCCGGCGACGACCTCGCGGGCCGCGCCGGTCAGGGCCACGGCGAGCTCGTCGTCCACGGCATGCGTCAGCAGCGGCCCGAGGCCCTGGCCCGCGACCATCGCCAGGCCGAGCAGGCATGCCAGCGTGACCGCCGTGGCGAGGGCCGTGATCCGCAGACGCAGCGACGTGCCCGCCCGGCGCCGGCGTGTCCCGTGCCCGCTTGGCGACCCGTGCCCGTTCGGTGGCGACCGCACTAGCGCGGGTCCCCGAGCTGGTACCCGTGCCCCCGGACGGTCCGCACCAGGTCGCCGGCACCGGCGGCGGACAGCTTGCGGCGCAGGTAGCCGATGTACACCTCCACGGCGTTCCGGGTCGCGGCCTGCTCGTCGCCCCACGCCTCGTCCAGCAGCTCCTGCTTGGTCCGCACTGTCCCGGCCCGCGTGGCCAGTGCCTCCAGCAGCGCGTACTCGCGCGGGCTCAGGGGGACGTCGACGTCGTCGTACCGCACGGCACGGGTGGCGCGGTCGATGGTGAGCGGGCCGAGGCGGATCCGGCCCCGCGCGGTCCCGGTGGCCGCCCGGCGCAGGGTGGCGCGCAGCTGGGCGACCAGCACCACGAAGGAGAACGGCTTGACCACGTAGCCGTCGGCGCCGAGGTCCAGTCCGTCGGCCTGGTCCACCTCGCCGTCCTTCGCGGAGACGAGCAGCACGGGCGTCGTCACCCGGGCGGACCGCAGCTCCTCCAGCACGCGGTACCCGGACAGGCCGGGGATCATGATGTCGAGCAGGATCGCGTCGAACGACCCGGTGCGCGCCAGCCTCAGCGCCGTCGGCCCGTCGGCGGCGACGGTGACGTCCATGCCCTCCGCACGCAGGCCGCGATCCAGCGCCTTGCGCACGCCCGGCTCGTCGTCGACCACGAGGATCTGCGGTCTCATGGCTGCCAGCATGCCGCATGCACCCCACGATCCGCCCCGCCCCACCGACCGCTCTCAGCGTCGTCTCAGCTCCGGCCCGCGTCTCAGGTTCGTCTCAGGAGGCAGGGGGGATCGTTGATCGTGTCGGTGCAGGACACTGGAAGACGAGAGCGAAGGAGCCGGACATGAGGCCGAGGACGAAAGCACTGGTCGCCGCGGGGTCGGGGATCGCCGTCGGGCTGACGGGCCTGGCGCTGAGCGCGCTGCCCGCCGGTGCGGACGACGATCCGGTGCTGCCCGAGATCGGTGCGGAAGAGCTGGTCACCTCGGTCCTGGAGGCCCGGCCGCCGGCGTTCGACGGCGTGGCCGAGGTCGAGAACGAGCTCGGGTTGCCGGTCGTCCCGGGGATGGAGGCGCTCGACGTCGAGTCGGTGCGCGTGTTCCACGACGGCGAGGAGAGCGCCCGAGTCCAGATCGAGCGCCCGGCGTCCGAGGTCACGTTCGTGAAGAACGCCGGCGAGGCATGGGCCTACGACTCGCAGGAGCACAAGGCGAAGCACTTCACCTGGGACGACGCCGACGCGGCGGCCGCCCGGGAGCGCGCCGAGGGCGAGCTGGCGGACCCCTCGCGGGCGGCGGCGGAACTCATCGAGCGGCTGGCCCCGACCAGCGACATCTTCGTGGACGGCACCGCGCGGGTGGCGGGCCGGCCCGCGTACGAACTCGTCCTGACGCCGAAGCCGTCGGAGAAGACGCTGCTGCGGGAGATCACGGTCGCGATCGACGACGAGACGCGCGTGCCGCTGCGCCTCGACGTTTTCGCCAACGGCAGCACCGACGCCGTCCTCTCCCTCGGCTTCACCGGCTTCGCGGTCGGCGCGCAGGACGCGGACCTGTTCGAGTTCACGCCGCCGGAGGGCGCCGAGGTCGACACCACGGAGGCCGACGACGTCGCACGTGCGGCGGGCGAGGGCGCGGGGCACGACGCCGAGGCGTTCGAGGAGCGGACGACGACGGTCGGCGACGGCTGGGACACGGTAGTGATCGGCGAGATGCCCTCCGGGGCGGAGTCCGGGGACCTGACCGGGCCAGGCGGGGAGTTCGGCCAGGAGTTCGGCGGGGACGCCCCGGACCTCAGCGGGATGCTCGGCCAGATCGGCGTGCCCGTGTCCGGCGAGTTCGGTTCCGGGACCCATGTGCGGATCGCCGTCGGCGGCGCGATCATCACCGACGACGGCCGGGTCGCGGCCGGTGCGGTGCCGCAGCAGGTGCTCGTCGACGCCCTCGACAGCGACAGGGCGGTCCAGGAGTGACGACGGTACGCACCGCCGAGGCGGCGGTACCGGAGGCGGGCGCCTCCGGTACCGCCGTCGCGGCGCGCACCCGGGGGCTGCGCAAGGTCTACCGCGGCACGATCGCCGTGGACGGCGTGGACCTGGAGGTCCCGGAGGGCGCCGTGGTCGGGATGCTGGGGCCGAACGGCTCCGGCAAGACGACGACGATCCGGATGCTGCTCGGGCTCGTCCAGCCGACCGAGGGGGAGATCGAGCTGCTGGGCGTGCCCGTGCCGGGGCACGTCGACCGGGTGCTGCCGCACGTCGGGGCGCTCGTGGAGGGCCCCGGCCTCCACCCGTTCCTGTCCGGCCGGGAGAACCTGATGCGGTTCGCCGCCGCCGAGCCGCTGCTGGCCGGCGGGGAACTGCACGGCGCCGTGTCCGCGGCGCTGGAGCGGGTCGGGCTCACGCACGCGGCCGGGCGGAAGTACCGCGAATACTCGCTCGGCATGAAGCAGCGCCTGGGTCTCGCGTCGGCGCTGCTCGCGCCCCGCAGGCTCGTCGTGCTGGACGAGCCGACGAACGGCCTCGATCCGGCCGGTACGCAGGAGGTCCGCCGGATCATCGCGGAGCTGCACGCCCGCGGCGTGACGGTGCTCGTGTCGTCGCACCTCCTGGCGGAGGTCGAGGCCACCTGCACGCACGTGGTCGTGCTCAACCAGGGCGTCGTCGTCGCGCAGGGCGCGCTGGACGACCTGCTGGAGTCCGGCAGCCCCACGCTGCTCGTCACCACGCCCGACGGCGCGCGGGCCGTGGAGGTCCTGCGTACCGGCCGGATCCCCGGGCGGCTCGCGCCCGACGGCGTGCGCGTGGACATCGCGACGACGACGCCGGCCGCGGCGATCGAGACGCTGGTCCGCGCGGGCGTGCGCGTGGACGAGGCCCGGCGGGAGCGCACCGGGCTGGAGGAGGCGTTCGCGCGGCTGACGCACGACGTGGGCGACATGGTCGGCGTGCTGGACGGCGACGAACCGGAGGAGATCCGATGACCACGCGAGAACCGGGGACGGAACGAGGCCCCGTCGCGCGCGGCCCGATGGCGGAGCCAGGACGGGTGACCGGCGGTGCCGCGCCGGCCGGCCCGGGCCTGATGACCGCGCAGGATCCGATGACCGCGCGGCGGCCCGGGGCGGACGGCGCCGCCGTGCTGCCGGCTCGCCGTCGTGTGCCGCTCGTGCGCCTGCTGCGGGCTGAGGTGCGGTGGATCTTCCGGCGCCCGCGGACGCTGGCCGTCCTGGCGCTGCTCGCCGCGCTCCCGGTGATCACCGGCGTGGCCGTCGACCTGACGCTCGACGGGCCGGCCACCTCCGGCCAGATGGGACCGGGACCCGGGCCCGGGCCCGGTGGCGGGCCGCCGATCTTCGTCACGATGGCCTCCAGCGCGTTCGTGCTGCCGCTGGGGTCGCTGATGACGATGCTCATGATGCTTCTGCCCCTCACCGTCGCGATGGCGAGCGGGGACGCGCTGGCCGGCGAGCAGTCCCACGGCGCGCTGCGCGGCTGGCTGCTCGCCCCGGTGTCCCGCGGGCGGCTGCTGCTGGTCAAGTCGGCGGGCGTGCTCGCGGTCGCCTTCGTCGCGTCCGGGTTGGTCGTCGCGTCCGGCCTGGTGACCGGGCTGATCCTGAGCGGGACGGACGGCCTGATATCCATGTCCGGGACGGAGCTGTCGATCGCGGACGTGCTGGGTCGGCTGGCCGTCGCCGTGGCCTGGGCGACGCTCTACCTCATGGCGATCGGGGCGGTCGCGCTGGCGGTCTCGGCGTCCACCGAGCACCCGATGCTGGTGGTGGTGAGCGTGCTCGGCGGGCTGATCGTCTCGGTCGTGCTCATGCAGATCTCGGCGCTCGACTGGCTGCACCCGTTCCTGCTCCCGGACTCCGTGACGGTCCTGGTCGACCTGATCCGGGACCCGGTGTCGTTCAACGGCCTGGCCGAGGGCGCGTTCCGGGCGCTGTGCTACCTGGTCATCGGCCTGTCCCTGGCCTACGCCCGCCTCACGACCCGCGACGGCTGACCCGCCGCGGCGCTGCCGTGCCGCGTCGAGTCTCCCGATCACGAACCATGAGGTTCCCTGCGAGCCATGAGGATGCTTACGCCATTGTCGGCAGATCGGTAAGCAAGCTCGTGGCTCGCAGGGAACCTCATGGCCGGGCGGGCTCGTGCTCCATGAGGGACATCACGGCCCAGGCGGGGAGCTCGACGTCCAGGTCGAGCACCCCCGACGGCGACACCGTGAGCCGCTCGCGCCGGAGGGCGTCGGCCTCGGTGCGCAGCCGCGCGGTCTCCTCCCTGGTCAGGTTGAGCGGCTCGCCCAGCTGATGCCACGTCTCGGCGACGTTCCCGTGCTCCAGGTCGAGGATCTCGACCTGGAACCGGGTGCCGGGCGCCAGTCCTTCGACGCGGTGCCGGATCCTGCGCGCCGGGCCGACGTCGGCCAGCGGGCGCGTCGTCGCATACCCGTCCCGCGAGCCGACGGACGCGCGGCCCATCTCCTCCGGGTAGTTGAAGAAGAGCCCCGCGAGCTCTCCCGTGGCACCGGAGCGGGTCAGCACGCCCTGCGGCGTCGACAGCAGCAGCCGGTCACCCAGCCGGGCGAGCATCGCCATCGCGTGGAAGGTCGGCTTGTGGATGCCCTGCTCGTTGACCAGCCCGAACCCGCCGTGGAACGGCCCGATCCCCGCGCCGCCCTCCTCGAACACGTCCGTGAACGTCCAGTAGGCGATCGAGTCCGCGAACTCCGCGCACTGCAGATAGGCGCGCGTGATGTAGGTCGCCGCGAACACCGTGTCGTGCATCGCGTCGCGGCTCGACGGCGAGGTCGACCACTCGGTGATGTGGATCGCCGCCTGCGGGAACGCGCTGCCGGCCAGGATCTCGCGCAGCATGACGAGGTCGTCGTAGGTGGCGTCGGCGTAGCGGCTGATGGCGTGCCCCTCGCCGTCGGCGCCGAAGGCGTAGTCGGTGGGGTACAGGTGGGTCGTCACGAAGTCGACCGGGAGGTCGCGGGCGGCGCACCAGTCGAGGAACTCCTTGATCCACACGGGACGCCAGTGGAGTGCGTCGACGTCGTCGGCCACGGCGGTCGCGTATTCCTGGGTGCGGTCCTCCGTCTCGCCGCGGTAGCGGTCGTCGGGCACGAACACGCTGGTGGACGGCCCGCCGACCTGCAGCTCGGGGTCGATCGCCTTGATCGCCCGCGCCGTCGCCCCGTACAGCTCGAAGTACTCGGTGCGCGTCCCCGTCCAGAAGTGGGGGACCAGGTTCGGCTCGTTCCACACCTCGAACGGCCAGCGGCGCACCTCCTCGATCCCGTACCGGCCGATCCAGTGCCGCACCGTGGTGGTCACCAGCTCGATCCACCGGTTCATGTCGGAGGGCGGGCTGCCGTGCGCCTTCCACCAGAAGACGGTCTCCGTGGCCGTGGCCAGTTCGCGGGGCATGAACCCGAGCTCCACGAACGGCCGGGCGCCGGTCTCCAGGATGGCGTCGAAGACCTTGTCGACGTAGGCGTACGTGTACCGGGGTTCGGGGAGCGACTCCCCGGGGCCGAAACCGCCGCCGTTCGTGGTGCGGTAGACGAACATGTCGTCGTGGAAGACGCCATGGAAGCGGACGTACCGCGCACCCAGCACCCGGACCACCTCGCGGAAGTGTTCCTGCCAGTCCGCCCGGAGCGCCTCGTGGGCGCGGCCCGCCCCGACGCACTCGTTCCAGATGTGCTGCAGCGCGCGCTCGACCGGCTCCGCGCCGTCGATCCGGAGAGCGGCCTGCGGCGGTGTGGCGTGGCCGGGCATCCCGGTGTCGGGCAGCGGCACGGACGTGGCGTCGTCGGAGATGGTGCCGGACACGGCGTCGTCGGACATGGTGTTCATCCCTTCACGGGTTCCGGTCGGGCGCTCAGGCGAGCCGGAGCTCGGTGGTGACGTAGGAGTGCGGCGGCAGCTCCACCAGCAGGCCGCGCGGGTGCTCGCGGACGCCGTCGAACGGGGCGGGCGCGACGGCCGACGGCGCGTCGGGCGTGTTGTGCGACTGGAGGGCCGGCGCGGTGAGGATCCGCGCGCCGGTCCACTCGGCGGTACGGCCGCGGAGGTCCAGCACCACCTCGCGGGGCTCGGCCGCGTCCAGGTTGCTCAGCGAGACGAGCGCGCCGTCGTCCCTGGTCGACGCGGTGACGGAGACGAGGGGGAGCGTGCGCCCGTCGGCCTCGGTCGTCGGGACGTCGCGCAGGAAGACGTCCAGTGACGCCGCGTCGTGGTGGCCGGTGTTCATCTCGAACACGTGGTACGTGGGCGTGAGCACGAGCGCGCCGGAGTCCGGGTCGGTGAGAAGCATCGCCTGGAGCACGTTGACCGTCTGCGCGATGTTCGCCATGACCACGCGGTCCGCGTGCCGGTGGAAGGCGTCGAGGTGGGTGCTGGCGACGAGCGCGTCCCGCAGCGTGTTCTGCTGGTACAGGAAGCCCGGGTTGGTTCCCGGCTCCGCGTTCCACCAGGTGCCCCACTCGTCGACCGCCAGGCCGACCTTGCGGTGCGGGTCGTAGCGGTCCATGACCGTGCTGTGCCGGGCGAGGAACTCCTCGATCCGCGACGCGCGGGACAGCGCGGTGTACCACTCGTCCTCGGTGAACCGGGTCGCCTCACCCTTGTCCGACCAGGAGCCCGTCATCGTGTAGTAATGCAGCGAGAGCGCCTGGAACGGATCGGCCGGCGCGGCCGGGTCGGCGGCCAGGTCGTCGAACGACCGCATCATGGTCTCGGTCCAGTCGTACTGGTCGTCGTGGGGGCCGACGGCGATGCGGTAGACCCGGTTCTCGCCCTGGTCGCGCACGAACGTCGAGTAGTGGCGGGCGAGGGAGGCGTACTGCTCGGCCCGCATGTTGCCGCCGCACCCCCAGGTCTCGTTGCCGATGCCCCAGAACGGGACACGCCACGGCTCGTCCCTGCCGTGCTCGCGGCGCAGCGCCGCCATCGGCGAGTCGTCGCCGCGGGTGAGGTACTCGACCCACTCCGCCATCTCCTGCACCGAGCCGGATCCGACGTTCCCCGACACGTACGGTTCGGCGCCCAGCAGTTCGCAGAGGTCGAGGAACTCGTGGGTGCCGAAGGCGTTGTCCTCCACGACGTCGCCCCAGTGACTGTTCACGATCCTCGGGCGCTGCTTCCGCGGGCCGACGCCGTCCCGCCAGTGATAGGTGTCGGCGAAGCAGCCCCCGGGCCACCGCAGGTTCGGGATGCGCAGCGCCCGCAGCGCCGCCACGACATCCGAGCGGATGCCGCGGACGTGGGGCACGTCCGAGTCCTCGCCCACCCAGAACCCGCCGTAGATGCACCGGCCGAGGTGCTCGGCGAAGTGCCCGTAGACGTGACGGGAGATGACCGGGCCCGGCAGGTCCAGGTTGATGATCGCTGTGGTCGTCATGTCGCCTTCCGGTACGACGGCGTCCGTGCCGTCCTCGAACCACGATGTTCGCGGTGTTTATCGTTAAACTCCGTGGCAGGAGTTGATCACCCGGTGCCGTGCGTCGTCAAGTCGCGGCCCGCCGATCGTCACCGTTTCGTGACCGACGGCGGTGCCGGGTGCGCGATGCGGTGTCCGGGCTGGCAGAGTGAGCCGTCGTGGAGAGGAGACGGATGGTCACGATGAGCGACGTGGCACGGGCGGCCGGTGTCTCGGTGATGACGGTGTCGAACGTGCTCAACGGGCGGTCGAACGTGGGGGCGGACACGCGGCTGCGCGTCCTCGAGGTCATCGACGAGCTCGGGTACGAGATCAACCTGACCGCCCGGCGCCTGAGGTCGGGTCGCACGGGAACGATCGGCCTCATCGTGCCGGGCTTCGACCTGCACTACTACGGCGAGCTGGCCTCCCGGATCTCCGAGGCGCTGGCGCCGGAGGGCATGCACCTCGTCGTCGAGCAGTCGGGCGCGAGCCGCGAGCGGGAGCTCTCCGCGCTCTCGCTCGCCAGGCTCCAGCAGTACGACGGCGTGCTGCTGAGCGCCGTGGGACTCGACATGGCCGACCTCGACCGGATCCATCCCGACGTGCCGATCGTCCTCCTCGGCGAGCAGGCCGTGCCCGACCGGTACCACCGCATCCGGATGAGCAACGCCGCCGGGGCGCGGCTCGCCACCGGGCACCTGATCGACTGCGGTGCCCGCCGCATCGCGGTGCTGGGCGGCAAGCTGTCCGCACCCCGCCCGGAGATGGCGACGTGCCGCGCGGAGGGCTGGTCCGAGGCCCTCGAGGCGGCCGGCCTGCGTCCCGACCCCGGGCTCGTGATCCCGCTGCGCACCTACTCGATCGCCGAGGCGCGCGGCGCGATCGCCGCGGCGGTCGCCGGCGGGCTGGAGATCGACGGCGTCTTCGCCGTCACGGACGAGGTGGCGATCGGCGCGCTCGCGGGCCTGCACGACGCCGGGCGACGGGTCCCCGACGACGTCCAGCTCGCCGGATTCGACAACCTCGGCATCTCCGAGCACCTCGTGCCGGGCCTGACGACGATCGACCCCGACCACTCGACGACGGTGGCCGAGGCCCTGCGGCTCCTGAACCGCCAGCTGAAGGACAGGACGGCCGAACCGGAACACGTCGTGAGCGACGTGACCCTCATCTCCCGTGGCACCACCCGCGGCTGAGCCTCCGGCGGGGCGCCCTCCCCCGCCGGAGGTCCAGACGCCGGAGACGATCCCGCGCGCCTACTGAAAAGTGATATAGATCACGAATGGTTCACCCGCTGATCCGCGGAACGTGCTCCGCGGCGTGTCCGCGCGCGCCACCGTGCGCGGCGGGTGAAGGTGTAGTGAACGTGAATACTCTCGACGCGGAGCGTGTTGGCACGCTCGTGTCCGTGGGGGCAGGATCGTCGGGGCGCACGGCCCCGGCGACGACTTGTCCCGCGGTACCGGCCGGGTCCGCCGGACGACCGGCCATCGACTGCCCATCGACGACAAGGCGACGACGAGGACATGAACGACCTTCTCTACGTGAACGGCGGGAACCCGCTGAACGGTTCCATCACGGTGCGCGGCGCCAAGAACTTCGTCTCGAAGTCCATGGTCGCCTCGCTGCTGGGCGAGACCCCGAGCGTGCTGCGCAACGTGCCGCAGATCCGTGACGTCAAGGTGGTCTCCGGGCTCCTCGAACTGCACGGCGTGGCCGTGAAATACGACCCCGACGCGGGCATCCTCGATCTCGATCCCTCGAACGTCGAGTCCGCGCACGTCGCCGACATCGACGCGCACGCCGGTGCCAGCCGCATCCCGATCCTGTTCTGCGGGCCGCTCCTGCACCGGCTCGGCGAGGCTTTCATCCCCGACCTGGGCGGCTGCCGCATCGGCGACCGGCCGATCGACTACCACCTGGACATCCTGCGCCAGTTCGGCGCCGTCGTCGACAAGCGCGCGGGCGGCATCCACCTGCGCGCCCCCCGCCGCCTGCAGGGCACCAAGATCTCGCTCCCGTACCCGAGCGTCGGCGCCACGGAGCAACTGCTCCTCACGGCGGTCCGCGCCGAGGGCATCACCGAACTGTCCGGCGCCGCGATCGAGCCCGAGATCATGGACCTCATCGCCGTGCTGCAGAAGATGGGCGCCATCATCTCGGTCGACACCGACCGCGTCATCCGCATCGAGGGCGTCGACCGGCTCGAGGGGTACAACCACACGGCCCTGTCGGACCGCATCGAGGCGGCGTCGTGGGCCTCCGCGGCGCTCGCGACCGGCGGCGACATCACCGTCAAGGGCGCGACGCAGCCGGAGATGATGACGTTCCTGAACACGTTCCGGAAGGTCGGCGGCCGGTTCGAGGTGCAGGACGACGGCATCCGGTTCTGGCACCCGGGCGGTGACCTGAAGTCGATCGTGCTGGAGACCGACGTGCACCCCGGCTTCATGACGGACTGGCAGCAGCCGCTCGTCGTCGCACTCACCCAGGCCAAGGGCCTGTCGATCGTGCACGAGACCGTCTACGAGAACCGCTTCGGCTTCACCGAGGCCGTGCGGAAGATGGGCGCCACCATCCAGGTCTACAAGGAATGCCTGGGCGGCGGAGCGTGCCGGTTCGGCGCGCGGAACTTCCACCACTCCGCCGTCGTCTCCGGCCCGACGCCGCTCGCCGCGGCGGACATCGAGGTGCCGGACCTGCGCGGCGGGTTCAGCCACCTCATCGCGGCCCTCGCCGCGAAGGGCCAGTCGACGGTCCGCGGCATCCGCCTCATCGACCGCGGCTACGAGAACTTCCAGGACAAGCTCGTCGCCCTGGGCGCCGACGTCTCCCGCGACTGAACGGCGCCGAGCGCCCCCACTCCACGAGGACCCACGCCCTCAAGCCTCTGCCACCCACGCCGGGGGTCGTGGGTCCGGCGCGCAGCCCACCACCCCGGAACGAAGCAGAACCGCCGAAGTGGTGGGCTACGCGCCGGGCCGGCCACCTCACGCCTGAGGACCTGAGCGCGGGGGATCGGGCGCGGCCCTGCAGCGGAGCCCTGGCAGGTATTGTTTCGCCGTGCCCAACGCTCGTCCGCAATCCCGTCCGCCGCAGACCCGCGCGTACCGTTTCGTCGCCTTCTGCGTGCGACACCTCGGCTTCAGCCTGTGGAAGTACGACTGGCGAGGGCAGGAAAACCTCCCGAGGAAGGGCGGGTTCATCGCGGCGGCCAACCACGTCACCGAGATCGACCCCCTGCCCCTGGCGCACTTCCTCTACGACAGCGGCTACGAACCCCGGATCCTCGCCAAGCGCGCCCTGTTCGACTCACCGGTCGGGTTCGCGCTCAAGTGGACGAACATGATCCCGGTGGACCGCGGCACCAAGTCCTCCGCGCAGTCCCTCGCCGACGCCGGCAAACTGCTCGGGGACGGCGCCGCCGTCGTCATCCTCCCGGAGGGCACTCTCACCCGGGACCCCGACCTGTGGCCGATGGTCGCCAAGACCGGCATGGCACGCATGGCGCTCGCCTCGAAGCTGCCCGTGATCCCGATCGCCCAGTGGGGCGCCCACAAGACACTCCCCAGGTACGGCCGCATCCCCAGCCCGTTCCCCCGGAAGAAGGTCGTCATCTCGGTTGGCGAACCCGTGGACCTCTCCGACCTCTACGACAAGCCCCTCGACAGCACGGTCCTGACCGAGGCGACGGAACGGGTCATGGACGCCATCACGTCCCAGCTCGCCGGGATCCGCGGCGAGGAAGCCCCGAAGCACCGCTTCGACCTGCGCAGACACCCCGAATACAAGGCCAAGCAGACCGACTACCCGCCGGTGGAGCGCCCGTGACCGGCAAGCCGACGCGCGTCGCCGTCCTCGGCTCGGGTGCCTGGGGCACCGCGTTCGCGATGGTGCTGACCGACGCCGGATGCGACGTCGTGCTCTGGGGCCGCGACCCCGAGGTGGCGCGCTCCGTGACCGAGGACCACGCGAACCCCAAGCGACTGCCCGGCGTCACGCTGCCGCCGATGCGCGGCACCACCGACGCCGCCGAGGCGCTCGCGGGCGCCGCCATCGTGGTGGCGGCCATCCCGTCCCAGGTGGCGCGCACCACGCTCGAACCGATGAAGGACCTGCTCGCGCCCGACGCCGTGGTCGTGTCCCTGATGAAGGGTGTCGAGCTCGCCACCGACAAGCGGATGAGCGAGGTCGTCGCCGAGGCGCTCGACATCCCCGCGGGCCGCGTCGCCGTGGTCTCCGGCCCGAACCTGGCACGCGAGATCGCCGAGCGCCAGGTCGCCGCCAGCGTCGTGGCCGCGACCGACGAGGCGACCGCCCGGTTCGTCGCCGACGCGTGCTCCGCCCCGTACTTCCGCCCCTACACGAACGACGACGTCGTGGGCGTGGAACTGTGCGGCGCGGTGAAGAACGTGATCGCGCTCGCGGTCGGCATGGCCCAGGGGCGTGGATTCGGCTGGAACACCACGGCCACGCTGATCACCCGCGGGCTCGTGGAGATCACCCGCCTGGGGACGGTGCTCGGCGCGCGGCCGGAGACGTTCTCCGGCCTGGCGGGCATGGGCGACCTGGTCGCGACCTGCGCGTCCCCGCTGAGCCGGAACCACACGCTGGGCAAGCACCTCGGGCAGGGGATGTCCCTGGACGAGGCGATCAAGGCCACGGGCGGCACGGCCGAAGGGGTCAAGTCCTCCACGTCGGTCCTCGACCTCGCCCGCACCCACGGCGTGGACATGCCGATCACGGAGGGCGTCGTCGGCGTGATCGAGGGCAAGCTCCCCATCGACGACCTCGCTGTCGCCCTGCTCTCCCGCCCCCTCAAGTCGGAAAGCGTCTGACCGTCCCACGGCGCACCCGGCCGGACGCCCTGGTCGACCCGACGTGGTCGGCTCGACGTCGTGTGGTCGGTCGGATGTCGGATGATCGGCCGCTCGGGGGACCGATCATCCGACATCCGACCGACCACACGACATCCTGCCGACTAGTGCTGGACGTCCAGGACCACCCGGACCGGGTCCGTCAGCAGGAAGACGCGGAAGGGGCGCTCGGCCTCGTCGACGCCGACGAACGCCGTGCTGTAGCCCTCGAACCAGGTGCGGTACAGGACCTCCTCCACAGCCTCCGCGTCCGCCGGGCGGATCGGCGTGCGGTCGGCGCCGGGGACGCCGGAGTCCGTGGGCGCCGCAGTTCCCGAGATCCTCACCTCGAGGATCGCGTCCCCCGCGACGTCCACGAGGTGGCCGCTGCCGTCGTCGCGCGCCTCGGGGACGTAGCGGACGTCCCATCCGGGCGTACCGGAACCCGTGCCGTCCAGGTCGAACACGACGCGGTCGAACCCGGGGTGGACGCCCGTCCGGATGTCGGTGACGGTGAGGAAGGTGTCGCCGCCTCCGCTGGTCGGCTCGGCCAGGTCGGGACGGGTGTCCGCGGGGAAAGGCGCCGCGTCCCCAGCGTCCCCGTCCTCCCCGTCCCCGTCGTCGCCGTCCGCACTGCCGTCACCGTCGGATCCATCGCCGTCGTCGTCGGCGTGCTCACTGCCGTCGGACGGCGCGCCGGTGCCGCCGCCCGCCGTGCTCGACTCCGACGGCGTGCCGGCCGGCTCCTCGCCGTCGGAGGTGCAGCCAGCCGCCACGAGGGCCAGGACCGCGGGCAGGACGAAGGCGGTCGCGAGGCTTCGTCGCAGGCTCATACCCGCAGCGTATCGGGCCGCAGCGCCCTGTCCAGGTCGGCCCACAGATCCTCGACGTCCTCGACGCCCACGCTCAGGCGCAGCAGGTCCTCGGGCACCGTCCCCGACTCCGTGCCCCACCGCCGTCGCCGCTCGATCAGCGACTCGACCCCGCCGAGCGACGTGCCCGGGACCCAGAGCCCGCACCGGGCGACGACGGCGTCCGCCGTGGCGCCGGGCCCGTGACCGGGATCCGGCACCGGCCGCATGCCGATGACCGCTCCGAACGTGCCCATCTGGGCGGCCGCACGTTCGTGCCCCGGATCACCCGGCAGCGACGGGTGCCGCACCTCCGCCACGCCCGGGTGTGCGGCGAGGCGCCGGGCGAGCTCGGCCGCGTTCGCGCAGGCCCGCTCGAACCGCAGCGGGAGGGTGCGCAGGCCACGGAGTGCGAGCCACACCTCGAACGGTCCGGCGATCGCCCCGTGCAGCGTGCGGTGGCCGCGGACCCGTTCGGCGAGAGCGGCGTCGCTCGTGAGCACGGCGCCCAGGATCACGTCCGAGTGCCCCGCGAGGTACTTCGACACCGAGTGCAGCACGAGGTCCGCCCCGAGCCCGAGCGGACGCTGCCCGAGCGGCGTGGCGAACGTGTTGTCCACCGCCGTGCGCACACCGCGTTCCCGTGCCGCCGCCAGCAGCGCCGGGAGGTCGGCGACCTCCAGCATCGGGTTCGTCGGCGACTCGATCAGCAGCAGGTCGGCGCCGTCCAGGGTGGCGGCCACGGTGGCGGTGTCCGCGATGTCGACCCGCCGCACCGTGACACCGTGCCGTGCCGCCAGGTCGTCGGCGAACCCGCTCGTGGTCTGGTAGGCGTGGCGGGGCAGCACCAGCGTCCCGCCGTCGGGCACGAGGGACAGCACCGCCGCGATCGCGGCCATCCCGGAGGAGAACACGATCCCGCGCTCGCCCGCCTCCTCCAGCGCGGCCAGCGCCTCCTCGAACGCGTGCCACGCGTCGGTGTCGGCCCGTGCGTACGCGAGCTCGCCCGGCGGGACCTCGCCCTGGGAGACGTAGGTGCTGTTCAGCGGGATCGGCGGGTTGACGGCGCCGCCCTGCCGGGGCTCCGGCCGTCCGGCGTGCACGGCGAGGGTGGCGGGGGACAGGCCGGGGCGGTGCTGATCGATCATGCCGTGAGCGTACGACGGCGGCCGCGCGGCACCCCCGACCATGGCGACGGCCACCGTCGCGCCCGGCCCGCCACGACCGCCGTCGGACGCCACCGCTGTGGTCGGCAACGTCCCCGGCCCGCGGCGACCGCCGTCGGCCTCACCCCGTGCGCAGGTCCTTGCGCAGGATCTTGCCCGACGCCGACTTCGGGACCGCCTCGATGAACTCCACCAGGCGCACCTTCTTGTACGGGGCGACGTGCTCCGCGACGTAGCTCTTGACGTCCTCGCCCGTGAGCTCCGAGCCCGGCGTCCGCACCACGAACGCCTTCGGCAGCTCGCCCACCTCGTCGTCCGGCACGCCGATGACCGCGGCGTCCGCGATCTCCTCGTGCGCGATCAGGAGTGCCTCCAGCTCGGCCGGCGGCACCTGGTAGCCCTTGTACTTGATGAGCTCCTTGAGGCGGTCCACCACGTAGAACGCGCCGTCGGCGTCGACGGCGACGATGTCGCCGGTGTGCAGGAAGCCGTCGGGCTCGATCGTGGCGGCGGTCGCCGCCTCGTCGCCGAGGTAGCCCACCATGATGTTCGGGCCCTGGCACAGGAGCTCGCCCGGTGCGGAGACACCAACGCCCGGCTGCCCGATCTCCTCGCCGGTGGCGGGGTCGACGATCTTCGCGGTCATGTTCGGGATGAGCAAGCCGATCGAGCCGGGCGAGATGTCCTCCCGGTCGATCGGGATCACGTGGGAGACAGGGCTCATCTCGCTCATGCCGTAGCCCTGCAGCACGCGGCAGCCGGGCAGCCGGGAGGACACCGCGGCCCCGAGCTTCTCGTCGAACGGCGCGGCGCCCGACAGCATCGCCCGCACCGAGCTCATGTCGACCGTGTCCACGAGAGGGTGCTTGGCCAGCGCCAGCGCGATCGGCGGCGCGACGAACAGGTACGTCGCCCGGTGCTCGGCGATCACGCCGAGGTACTGCTCCAGGTCGAAGCGCGGCAGCGTGACGAGCGTCGCGCGCGTGTGCAGGGCCAGGTTCAGCAGCACCGTCATGCCGTAGATGTGGAAGAACGGCAGCACCGCGGGGACGACGTCGTCGCTGCGCAGGCCCAGGCCGTTGTTCTGGACCACGTTGGCGACGAGGTTGCGGTGCGTGAGCATGACACCCTTGGGCCGGCCCGTCGTGCCCGAGGAATAGGGGAGCACGGCGAGGTGCGTGGCCGGGTCGAACGACACGTCCGGCACCGGGCCGGTCTGGGTGAGCACGTCGGCGAGCGAGTCGTACCCGTCGGCGCCGTCGAGCACGACGACGTCGGACGCCGCCAGCCCTGCGATCTCCGCGCCGGCCGCGGCCGCGGGCAGCAGCGGCGACACGGTGATCAGCGCCTTCGCGTCCGAGTCGATGAGCTGCTTGGCCATCTCCAGGTGGTTGGCGAGCGCGTTCACCGTGGTGACGGTGACGCCCAGGCGCAGCAGGCCGTGGAAGACGATCGCGAACGCGGGCGTGTTCGGGCAGTGCAGGGCCACGACGTCCCCGACCGCGAGCCCCCGCGCCGCGAACCCGCCCGCGGCCGCGTCGATCCGCGCGACGAGCTCGCCGTAGGTCGTGCCCACGCCGCTCGGGCCGTCGATGATCGCGGTTCTCGCCCGATCGTCGTCGCCGAGCCCGGCGAAGAGGAAGTCGTAGACGCTCGAGTCGGGGATGTCGACGTCGTCGAACACGGACCTGATGACCACGGGTGCGCTCCTTGTCGTCCGTCCGGGGCGCCGTCGCCCCGGACCTGGGTCTTCGATTCCATCACGCGCCTCCCCGGGAGAACATCCCCGGTGGCGGCCCGCTGTCGAGGAAGGTCGGTCCGATGTCGCGAAATCGGTCCCCCGAGGGGCCGACCGCACGGACAACGGACCGACCGCTCGACATGTGGGGGCGCCGGTTCGGTCAGGCGCGGAACGCCGGGATCAGCACCGCGAGGAGCCGCGCCCAGCTCGGCGCCGCCGCGTACCGCGTCAGGCGCTCGCCCGTCGTCGCCGCGGTGCGGGCGCCGGCGAACCACGGCGGTTTCGGGAAGAGCGAGAACTCGCCGCTCAGCACGGACCGCGGGAAGTCGCGGAACGGCCCGGTCACGACGGTGCGCTCCGGCCCGGTCAGCAGGTGGCCGTTGTGCACGACGCCGACCCCGCTGCCGACGTCCTCGATCGTGCTGCCGGGGAACGCGCCCCATGTGGCCCCCGCCAGCAGGAAGCCGACGGCGGTCCAGGCGTTGACGGCGATCGTGCCGTAGTGCAGGCCGGCGAGCGCGTCGTCGAACCCCGCGCCCATCGCCTTCCGGGCGGCCGGGTCGACGACGACGTTCGCGCCCAGCGTGCCGTCGAGACGGTCGTTGGCGAAGGCCACCGCCGCGCGCAGGAACTCCGTCCCGGTCCCGGGGACCTGCTTCCAGGCGAGCACGGGTGCGAAGTACTCCGTGTCGCACGCCGGGTCGTCGTCGCTCGTGGACTCCAGCAGCACGCGACCGTTGATCGTCTCCGCGCCCGGGTGGGCGGCCACGGCGTCCCGCAGGCGGTCGCCCGATCCGGGGTACCAGGGCTCGCGCGCGGGAAGCCGTTCGAACGCGCGGCGCAGTTCGGCGAGGAAGGCGTCCCGCTGCGGCCAGTCGGCGCCGAGCACCACCATCTGCCCGGCGATGCAGTTGTGTCCCGCGTTGTGCAGCCGCATCGTGGCGACGTGCTCGGCCTGGAACCGCAGGTCGGCGTCGGACCACCGGCCGGGGACGACGATGATCGGCGAGACGCCGCCGAGCTCGCTCGTGATGGGGACGGCGAGGCGCGGGTCGTGCTCGGCGCGGCGGCGGTCCGCCTCGGGGCCGCGTCCCCAGACGATCGTGTCGTGGGTGGCCCGGGAGCCGGTGATGTGCACCTTGTCCACGCCGTCGTGCCCGGTCAGGTAGGCGCCGACGGTGCCGTCGCCGTTCACGACGCGGACCGCGCCGATGCGGATCAGCGGTGCGAGCGCTTTCTCGTAGACGCCGAACAGGTCCGCGAAGGTCGGGTTGAGCTTTACGAGCGACGTGCGATTGTGCGCGACGAGCTCGTAGAACGCGTCGAGCGGGGCGATCGACGAGATGTTCCCCGCGCCGAGCACGAGGCCGACGCCGCCGCTCGTGCCCACCGTTCCGGCGTCGAGCCCGGCCTCGCGGCGCACCTGCTCGGCCGAGACGCCGGGCGGCATCCAGACCTCGGCGGAGAAGCCGTGGAACAGGACCCGCTGCTGGGCGTTCCGTGGCAGCACCCGGACGGCCGTGCGGCCGCCGGGCGCGGGGCGCGCTGGGAGGCCGTCGGCTGGGGACTTGCCGCGGGCGATCGCCTCGTACGCGCGGGCGTAGGCGGCCGACGACTCGAGCGCGGCGTACGGGCCGCTCATCCATTCCTCGCCGGCCAGCCGCGAGCCGTCGGGGATGTTCTTGGCCCGCGCGGCCGTCTCGGCCCACTCCCGCGCGACGCAGGCGACGGCGTCGAACACCTCGCGGAAGACCTGCGCGCGGTCCGGGACGGGGAGGCCGGCCCAGCGGGCGGCGCCCGCGCGGAGCTCACGCAGCGCCTGGTCGAGCTCGGGTCGGGCGGGGGGTGCGTCGGTCACGGCCATCGCTGCGGTCTCCTTCGACTGCTGCTAGTTGTAACTGGAGTCAATTGCTCGCCTCCGGTGATTGTGCCCTGTTCCATGGCGCCTGCGCCAGGGTCGGTGGTGCGTGCGCCGAGGTCGACGGTGCGGGCCGAGGCCGACCGTGCAGGCGCCCGGGGCCACCACGTCACCGCCGGGCCCGGCGTGCCGCCCTCACGGCCTGCGGTCGACCCGTCGTCCGGTAGTGTCGGGGCCGATGTCGAACAGCACCGATTCCCAGCCGTCCACGCCCGATTCCGCGGCGGCCACGCCCGATCCCGGCCGCAAGCCGCGGGTCGTGATCCTGTTCGGCGGGCGCTCGGGCGAGCACGGGATCTCCGTCGCCACCGCGGGCGGCGTTCTGGGCGCCATCGACCGGGACAAGTACGATGTGGTGCCCGTCGGCATCACCCGCGACGGGCAGTGGGTGGTGGCCGACGACGACGCCGGCCGCTGGACCATCGCCGACGGCCGCGTCCCCGAGGTGCCCGCCGCTTCCGGCGAGGTGGTGCTGCCGCTGCGGGCCGGGTCCCGCGACGTGCGCGTGATCGAGGCGGGCCAGGTGCCGTCCGTGCTCGGCGAGGTCGACGTCGTCTTCCCCCTGCTGCACGGGCCGTACGGCGAGGACGGCACGGTCCAGGGCCTTCTGGAGCTGGCCGACGTGCGGTACGTCGGCTCCGGAGTCCTGGCTTCCGCGGTCGGCATGGACAAGCACTTCATGAAGATGGTGTTCGCCGGCCACGGCCTGCCGATCGGCCCGTACACCGTGATCCGCCCGGGGGAGTGGGACACGCGCCGGGACGAGGTCCTGTCCGAGGCGGCGGGGCTCGGCCTGCCGTTGTTCGTGAAGCCGGCGCGGGCCGGCTCCTCGCTCGGCGTCTCTCGCGTGGACTCCCTCGACGAGATGGACGCGGCCGTGCGCGCCGCGGCCGAGCACGACCCGAAGGTGATCGTCGAGGCCGGCCTCGACGGGCGGGAGATCGAGTGCGCGGTGCTGGGCGGCCGCGGCGGGGCTCGCCCCCGCGCGTCGCTGCCGGGCGAGATCGAGGTGACGGCCGGCGACCACGACTTCTACGACTTCGAGGCCAAGTACCTGGCGGAGGCCGACGTCGAGCTGTCCTGCCCGGCGAACCTCCCCGATCACGTGATCAAGGAGGTCCAGGAGATCGCGATCCGGACCTTCGAGGCGGTCGGCGCGGAGGGGCTGTCGCGGGTCGACGTGTTCGTCGGCCCGGACGAGCGCGTCGTCGTCAACGAGATCAACACCATGCCGGGCTTCACGCCCTTCTCCATGTACCCGCGCATGTGGGACGCGTCCGGCGTCCCGTACCCGGAGCTCATCGACGAGCTGATCCAGCTCGCGCTCGAGCGCCCGGTCGGCCTGCGGTGACCTGCGCACTCCTGGGGACGATCTCCGGATTCATCCTTTACTCCTGATTGCCTGGATGGCACCCTTACTGAGGATGTCATCGCAGGTCAAGGGGGTCCGGGATGGTCGTGGTCAGCCGGGTCGCGCCGGACGTGTTCCGCTGCACCGGCACGCACGTCAACTGGTACCTGCTGCGCGAGGGCAGGCATCTGACCCTGATCGACGCGGGCTGGACCGGTGACACGGCCGCCGTCGTCGCGTCGGTGGTGGCGATCGGGTGCGACCCGCGGGACGTCCGGGCGATAGTGATCACCCACGCCCACGCCGACCACATCGGCGGCGCGCAGCACTTCCGCCGCGAGTACGGCACGCCCGTGCACCTGGCCGCGGCCGACGCCGAGCGTGCCGCGAGCGGTGAGCTCGAGCGGCCGGGGACGTTCGACGTCGTGCGGCGGTTCCGCGAGCCCGGCGCCCTCCGGTGGGCCCTCGACGTGGCGCGGGCCGGGGCGTTCGGACGCCGCCCGCTGCCCGGCACCATCCCGCTGCCCGACGGCGACTCCTGGGAGCCGCTCGACCTCCCTGGCGGGCCCGTACCGGTGGCGACACCCGGTCACACCCCCGGGTCGACGTCCTACATGCTGCCCGGCGGCTTGCTGGCCACGGGCGACGCCCTGATCACCGCCCACCCGCTGGTCCGGCTGACCGGGCCGCAACTGGCCCCGGGGTTCTTCGCCCACGATCCGGCCGCCGCGGACGCGTCGCTCGACGTGCTGGCCGGACTGGACGCCGACGTCGTGCTCCCGGGGCACGGTCCGGTCTGGCGGGGCTCGATGGGCGAGGCGACGCGGATCGCGAGATGGCGAGCGGACGGCGTGGGCGCGAGCCTGCGCCACGGAGGGAGAAAGGCGGGACCGTGGCAGCGTTCTGGAAGCTCGAAGGGTTGACGGAGACCACCTGGACGCCGCGGGTCGACCGCGGCATCCTCACCGTCAGCGGGATCATGTTCCCCCTCGGGAACCTGGAGCGGGCGAGGATCCATCAGATCGGGAAGCCGCGCCGCCGGATGCCGGGCGGCTGGCCCGGGCAGGCGGCGGGAGTCGTCCTGCTGTTCGCGCTGGCCTGGGCGTGCTTCGTGCTGTTCGGCGTGCTCGAGCCGCTGTTCTGGGTGGGGCCGGCGCTCCTCGCGGTCGCGGCGGCCGCGCTCCTCGCCTACGGCATGCGCGGCGCGCCCTGCCCGCCGTTCGCCTGCCTGGAGATCGAGTCCAGCACGGGCTACGTGGTGCGGGTCTTCTCCCACAACAAGGACGGCGAGCTGGAGCGGCTGCGCGAGGCCGTCGGCCGGGGACACCACGACAAGGAGCACACGTTCTCCGAGGAGATGAAGCTGCTCAAGAACGCCCAGGACTTCTGCGACCTGGGCGGCGCGCCGGACAAGGTGGACGTGGTGCGGTGAGGTGGACCGTGCGGCGCAGGCCCGTGCCGTGGCGATCTCCCGCGACCTGCGGGAACACCTGACCCGGCGATGGGCCGACAGCTCGGATCTACATCGCCCGCCCGCAGGTCACATGGCGACCGTGCGCCCCGACTACCCCTCGAAGTGGTCCCACCCCGCCGCCACGGCCGGCCGGCGTCCGCCGATCGTGACGCGCGGTGCGGCCTTGCCCGGCGGGAGAACCTTGCCGATCCTGGTCCACCCTTCCGGCAGCCGGGCGTCCTCCGGGAACGTCGCGAGCAGGCCGTGGTCCTCGCCCCCGGACCAGATCCACTGGTTCAGGAGACGGTTCGCGGCCTCCGCCTGGCCGATGTCGCCGACCAGGTCACCGGCGCCGCCCGCACGCAGGGCCGACTGGGCGACGACGAGGGCGGCGTCGGACAGGGCACGCCGGTCGTCGCCGAACGCGGCCTCGTCCAGGTCCAGCCGCACGTCGGACGCCAGCGCGATCCGTCCGGCGTCGCGCAGCAGGCCGTCCGACACGTCGAGCATCGCGGTGGCGCCCGCGCGTGCGGCGTGCCGTCCCGCCTCCAGCGGCGGCTCGGGGCGCAGGTAGGCCTTGACGAGGGGGTGCTGATGCGAAGGGCGGATCAGCCCGGACTCGAGCAGCGCCAGCCCCGCGGCCGACCAGCCGCGCGTGCCCGCGTACGCGACGATGTCGCCCGGCTTGGCGCCGGCCCGCAGCACGGGCTGGCGCCAGTCCAGCGTCCCGTGCACGGTCACGTTCACGACGATCGTCTCGCCGCTCGCCAGGTCGCCGCCGACGACGCCCGCGCGCACCGGCTTGCACGCCTCGGCGAGTCCCCGGGCGAGGTCCTCGACCCAGTCCACCGGCGTGTCGCCGGGGATGACGAGGGAGATGACGAGCGCCGTCGGACGCCCGCCCATGGCCGCGATGTCGGCGAAGTTCTGTGCGGCGGCCCGGTATCCGACGTCGGACCCGGACGACCAGCGGGTCCGGAAGTGCCGGTCCTCGACGAGGACGTCGGAGGAGACGAGGAAGCGCCCGTCGGACGCGGCCACGATCGCGGCGTCGTCACCTGGCCCGACCTGCGTCGATCCGCCCACGGGCAGGAGAGGGAAGATGCGCCGCAGCAGCTCGTCCTCGTTCACGTCACGCACCCGCTCGGTCACGAGGACCACCCTATATAACGGGGAGCGGCGCGCTGACCAGGTATCTCGCCCGGAGGTGCAGGAAATGTTCGGAGAGCGGACGCGCCGGGGCCGCGATCTCCCTCCTCCCGGCCTGGATCCCGGGAACCAGGTACGGTGGCCGCGTGAATCCACGCCGAAAGGCACCACTGATCGCGGCGTTTCCCGCGACGGTCGCCGTGGTCGCCACCGCCGCCTGCGCCCCGACGATCGGCGTGTCCGCCGCACCGGACGCGGCCGACCCCCAGTGCGCGTCGGTGGTCCTGGCCCTGCCGGAGGAACTGGCCGAGGATCTGCCCCGGGCCGACACGAACTCGCAGGCCACCGCGGCCTGGGGAGAGCCTGGCGCCGCCGTGACCCTGCGGTGCGGCGTGGAGCCCCCCGGCCCGTCGGCGCAGTGCCAGAGCGTGGAGAGCGCAAACGGAACGACGGTCGACTGGATCGTGGCCACCGACGACGAGGGCACCTGGTCGTTCGTCACCTACGGCCGCGATCCGGCGGTCGAGGTCGTGGTACCGCCCGCGGTCATGGAGGACCACACGTCGTCGTTCGTCATCGATCTCGCCGGTGCTGTGTCGCTGGTCGAACCAGAGAGGACATGTCAGTGAGCACCATGAACACCACGACTGACACCCGCGTCCTGAGCGGACGCCATGCCGAGGCGCGACGCCAGGCCGTCAAGGCAGCCCGCCAGATCATGGTCGATTCGGGCGGTACCCGCAACGTCACGATCGCCGCGGTGGCGAAGGCGCTCAAGTTCACCTCGCCCGCCCTCTACCGGTACTTCCCCGGCGGTCGCGTCGAACTGCTGCGGGCCGTGCACCACACGGTCACCGAGCGCCTGGCCGCGCGGATGATCGTGGCGCGGGACAGGCAGCCCGCCGACGACGTGAGCGCGCAGCTCTACGCCCTCACCCACACGGTGTTCTCCTGGTCCATCGCGTACCCGGGTGAGTTCTCGCTGCTCATGGGGCCGGACTTCCACGAGGTCCGGGAAGGCGCCGAGCAGACCGACCGCGACATCGCCGCGATCATCGGCGGCGCGTACGTCCCGGCGTTCGCCATGCATCTCGAGCGGTCGACGGCGGCGCCCTGGCTGCCGCACGACGACGAAGTCCCCGAAGGGCTGCGTGGCCAGGTCATCGAGCACTCCCGCACGATCGCGCCCGGCATGGACGCGCCGCTGGGTCTCGGCTACCTGTGGATCGTGGCCTGGCGGAGCTTCTTCGGCGTGACGTGCATGGCTGCCTTCGGGCACCTGTCGTTCGCCTACGGCGACTTCGACGAGCTGTTCGACGACATGATGACCCAGGTGCTGGGGCTGTTCGGCCTGGAGCCGAGCGACCGCGTCGTCCCGGTGTCCGGGCTGGCCTGAGCGCCGGCCGGTTCAGCGGCGGTAGCGCAGCTGGGTCATCGGCTTGCCGCCGATCTCGTCGATGCGCTCGGTGCCGTCGGGCGCGAACCCGTGCCGGCGGTAGAAGTGCTGGGCGCGCTCGTTCTCCGCGAGGATCCACAAGGTCACCGACGCGCCGTCGGGGACGTCGCCGAGCACCTGGCGCATCAGGTCCCGGGCCACGCCGCTGCCCCATGCCTTGGGGTGCAGGTAGATGGCATAGATCTCGAGATCGCCGTCCTCGGCGTCCTCGTCGCGCGACGGCCCCACGCTCGTGAACCCGACCGTGCCCCCGCTGGTCTCCGCGACCAGGATGCGGGTGCCCTCGGCGGCGACCGCGTCACGCCACAGGGCCGCGCGTTCCTCCGCGTCGAGCGAGGACAGGTAGGAACCGGGGAGCATCTCCGAGTACGCGCCACGCCACGATGCGATATCGACGCGGGCGATGTCGTCGGCGTCCTCGGCCCTCGCGGGACGGATGGACACCTCGTCGAGCTGAGCCGCCATGACCTCACCTTTTCACCGTCGGGATCGTGCGTGCAACAAACGCCGTGCAACAAGCGGGGCAGCGTTCACGCAAAGCCTATGCGGACCCGTGACACACTCCGGCACGGACGACGACGCCCGTCCGCAGTCGGAACCACGGGCGGGCGTCGCTCGGAACAGACGCTGGGCGTCAGGCCGAGACGCGGCGCTGCACCTTGCCGGCCTTGAGGCACGAGGTGCAGGCGTTGACGCGCTTCGGGGCGCCGTTCACCACGGCGCGCACGCGCTGGATGTTCGGGTTCCAGCGGCGCTTGGTCCGCACGTGGGAGTGCGAGACGTTGTGCCCGAAGCCCGGGCCCTTGCCGCAGACGTCGCAGTTGGCAGCCACGGAGTCTCCTGAGTGTCGTGCACGTCCGTGCACACGAGCAGGACGTGGTGAGTGGTCGGTGAAAGAGATCTGCCCTCCGGCCACCGGTCCGGTACTTCGGACCCGCGGAACGCCGTCGGACAACCACAAGAGCGTACCCGATCCGCACTTCGGCACTCAAACCGTACCGGCGTCCCGCCACCGGGGATGCGTCACATCCGCCTGTGGGTAACGCCGCACCAAGGGCGGGCACGCCGGTACGGTGGATGCCGACCGGGGCGCCGTCGACCACCCGTGCAGGGCGAGGCGGACGGACGGGGACGGGACGTCACCGGAGCGGGACGTGAGGAGACGGCGGATGAGCGCAGCGGATCGAACCGACGGGGGGCAGCGGTGACGGAGATCGACGCGGGTCTCGTGCGCAGATGGGTCCGTGGCGCGACCGACGCGCTGCGGCGCGAACGAGCCGCCCTGGACCGGGTCAACGTGTTCCCCGTGGCCGACGCCGACACCGGCACGAACATGTACCTCACGATCCGCGAGGGTGACCGGGCCGTCCGCGCGGCACCCGACGACGCGACCGGCGTCGACCTGCTCGCCACCGCGGCCCGCGCCGCGCTGCTCGGCGCACGCGGCAACTCCGGCGTCATCCTCTCCGAGTGGCTGCGCGGCACGGCGCTCGAGGCCCGCCGGGGCACCACCGCCGCCACGATCCTCGAGGAGGCGGCACGGTCCGCGCGCGCGGCGGTCGCCAGGCCCGCCGACGGGACCGTGCCGACCACCGCCGACGCCGCCGCGACCGCGGGCCGCGCCGCCGAGGACGCCGGGGGAGGCCCCGGCGCGGTGGCCCGCGCCGCCGTCGGCGCGGCCCGCGAGGCGGCCCGGACCAGCATGACCGAGCACCCCGTCCTCGCCGCCGCCGGCGTGCTCGACGCCGGAGCGTGCGGCCTGGTCCTCGTGCTCGGCGCGCTCGTCGCGGCAGCGGTGTCAGACAGCCCGGGCACGATGGAACCCGTGAGCCTCGACCTGATCGTCCAGCCGCGGCGCGGCGCGGCCTTCGTCCTGCCGGAACCGGCCGCCTCCCACGACCACGCCCACACGGACCTGGGCGGGCTCGAGCTCATGTTCGTCCTCACCCGGCGCGCCGCCGGAGCGGAGCACGTCGCACCCCGCCTGCGGTCCCGGCTCGAGGAGGTCGGTGACTCCGTCGTCGTGGTCGGCGGCGACACCGGAGGAGACACGGCCGTCTGGCAGGCGCACGTGCACACCGACCGGCTGCCCGACGCGCTCGCCGTCGCCGCCGGGATCACCGGCGCCGGCACGCTCGCCCAGGTGCACGTGCGCCACCTCGAAGCGGCCGACCCGCAGGAGTGGGGCGTCGTCGCCGTCACCACCGCACCGGCCCTCGCCGCCGACCTCGCGCACGCCGGAGCGGTCGTGCTGCTCACGGGCGGGTTCGGCGCCACGGTCGACGCCGTCACCTCCGACGACGTGCAGCGCGCCGCGGCGTCCACCGGCGCACGCCGCGCCCTGGTGCTCGGCGACCACCCCCGGCCCGGACCGGACGGCGCAGATCCCCGCACCGGGCCGAACCACGGCGACCTCGACGAGATCGTCGCGCTGGACGCGCCCACCGACGTGCACGTGGTCGTGGCGCTCGCGGCCCTCGGCACCGCACCCGGCGCCGCCACGCCGCGGGACGCGGCCCGCGCCGCGCTGGACGGCCTGCGCGTGACCGGCCCCGTCCCGGCCCCGGAGGCGGCGACGGCGCTCGCGGAACTGGCGGGGCAGGCCGGGGAGTCCCACCCGGCCGAGGAGGCCGGGCCGCCCGAGGTCGTCACGGCGCTCCTGGACGACGACGCCACCCACGTGGCCGACGAGCTCGCGGCGGTGCTCGCCCGGGTGGCGCCCGCCGCGGAACTGGTCACGCTGCCGACGGGCCGCCCGGGCGACACCGTGCAGCTGGGCGTCGAGGCGCCCGGCGGCGGCGAACGGGCGCCGGACGCGCCCGGGGGGAGCCCGGCCTCGTGCGCGGCCACCTCGGCAGGGCCGGCGCGGCGCACGACCGCCTCGCTCCGGGGCGCCGCGCCGGCCCGGGGCACGACCGTCCCGGACGGACCGGCGGGCCGTGAGGCGCTGCGGGAGGGCGTGTGACCTCCCGGGCCCGGCTGGACGAGCCGCTGTCGCGCGCGCTGGGCCAGGCGCGCGGCAAGAACCCGCTGTCCAAGCTCGGCCTGGAGACGGTGGGCGACCTCATCGGTCACTACCCGCGGCGCTATGACGATCCGGGCCGCCTGACCGACATCAGCATGCTGCGGGCGGGGGAGCACGTCACTGTCATGGCGCGCGTGGTCCGGACCACGGTGCGTTCCATGCGCAACCGCCGGGGTGCCCTCCTGGAGGCGGTCATCACCGACGGCAAGCACTACCTGTCGCTGACGTTCTTCGGCAAGCACCGCGGCTCGCTGTACGCGCACGAGCAGCGGCTCGTCGCGGGCAGCACCGGCCTGTTCACCGGCACGGTCGGGCTGTACCGGGGCGAGCGGCAGCTCACGCACCCGGCGTTCATGATGATGGGCGAGGACGACCTGGAGTCGGACGAGGACATGCTCGCCGAGGCCGCCCGTCCCATCCCGATCTACCCGGCCGTGGCGAACGTCCCGAGCTGGAAGATCGCGAAGGCCGTGCGCACGGTGCTGGACACCCTGACCGGCGCGGACGTCCCCGACCCCGTGCCGCTGGAGGTGCGGGCGCGGGCCGGGCTCCCGGGGCGGCTCGGTGCGCTGCGCAAGGTGCACCGGCCCGACAGCATGGCCGACGTCCGCGCGGGACAGCACCGGCTGCGGTTCGAGGAGGCGTTCGTGCTGCAGGCCGCACTCGCCAAACGGCGCGCGCTGGCCACGGGGCGGCCCGCGACGCCGCGCCCGCTGGTCGACGCCGGCGCCGGTCCCGGGCGCAGGAGTCTGCTCGCCGACCTCGACGCCCGGCTGCCGTTCGACCTGACTGCCGGCCAGCGGGACGTGGGCGACGAGATCAGCGCCGAGCTGGCCGGCGCCCGGCCGATGCAGCGCCTGCTGCAGGGCGAGGTCGGGTCCGGCAAGACGGTGGTGGCGCTGCGCGCCATGCTCCAGGTGGTCGACGCCGGCGGCCAGGCGGCCCTGCTCGCGCCCACCGAGGTGCTCGCCGCCCAGCACGTCCGCACGCTCCGCGCCCTGCTCGGGCCGCTCGCCGACGGCGGGATGCTGGGCGGCGCGGAGAACGGCACCCGGGTCGCCCTGCTGACCGGGTCCCTGGGGGCCAGGGCGAAGAAGGAGGCCCTGCTGGCCGCCGCGGGCGGCGAGGCGGGGATCGTCGTCGGCACGCACGCACTCCTGTCCGAGCACGTCCAGTTCGCCGACCTCGGGCTGGTCGTGGTGGACGAGCAGCACCGGTTCGGCGTCGAGCAGCGCGACCGCCTGCGCGACAAGGCGAGCGCGGCCCCGCACCTGCTGGTCATGACCGCCACCCCCATCCCGCGCACGGTCGCGATGACCGTCTTCGGGGACCTGGCGACGTCGTCCCTCACCGAGGTGCCCGCCGGCCGCGCGGGCGTCACCACGCACGTCGTCCCGGCAGCCAACGAACGCTGGATGGACCGCACGTGGGCCCGCGTGCGGGAGGAGATCGACCGGGGCGGCCGCGCCTACGTCGTGTGCCCCCGGATCCGTCCGGACGACGACGGCGCCGGCGGCGAGGACGGGATGGAGGCCGTCCCGGTGGGTGACCTCGTGCCGGCCGGGGACGGCGACGGCGCGGGTGGCCCCGGCGCCCTGCTCGATCCCGGCGAACCGCCCGCCGCCGCGCCGCTGCGGGCCGTGCTGGAGGTCGTCGAGGAGCTGCGCGGGCGGGATCAGCTCGCGGGCGTCGAGATCGGCGTCCTGCACGGACAGATGGCGCCCGCCGACAAGGACGACGCCATGGCGCGGTTCGCGTCGGGCGACACGCCGGTGCTCGTGTCCACCACGGTGGTCGAGGTCGGCGTCGACGTGCCGGAGGCGACCGTCATGGTCATCCTCGACGCCGACAGGTTCGGCCTGTCCCAGCTGCACCAGCTGCGCGGCCGCGTCGGGCGTGGCACGGCCCCCGGCCTGTGCCTGCTGGTCTCCGACGCGCCACCGGGCGGTACGGCGGGCACGCGCCTCGAGGCGATGGTGCGCACCACGGACGGCTTCGAGCTCGCGAACACCGACCTGGAACTGCGCAACGAGGGAGACGTGCTCGGCGCCGCCCAGTCCGGGCGATCGAGCTCCCTGCGCCTGCTGCGCGTGGTCAAGGACGCCAAGCTCATCGAGCACGCCCGCACCGAGGCGATCGGAGTCGTCACGGCCGATCCGGACCTGCACTACGCCCCCGAACTCGCCGACGCCATCGCGGAGCAGCTCGACGCCGAGAAGGAGGAGTTCCTCGAACGCGCGTAGCCCCCGGTGAAGCGACCCGAGTAGAGTCCCCGCCCGTGAGCGACGATCAGCACGCCCATCCGGGTCCGCGACAGCCAGGTCGCGATCCGGGGCCCGCGATGGCGGGGCCCGCCGGTCCTGGCCGTGCTGGTACGGGGCCCGCCGGTTCGGGGCTCGCAGGCTGGGACGACCCGCCGTTCGACGACAGGTTCGACACCGTGCCGTACCTCGAACGAGGCACGCCCACGCCGTCGCGTGAGGACACCGTCCCGTACCCCGGCTCGGGCGCGCCGCCGTCGCCGCCGTCGTCGCCCGAGGACACCGTCCCCTACCCCGGAACGGGCTCGAACCCGCTCCCGTCGTTCGACGACGTCCTCCAGGACGAGCCCGCCGGCGAGCCGCACCGGACCGGCACGGCGTGGTCGCGCGGCATCGTGCTCGCCGTGCTCCAGCTCCTCCTCGCCGCGGCGCTGCTGTTCCACGACCAGCTCCCCGGCGCCTTCGGCCTGGTCAGCCTCGTCGCCTCGATCCTGCCCTGGCTGGGCGCGTTCGCCGCGCTGCTCCTCGTCCTCGGACTCGTGCGCCGATCCGCGACCGCGACGCTCGCCTTCCTCCTGCCCGCCGCGGCCTGGGCCTGGGTCCTCTGGCCGCGCCTGACGGACGAACCCGTCCCGCGCGACGACCTGACGGTGGTCCAGCACAACGTCAGCGACGAGAACCGGGACATCGCCGGGACCGTGCGAGTACTGCTCGACGCCGAACCCGACGTCGTCGTCCTGGAGGAGGTCACGCCTCCGCTGGTCGAGCATTACGCGCGTGCCTTCGGCGACGCGCTGCCGCACCAGGAGGTCCACGGCACGGTCGGCGTCTGGTCCGCCCACCCGCTGCGCGACGCGGAACGGATCGATCTGCGGCCCGACGGCGCCGGCCCGGGATGGAACCGGGGCATGCGGGTCACCGTGACCCCGGCCGACGACGCCCCGGGCATCGCGCTGTACGCGGTGCACCTGCCGTCCATGCGACTCGGCCCCGCCGGACTCGACGTCGCGGCCAGGAACCAGAGCATCGGACTGCTCGCGCAGGCCCTGTCCGCCGACGAGTCCGACGCCGTCGTCGTGGCCGGCGACCTGAACACCACCCTCGACGACCCCGCGCTGGACCCGGTCACCGCGCTGGTGTCCGAACCGCGGCACGGCCTCGGACTCACGTTCCCGGCGTCGTTCCCGATGGTCCCGATCGACCACGTGCTGGCGCGCGGCGCCGCGGTCACGGAGGTCCGCACGCTCGACCGCACGGGAAGTGACCACCTCCCGGTGGTCGCCCGCATCGACCTCCCCTGGTCCTGAGGCCACCCGACCACCCACCCGCGGAACCTCTAAACTCTGCCCCGTGAGAATCGTCGCGGGCAGGCTGGGCGGACGGACGCTCGTCGTCCCGCCCAAGGGGACCAGGCCCACCAGCGACCGCGTGCGCGAGGCGATCTTCTCCCGCCTCGACCACCTCGACGTGCTCGACGGCACGCGCGTGCTCGACCTCTACGCCGGATCCGGCGCCCTCGGCCTGGAGGCCGCCAGCCGCGGCGCACGGCACGTGACCCTCGTGGACTCCGCGCGCGGAGCCGTCGCCGCCGCACGCAAGAACGTCGCGGCGCTCGGTCTCGCGCCGCACGTCCAGGTCGTCAACGGTCCCGTCGAGCGGTACACGGCGGCGCTCGCGGCCGCTCCGCCGTCGTCCGGCGCCGCGCTCGATCTGGTCTTCCTCGACCCGCCCTACGACCTGTCCGACGACGATCTCGCCCGGGTGCTGCGCGATCTCGCCGCGCCGGGCGTGCTGGCCCGCGCGGCCGTCGTCGTCGTCGAACGGTCGGCCAGGAGCCCCGAGCCGTCCTGGCCGGAAGGCCTGGCCCTCATCGGCCGGAAGCCCTACGGCGAGACGGCGGTCTACTACACCGAGCCGATCGGGCCGGCCGCACCGGAGGAACCCGCCGCCGACTAGGGTGTGGGCCATGACCATCGCTGTGTGTCCGGGGTCGTTCGACCCGATCACCCTCGGCCATCTCGACGTGGTGCGCAGGGCACGGAGTCAGTTCGACCGCGTGATCGTCGCCGTGGCCAGGAACCCCGGCAAGTCCGGTCTGCTGGACCTGGACACGCGCGCGGCGCTCGTCCGTGCGGCCGTCGCGGCCGACCCCTCGACCGCGGACGTGGAGGTCGGCGTCGCCGATGGCCTGCTCGTCGACTTCTGCCGCGAGGTGGGCGCGACCGCCGTCGTGAAGGGCCTGCGGGGCGGCGCGGACTTCGACGCGGAACTGCCGATGGCGCTGATGAACCGGCACCTGTCGGGCGTCGAGACGGTGTTCGTCGTCGCCGACCAGGCCTACGCGCACATCGCGTCGTCGCTGGTGAAGGACATCGCCCGGAACGGCGGCGAGATCGACGACCTGGTCCCGGTCGCCGTCGCCGGAGCGGTGCGCGCGGCCGTGGGCTGAGGCGTGGCGGATCACACCTGTCCCGGGCCGACAGGCCCCGGGCCGATGCCGTAAGATTGCAGGCTGGTCCTGCATGGACCACCATCCCGCATTTCGAACGCCCCTCTCGGAGCCTGCCATCACACTCGACCCCCGCTCGCCGCTCGTGCTCGACACGCACGAGCTGTCCCGGCGTCCCGGCACCATGCGCACGCACAGCGCCATGGTGCAGGTGCCGTCTGCCGTGGGGACCCCGGTGATCGCGGTCCGCGAGGGTGATGACCTGGAGCTCGACCTGCGGCTCGAGGCCGTCATGGACGGCGTGCTGATCTCCGGGTCGATCCGCGGCAAGGCGGTCGGCGAGTGCGCCCGCTGCCTCGACGAGATCACGGTCGAGGTCGACGCGCCGGTTCAGGAGCTCTTCGCCTACCCGGAGCGGGCCGAGGCGGAAGCCGCGGCCGGTGACGACGATGTCGAGGACGAGCAGTCGGTCCTGGAGCACGATCTGGCCGACATCGAACCCGTATTGCGAGATTCGGTGGTCACTGCACTACCATTTCAACCGCTGTGTCGTCCGGACTGCCCGGGCCTGTGCACCGAGTGCGGTGCACGCCTGGCCGACGACCCCGGCCACCATCATGATCAGGTCGACCCTCGCTGGTCGGCGCTGCAGAGCATGCTCGAATCCACGAGCATGTCCGACGAGACGAAAGAGAGCTGACCGTGGCTGTTCCGAAGCGCAAGATGTCGCGCAGCAACACCCGTGCGCGTCGTTCGCAGTGGAAGACCACCGCGGCGAACCTCACGACCTGCCCGTCGTGCCAGGCCGACAAGCTGCAGCACACCGCGTGCCCCACCTGCGGCGCGTACAAGGGCCGTACCTACCGCGACGCCCTGAAGACCGTCAACGCGGGTTGATGGCCCGCCGCGGCGCTCCGACCCCCTCGGAGCCGGGCGAGCTGCTGGAGAAGCTCGGGGTCGTTCTCGACCCCGAGCTTCTCGTGCTCGCCCTGACGCATCGCTCGTTCGCCCACGAGGCAGGCGGCATCCCGACGAACGAGCGCCTGGAGTTCCTGGGCGACACGGTCCTCGGGCTCGTGGTGACCGAGGCGCTCTACCGGCGTCACCCCGACACCAACGAGGGTGACCTCGCCCGGATGCGCGCCGCGACCGTGTCGCAGCGGTCGCTCGCGAAGATCGCCCGGACGCTCGGCCTGGGACGCTACGTGCTCCTCGGCAAGGGGGAGATCCGCACGCGCGGCTTCGACAAGGACTCGATCCTGTCGGACACGGTCGAGGCGCTGATCGGCGCCACCTACGTGTCGCACGGGCTGGAGGTCTCCCGCGACCTGGTGCACCGCCTGGTCGACGACCAGCTCGACGTCGCCGCCGGCCTGGGCGCCGGCCTGGACTGGAAGACGTCGCTGCAGGAGGCCGCCGCCGAGCGCGGACTCGGCGCCCCGGACTACCTGGCGACCTTCGAGGGGCCCGAGCACGCCCGGATCTTCCACTCCGAGGTGGTGATCGACGGCGTCGCCTACGGCCAGGGCTCCGGGTCGGCGAAGAAGCACGCGGAGCAGGAGGCCGCCGAGGAGGCGTACAAGGCGCTGGTCGCCGCGTTCCCGTCGGCGCCGGTCACCGAGGACCGGGACGAGCGGCTCGCCGAGAGCGACCCGTCGTCGTCGGACGCCGCGGAGGGCGGACGCCGCCAGGCGCGGCGCCGCCCCGGCGCCGGACCCGCCGACGCGGCGCGGCACGTGCCGAGTGCCTGAGCTGCCCGAGGTCGAGACCGTGCGCGACGGTCTCGACCGTCTCGTCGTGGGCGCCGTGGTGCGGCGCGTGGAGGTCCTGCGGGACTACAGCGTGCGACGGCACGAGGGCGGTCCGCTCGACTTCGCCGGCCGCCTGGCCGGCCGGCGCCTCGCCGCCGCGGTCCGCCGCGGCAAGTTCCTCTGGCTGCCGCTGTCCGACGACGACGGCCCGGGCGCGGCCGCGACCGCGGACGATGCGCTCCTCGCCCACCTCGGCATGTCCGGCCAGCTCCTCGTCCGCGGTGGCGTGAGCGCGGACGACTGGCAGCACCCGCACCTGCGCGTACGCCTCCACCTGGAGGGTGCGCCCGCCGTCGACGGCACGGCCGCCCGCTACCTCGACTTCGTCGACCAGCGCACCTTCGGCCATCTGAGCGTGCAGGACATGGTCCCGGACGGCTCGGGGCTGCCCGCCGGGCAGGGCAGCGATCTGCCGCTCCTGCCGGTGCCCGTGGCGCACATCGCGCGTGACCTGCTCGACCCGCACGCGGAGCGCGCGGAGGTGGCGCGGCGCGTGCGCCGTCGTCGGACGCAGATCAAGCGCGCGCTCCTCGACCAGACGGTCGTCTCCGGGGTCGGGAACATCTACGCCGACGAGGCGCTCTGGCGTGCCGAGGTCCACGGCCGCCGCCCGGTCGAGCGGATGCGGCAGGCGGACGTGCTGCGCGTGCTCGACGCCGCCGCGGAGGTGATGCGCGAGGCGCTCGTGCGGGGCGGTACGTCGTTCGACGCGCTGTACGTGAACGTGAACGGCGAGTCGGGCTACTTCGCAAGAAATCTTGACGCCTACGGCCGTGCGGGCGAGCCCTGCCGCCGCTGCGGTACGGAGGTCCGGCGGGAGCCGTTCATGAACCGGTCGTCGTACTTTTGCCCCAGCTGCCAGCGCGCGCCACGTTCCTGAGACCGGCGGCGCCGTCGCGCACCCAGGCCGTGACCTGATCCGCGAGGAACCTGGCGGCACCGCGCGGACGCCCGCCGGCGACGTGGGGCGTGAGGACCAGGTTCGGGCAGTCCCACAGCGGCGAGCCGGCGGGCAGCGGCTCGGTCTCCGTGACGTCGAGGGCGGCTCCGGCGAGGCGGCCGGACCGGAGGGCGTCGATCAGGGCAGCCTCGTCGACGGTCGCCCCGCGCCCGGCGTTGACGAACCGCGCGTGCGCCGGGAGCCTCGCGAGGACGTCGGCGTCGAGCGCGTGCCGCGTGGCCGGCACGGCCGGCAGCAGGGAGACCAGGACGTCGGTCTCGGGCAGCAGGCCGGCGAGCCCGTCCGGGCCGACGACGTCGAATCCGGCCCGCCGGCCCGCCGAGCCCGCTACCCCGGTCACGCGCGCGCCGAGGGCGGAGAGCATCGGCGAGAGCCGCTCCGCGATGGACCCGAAACCCCAGAGCACGACGTGCGCCGCGGACAGCGTCCAGTGGGCGTCCGTGTCGGGAGCGGCCTGGGCGGCCGCCATCTCGCCCGCCCAGCGGCGCTCACGCTGCGCCTCGAGGGCCTCGGGCAGGCGCCGCACGGAGGCGAGGATCAGCATGAGGGTGTGCTCGGCCACGGTCTCGTCGTGGAGGGACCGCCCGGAGGAGATGACGACGTCGTCCCCGAAGCCGGCGGCCAGCGCCACGTCCGGGCCGGCTGAGAGCGTCTGGACCCAGCGCAGGCGGGTGAGCCGGCGGGCGGCGTCGGCGACGACGCCGGGTGGGCTGGCCCAGGTGACCAGGACGTCGGCGTTGGTGTGCTCTTCGGGGACGGGCTCCCCCATGGCGTACGGCACGACGACGGCGTTGCCCAGGGCCTGCCGTACGTCGTCGTCCAGGTACTGCCGGAACCCGAGATCGAACGCGACGTCGGGCAGGAGAATCTTCACGCGGGGACTGTAGCGTCCGGAGCCGGCCGGGCGCTTGTGCATCGCGTCATCGAGACATACCGACCGGCTGTCCGACGGGCGACCAGGACGTCGAGCCCTGATCTGCCGAACAGCCGGCCGGGACGAATGCCTCCCGCCGGCGCCGACCACGCCATCTCGGTCGGTGGGATCGCAGCCATCGACCAGAACGACGTGGTCGCGTGCCGGCCCTCGGGTGAGCGCTCAGGCGACCCGGACGAACGTCGGGTTCGACTGCCACATCGTCGTGTAGCGCAGCGGCGTGCCCGGCTGCACGGCCTCGACGATCATGCCGTTGCCGGCGTACAGGGAGACGTGGCCCGAGGTCCACACGATGTCGCCGGGCTGCGGGTCCGAGACGACGGTTCCGGCGTAGCGCAGGTCGCCCGACGTGCGGGGCAGGTTGGTGACGCCCAGCTGGCCGTACACGTAGGTGATCAGGCCGGAGCAGTCCAGGCCCTCCGACGGGGTGGACCCGCCGAGCACGTACGGCGTGCCGACGAGCTCCATCGCCAGGTTCACGGCCTGCTGGCCCGTCGCGGAACCGGTCGAGGTGGACGTGGTGGCCTCGGCGGCTGCCGTGGCCTCCGCCTCCGCCTCGGCTGCGGCCTGGGCCTCCAGCTCCGCCTGGCGCTGTGCCTCGAGCTCGGCCTGGCGCTGCTTCTCGAGCTCCGCCTGGCGCTCCTCCTCGGCGATGCGCTTCGCCTCGGCCTTGCCCTCAGGGGTCTCCGCGTACGGGGTGACCTTGATGGTGCTCGTCTCGACGACGGTCTCGGCCTGCGGGGAGACCTTGACCTGGCTGACGAGTTCGTCGGCCAGGGCGTCGGCGACGCGGGCGTCGGCCTTGCCGTAGTCGACGGTCTGCTTGCTGTTCTCGGCGGCAGGGGCCGCGCCCGCACTCGACGAGAACACGGACGCGAGCATGCCACCCGTGACGGCGGCGATGGCGCCCGTCCTGGCGGCGGCCTCACTCACGCCGGTCAGGGGGGTGATGGTGGGGCGCTCCGCGCGGTGGCGACCGCGACGGGACGGACGGCTGGTTTCGGGCGTGATCGTAGCCACTTTCTCCTCCGACGCCTGCGAGGTGAGCTGTCGGGTTCGGATGGGAGATCACCCGGCCTCCCGAAGGAGGCTTCACCCCAAGGGCCGTGGCCCGTACTACCTGGTTCCCCCGTCCCCGCCATGTTTTCGCTGGGCAGATCCGGTGGCGGGGCTCGGCGGCCGGATCCGGAGCCGCGGTCTGGGTCCGCGGCTCGGTGATGACAGTACAGAGGATCGCGCCGGATGTCACGAATTGGTTACGCGAAGGTTTTCGCCTGCATGTCGGACGCGTGCGAAACGGTGTGTCATCGCAGGTCATGCCGGCAAAATGCCGCCCGCTCCCGGAATCTCCTATGGTGGCGACATGCCGCTCTCCGACGTCGAACCGCGTGTGGATTCCCCTGACCCCGCCGAGCAGTTCGTGGCGTACCTGGACTACTACCGGGGCGTGGTCGAGCGCAAGGCCCGAGGTCTGGGCCCCGCAGGGCTCGCCGAACGTCCGCTGGAGTCCGGGTGGTCGCCGCTGGAACTGCTTGTGCATCTCGTGCACATGGAACGGCGGTGGTTCGTGTGGGGGTTTCTGGCGGAGGGCGTGTCCGAACCGTGGGGTGACCACGCCGGCGGGGACCCGCACGGGCCGTGGGCGGTCCCGGCGGGCGACGCGGACCTCGACGACTGGCTGCGGCGCCTGCACGACGGCGGCGCCCGGACCAGGCAGGTTCTGGCCGCCCACGACCTGGCCGAGCGCGGCGCGACCGGCGGCCGGTTCACCTCGGGCGAGACGCCGCCCACGCTGCTGTGGATCGCGTTCCACGTGCTCCAGGAGTACGCCCGGCACGCGGGCCACCTGGACGCGGCACGAGAGCAGATCGACGGCATGACGGGGGAGTGACGGCGCGGTCCGGGTCCGGCGCGCGGCTGCGTCCGGCGCGGGTCCGCCCGGCGTCAGCCGTGGAGCGTGAGGCTGATCTCGTGGTCGGCCAGGCCCGCCGGGACCGGGCGGTGCGTCGCCAGGACGACGGCGGTCCCGGTGGCGCGGGCATGCTCGGCGAGGACACGGACGACGTCGTCGGCCGCCTTCGCGTCGAGATGCTCGGCCGGCTCGTCGACGAGCAGGGCGTCCGCGCGGGCCAGCAGCGCCCGGGCGATGAGGAGCCGGCGTCGCTCGCCGCCCGACACGTTCGTCGCGTCCGTGCCCAGCATGGTGTCCAGGCCGTCCGGCAGCCCGTCGAGCCAGGGTGTCAGCCCGACGGCGCCGAGCGCCGCACGCGCCTCGCCCTCCTCGACGTCGCCGCGTGCCACCCGGAGGTTCTCGAGCACGGTGGTTCCGAAAACGTGCCCGTCCTCGGCCACGAATAGTGTGCCAAGCGCTGGCGCCCTCGCACCCGGGAGCAGCCCGGCGGAGCGCATGAGGAGGGTCGTCTTTCCCGAGCCCGACGGCCCGGTCACCACGGTCACCGTCCCCGGCCGCGGGTCCAGGGTCACGCCGTACAGGGCGGGGCGGGACTCGCCGACCCGTTCGGCGGAGTCGTCCTCCAGCAGGCTGAGCAGTCGCCGGGCTGCTTCCCGGGACCGGTGCCACTGGACGGCCGCGGCGGGGAGCCCGGCCGTCGCCTCGAACACCGCGAGCGGCGTGAGCACGACGACGCTCAGTTCCTCGGGCGTGAGCCGTCCGGCCGCCAGGGCGGGGATCCCGAGCACCAGTGCCGCCATCACGGCGAGTCCCTGCGCCAGCGAGCCGAGCCCGGCGGACAGGCCCGACACCCGTGCCCCGGCCTCGTTCGCGGCGTCGAGCTCGCGGTCGGCGGCCCGCAGGTCCGCCGACCGGGCCGCGAACCGGCCCGCCACCCGCAGCTGCGGCGCCTCCTCCAGCAGTTCGAGGACGAGCCCGCTCACCCGCCCGCGCGCCGCGGCGCCGTCGGCCTCGACCCGTGCGGACGCCCGGGCCGCCAGCCACGGTACGACGACGCCCGCCAGCAGCAGGCACACCGCCAGCGCGAGCCCCGCCTCCGGCAGGAGCACCCCGACCAGGATCACCGACCCGGCACCCGTCACCAGGGCGACCCCCGCCGGGATCACGGCGCGCACCACGACGTCGCCCACGCTGTCGACGTCGGCCCCGAGCCGCGCCAGGAGGTCGCCGCGCCGCACCGACGGGGTTCCCGGGGCGTCCGCGAGGCCCGCGTAGACCCGCGCCCGCAGCGCCGACATGCCGCGCAGGGCGACGTCGTGCGAGGCGAGGCGCTCCAGGTAGCGCAGCACGCCGCGGCCGATCCCGAACGCCCGCACCGCCACCACCGCCACCGACAGCGTGAGCACCGGGGGCATCTGGGAGGCGCGCGCGATCAGCCAGGCGGCGACGGCCGCGAGCCCGATCGCGCAGGCCAGCGCCAGGGTGCCGAGGCCGATGGCGGCCGCGACACGACCGGGCCGGACCTCCAGCAGCGGCAGGAGCCGCAGCAGCGGGTCGCGGGCGATGCCGCGCGGTCCGGCGCGCCGTGTCCGGCGGGCCGTCGCGGCGCCCGGCGACACCGCGCCTGAGGTCGCGGCGCGAGGAGCGGCACCGGGGAGCGGTGCGCCGGGAGGAAACGCCGTGGGCGGTTGCGGGCGGGATGCGGCGCTCATCGGGCGGCTCCGGCGTCGGCGCCGGTCGCGGGACCGGTGCTTGTCGTGGGAATCGCGCTGGTCGCGGTGCCGGCGGACACGGGCCGCGCCTCGACGTCGATGACCTGGTCGGCGATCGCCAGCAGCGACTCGCGGTGCGCGACGACGAGCACGGTCCGGCCCTCGCCGCGCCAGGCGCGCACGGTGTCGAGGATCTGTCCCTCCGAGTGGGCGTCGAGGTGCGCGGTCGGCTCGTCGAGGATCACGAGCGGGCGGTCGGCGCCGTCGTCCAGCAGGGCGGCGGTGAGCGCCACCCGCTGACGCTGGCCCACGCTCAGCCCGGTCCCGCCCAGGCCGAGTCGCGTGTCCCACCCGTGCGGCAGGTCGCGGACGACGGTGTCGAGCCCGGTCTTCCGGGCCGCCCTGGCGACCCGCACGGTGCGCTGCGGCGGAACCGGCACGCTCTTCACCCCCGGCGTGCGCTCTGCCCCTGGCGTGCGCTCTGCTCCCGGCCTGCCCTCCGCCTCCGGCGTGCCCTGCGCTTCCGGCGCGCCGCCCTGCCGCGCGTGCAGGATGTCGCGCAACGAGCCCGGCGGTATCGCCGGCCGCTGGGGGACCCAGGTGAGGCGGCGCCACCAGGCCTCGAGGCCGACGTCGCGCAGCGGCACCAGCCGCGCCTCGCCGGACGACCCGCCGAATGCCCCGCTCGGCTCCGCCAGTTCCAGGAGCACCTGGCCGGAGTCCGGTTCGACCAGTCCGAGCGCGACCAGGACCGCCGTCGACTTCCCGGAGCCGCTCGGCCCGCGGAGCGCGATGACGCGACCGCCCCCGGGGCGGCCCGAGCCCAGCGGGATGCGGGCGGTGAGCCCGGCGGGCGCGACCACGTCCCGATCACCGGCGCGCACGTGGACGTCGTCGAGCACCAGAGTCAGTGGCGTGACCCGGCCCACGCCGCCGTCCGCCTGCCGCGGCCGGTCAGGATCGAGGCCGGGCGCCGGGCGGCCGTCCGCGTCCGTCGTGGCGAGCAGGTCGAGGGCGCGGCCCGCGGCGGCCACGCCGTCGACCGACGCGTGGAACTCCGCCCCGACCCGCCGCAGGGGCAGGTAGACCTCCGGGGCGAGCACCAGGACGGCGATCGCCGCCTGCAGGTCCATCTGGCCCTCGACGAGACGCAGCCCGACGCCCACGGCGACGACCGCGACGGACAGCGTGGTCAGCAGCTCCAGCACCATCGACGACAGGAACGCCACGCGCAGGGTCCGCATCGTCGCGCTGCGGGACGCGTCGCCGAGCGCCCGCACCCGGGCCGCCGGGCCGGTCGCCCGGCCGAACGCGCGCAGCGTCGGGAGCCCGGCCACGAGGTCGAGCACCTGGTCGCCCAGCCGGGCGACCGCCGCCAGCCGCCGCTCCGACGTGCCGGCCGTGAGTCGTCCCACGAGCACCATGAAGATCGGCACGAGCGGCAGCGTCACCGCCACGACCGCCGCCGAGATCCAGTCCAGCCCCAGCATGACGAGCACCAGCGCGGGCGTGAGCAACGCGGTCAGGACGAGCTGCGGCACGTAGCGCACCAGATAGGGCTCGAGGTCGTCGAGCCCGCGCGTGGCCAGGGTGGCGACGCCGGTGCCGTCCGGTGCCGATCCTGTGCCGCGGGGCGGTCGCGTCGCGACCGCGTGGACGACCTGCTCGCGCAGGTCGGCGATCGTGCGCGACGCCGCCCGCCGCGCGTACCGTTCCTGTGCCCAGGCGACGACGGCGCGACCGGCGACGGCGACGCCCAGCCCCACGAGGAGCGCGCCCGCGGGCGTTACTCCCGGGTTCTGGATCACCGGAGCCAGCAGCGCGGCGATCAGCAGCGCCTGCGCGACGACCAGCCCCGCGGAGGCCAGCCCCAGCCCCACGGTCAACGTGAGATAGGAACGGGCCGGGCGAATGTGCCGGAGTCGTGGATCAAGGGGACGCACAGGCCTATCTTTGCGCGTCAGAGCCCTGAATGGGACATGCCGTCCCTCACAGATCAGGGCGAATTTCCGGTCCCGGAGCGCGCCCGGTCGCCGCCGTCCCTGACAAGCCGCCGCCGGAGATGTCCGCGGAATATCGGAATGCGCCCCGGGCGTGGCTGTCGGCGGCCCTATCTTTTGCTGATTTCACCCCTGCTGTGCAGACTTTCAATCCAGGACGTAATAAATCGTTGCTGATCTACCCCAGACACGTAGTTCCCCTTCAGTGAACTTCGAAGACGGAGTGACAGATGACGGTGACCAGAAAAGTCGTGACGCCCCTCGGCTCGCCTCTGCCCGGCGCGGCGGGCCCGCACTCCAACCGGCGGCGGACGGCCCTCGTGCTCGCCGGGCTTCTCACCCTGGCACTGCTCGCCGGCATCATCGGCACCCTCCAGGCCACCCGGACCGACGCCGCACCCGCGTCCGGCCCCACCGCGCCCGACGCGACCGCCGCACTCGCCCGGTCGTTCGTGACCGAGGTCGACGCATCGGCCAGCACCGTCACCGTCGACATGTCCCGGGACCCGGACGCCGTCTACGCCTGGATGAACGAGACGGGCACCGGCCTCGACGGCTGGACCGTCGACGTCGTCGGCCTGGACGCCCCCGACGGTGAGGAACGGGCCGCGCTCGACGCCGCCTCCTCCGACGCCGAGGGCGACCGGCCCGTCGAGCCGCAGGCATGCCCGGACCTCCCGGAAGGGACCAGGACCGACGACGGATCCACCGTGCCGTACCTCGGCTGCGACCCCGGCACCGGGCACGAACCGTCCGCCACCCCCGTGCGGGGCGGCCTCCGGCACTCGCTCGGCGGCGCGGTCGACGCGGTGCTCGCCGAACTCATCCCCGGCGCCGACCTCGCGGCGAGCAAGGTCTCCGTCACCGGCGGACACGCCGTCGTCGACCTCCCCGCGGACTTCCCCGGCGCCGCCGCGACCGCGCCCGTCCCCGCCTACGAGATCGACCGGGCCCTGATCTTCACCGCCTACAGCAACGGCGCCCTCGACTCGGTCCGTTTCCGGGTCACCGGCGACTGCCTCGCCTACGCCACCGCCGTCGACGGCGACATGTGCGCCACCGTGCCCCTCCCCATCGAACTCGGCCGCGAGGAGTGAGACCCATGACCACGGACCTCCGGCCCCTCCTCGGCCGGGCGGCCGCCGCCCTGCTGGCCGCCGGCCTCACCGCCGCGACCCTCGCCCCGCCCGCCGCCGCGGACGCCGACTACAACCCGGAGCACTGGAACGGCAAGCGCATCTACCTGTCCCAGGCCTGCCACGACGGCAACGACGGCGTACCCGGCGGCTCCTGCATCACGAACCACGGATGCCGCGACTACTCCGAGAACGCCCAGTCCTACGCGACCGCCCTGCACGCGATCACCGGCGCCCAGGACGACCGCCTCAACCTGCTCGAACGCGGGTACCGCGTCCGGCGGGGCACCGGCACGCTCAACGAGAACGTGAACAGCTCCAACAACTACGGGGCGGACCTGCACGTCCCCATCCACTCCAACGCCCGCAACGAGACGTGCGAGAACACCAGCGGCAGCCACGGGACGCTCATGATGTACGTCTCCACGGCGGGCCGTGAGTGCTCCGACGAGTTCGTGCGCTGGTTCGGCCCCGGCAGCCCCGGCACCAACGACGTGCGCTCCTACCGGTCCAACCTGGGCGAGCTGAACAACACGAACGCCCCCGCCTGCTACCTGGAGATGGAGTTCCACACCTGGAACACCGGCAGGGACTGGCTGCTCGGCGAGCAGAACTACTCGTGGCGGATCGCCAGGTCGATCGACGAGTACCTGGACTACCCGTGACGGCCGGGCGGCGCCTCACCACGACCTTCCTGGCCGGGGTGCTGCTCCTGGCGCTCGCGGGCTGCGACGCGGCGGACGGTTCGGCCGGCCCGTCGCCGTCGTCGTCCCCCGGTCCGACGACGACGGACGCCGCCGACCCGGCACCCGGCCCCGGGCGGCCCGCCGTCCGGGTGGTTCCCGCGAACGGCACCCTCCGCGTGACGGCCGAGGGCCTGCCGGGCGGCGAGGTCGTCGAGGTGCTGCCGTGCGCGGCCGAGTACGTGCGGGTCGACGGCGGGGCCGCGGACACGATGTGCTCGTTCAACTCGGACACGGGCGTCGCCGTGGAGACGTCGGCCGACGGCCGCCTCCGCACCACGGTCGAGCCCGAGGTATTCCTCAAGATCAACGGCCACGAGGTGCTGTGCGACACCGGATGCGTGCTCGGCGTCGTCACCGACGGGCGGACGGTGCGGGCGACCACCCCGTTCGGCCTGCCCGACGGCGTCGTCGTGCCCGACGCGCCGGAACTGACCGTCGAGTCGTGGACCTACGATGTCGCGAGCAACACCGGCACCGCGGTCGTGACCGGCAGCGGCTTCGAGCCCAGGGCCGACGTCGACCTGTCGCAGTGCCCGGTCGCCGCGGACGGGACGGGCGTCGACGGGGCGGACTGCCTCTACGAGTACGGCACGACGGCGATCGCCGACTCCCGCGGCGCGTTCCGGGTGGACGTCGCCGCGTACCCGCTGTTCCAGCGATCCGCCGGCGGGCGGGCCGACGAGTACGTCGACTGCGCCGAGCGCCCGGAGACCTGCGCGATCGCCGCCCCCTGGGTACCGAACGAACGCATAGCGCTCACAACCTTGGACGCCGCCCGGTAATTGGCCGGCCCTGATGGTTACCGCGGGGTCAGAACGCCGCGTCCTTGATCCGCTTCCACGTCAGGCCTGCGGGCGCGGGAATGTCCCGCACCGACAGCCGGCGCCGGAACACCCAGTACGTCCACGCCTGGTAGGCGATCACGAGCGGGGTGAGGATCACGGCGACGACCGTCATCACGCCGAGCGTGTACGGGGTCGACGCCGCCTCGGCGATGGTGAGCGAGTTGCCGCCGTCGAGCCCGGGCATCACGGCCGGGTACATCGACCCGAAGATGAGCACCACGGACGCGATCAGCACCACGGCCGACAGCCCGAACGCCCAGCCCTCGCGCGAGCGCCGGGTCATCTCCACGACGCCGACGAGCGCGCCGGCCGCGACGGCCACGGCCGCCCACGTCCACGGCGTCGAGTACGCCACCTGCGCCCAGACCGCCCAGCCGCCCGTCACGAGGAGGGCCACGACGGAGAGGCCGGCCGCCAGGCGGCAGGCACGCTCCCGGATGTCGCCGCTCGTCTTGAGCGCGATGAAGATCGCGCCGTGCAGCAGGAACAGCACCGTGGTCACCAGCCCGCCGAGCAGGGCGAACGGGTTGAGCAGCGCCCAGAAACCGCCCACGTACTGGTGCGCCGCGTCCAGCTCGACGCCCCGCACCAGGTTGGCGAACGCGACGCCCCACAGGAAGGCCGGCACCCATGACCCCACCTGGATGGCCACGTCGCAGCGCCGCCGCCAGATGTCGTCGGAGATCTTGCCGCGCCACTCGAAGGCGACGCCACGCACGATGAGCGCCAGGAGGATGAGCAGCAGCGGCACGTAGAAGCCGGAGAAGAGGGTGGCGTACCACTCGGGGAAGGCGGCGAAGGTCGCGCCGCCGGCGGTGAGCAGCCACACCTCGTTGCCGTCCCACACCGGCCCGATCGTGTTGATCAGGACGCGGCGCTCCTTGTCACGGTTCTCCGGGCCGCCGTGCGCGGCGCCGCCGCGCGGCAGGATCGACAGCAGCATGCCGACGCCGAAGTCGAATCCCTCCAGCACCAGGTAGCCGGTCCACAGGACCGCGATGAGCACGAACCAGAGAATGGCGAGATCCATGTCAGTTCCTCAGTAGGCGAAGGACAGGGGACGGTCGGCGGCGTCGTCGTCGGCCTGCGCCTCGGGCGACTCGTCGCGGACGACGCCGGGCACGCCCTCCACGGCGTAGCGGTGCATGAGCCGGCCCCACACGACGGCGAGCACGCCGTACAGGATCGTGAACACGATCATGGAGAAGAGCACCATGCCCGGGCTGACGACCGTGGACACCCCGCGCTCGGTGAGCAGCCGGATCTGGTCGATGCCCGTCGGGTTCGGCGCCACCACCCACGGCTGGCGGCCCGTCTCGGTGAAGATCCAGCCGAACGAGGAGGCGAGGAACGGGGTGGGGATCGCCCAGACGCCGACGCGGGCGAACCACCTGTTCCCGGTCACGCGACCGCCGCGGGTGAACCACAGCGCGAGGAGCGCCAGGGCGGCCGAGCCGGCGGCGAGCCCGATCATGAGCCGGAACGACCAGTAGGTCAGGGCGAGGTTCGGGGTGTAGGTGACGGGGTCGCCGGCGGCGTCGGTCTCGCCGTAGCGCTCGGAGTACTCGGACTGGACGTCGTACACGCCGGGCAGGTAGCTCTCCTCGCCGGTGAAGCTCCCGGTGCCCAGGTAGCTGGCCAGGCCCGGCACCTCCAGGATGTGCCGCACGCCCTCGCACGAGTTCGACAGGTCGCCGATGGTGAGGATGGAGAAGTTCGCGGCCTCCGAGCCCTCGCACAGCGCCTCCGCGGACGCCATCTTGCCGGGCTGCTGCTCGAACATGAGCTTGCCCTGGACGTCTCCCGAGATGCCGACGCCGATCCCGGCGACGAGCATCGTCACCGTGCCGAGCACGACGGCGGGCCGGTACACCTCGCGGGCGAGCGTCACCTTGGCCTCGTCGCCGGTGCGTACCAGGCGCACCATCCACCAGGCCGCGATGCCCGCCACGAACGTCCCGGCGGTGAGGAAGGCCGCGGCCACCGTGTGCGGGAACGCGGCCCAGAGGGTGTTGTTCGCCAGGATCGCCCAGATGGACTCCATCTCCGCGCGGCCGGTCTCCGGGTTGAACCGGGCGCCTACGGGGTGCTGCATCCAGGAGTTGGCGGCGAGGATGAAGAGCGCGGACAGGTTCACGGCGACGGCCACGGCCCAGATGCAGGCCAGGTGCACCTTCTTGTTGAGGCGGTCCCAGCCGAAGATCCACAGCCCCAGGAACGTGGATTCGACGAAGAACGCCGCGAGGGCCTCCATCGCGAGCGGGGCGCCGAACACGTCACCGACGAACCGCGAGTACTCGCTCCAGTTCATGCCGAACTGGAACTCCTGCACGATGCCGGTCACCACGCCCATCGCGAAGTTGATCAGGAAGAGTTTCCCGAAGAACTTCGTCAGGCGCAGCCAGCGCTCGTTCCCGGTGCGGACCCAGGCCGTCTGCATGATCGCCACGAGCGGGGCGAGGCCGATCGTCAGCGGTACGAAGATGAAGTGGTAGACCGTCGTGATGGCGAACTGCCATCGCGCCAGATCGAGTGCGTCCACTGAGGCTCCTGCGGGTCGGTCCAGAGCTTGTACTTTTCTTCACAAGCACCCTATGCCCGTCGGGTGCCCGCCTATGACGACGTGGCGCGTGACATCGGCCACTCGTCAGAGTGTCGCCGTCTCCGGGCGCGTCCGCCCGGCGGGGGTCGAAGCGCTTGTGCGATAATGAACTCGCCCTTGCCGGACCCACATCCTGGCCGGGGATGCAGAGCCCGCAGGACCGCGTCCGCCGCGGTGCCGCGACAACGGGGAGTGAAAGGGATCCGTGGTCGCAGGCGTCCGCGAAGACGTGACCGGTGGGGCCGCAACCGAGACTTCTGTCCGGCACGGCGCTCCGAGGCGACGTGCCGCAGGACTACCGACCGCCTGGCGGTCCGCTGGTGTGGGGCGGATCCCCAGTAACAGGAGCTACCCACGTGACGACTCCCTCTACCGCCGGTCCGACCGCCGGGTCACAGAACGATCACGACGGCGAGGCCGAGGCCCCCGCGACGACCAAGCCGGCGCGGCGCCGTGCCACGCGCACCACGTCTGCGCCCGCCACGACGGCCGCGCCCATCGTCATCAAGACCGCCCCCGCGCCGGAGCCGTCGTCGGCCCCGGCTCCGACGTCGAACGTCATCGCCGGAACCGGATCCGCACTGCGTCCGCGCCGTCGCGCCAGCCGCGGCTCCGCGGCACCCGCCACGCCGACGGAAGAGGCCACGGCCGCTCCCGGGCGCGAGGCGGCCCCTGCGTCCGGGACCGACGCGGTCGAGTCCGCCGGGACGCCCGCGACCGCTGTGACCATCGGCACAACCGCTCCGGCCGCCGAGCCGGAGGACGCTCCGGCGCCGAAGCGGCGTTCACGTCGCGTCACCAAGGCCGCGGGCGCCGTCGAGAAGACAGAGCTCACCGCGGGTTCCCGCCCGGCCGCGGCGGGTGAGGCCGCCCCGAGCGAGGCGGAGACCCCCGCCGGCACGACGGAACCCGAGGCGCCCGCCGAGGAGACGAAGCCGGCTCGCGCGCGCCGGACCCGGTCCCGCAAGGCCGACGAGTCCGCGGCCGCCGAGCCTGCAGCCGACGAGCCCGCGGACGTCAAGGCCGCGGCCGAGCCGGCCGGTGCCGGGACCGCGAGCGAGGAACCCGCGCCCCGGACCAGGGGCACCCGCCGGGCACGCACCGCGGCGCCGTCGTCGGCCACCGCGACGCGTAGGGCCGGCGCGGCCGAGGACAGGGACGAGAAGCCCAGGACGGCGCCGCGGCTCGCGACGACCGCCCTGCTGTTCCAGGCGCCCGACCTGACGGCGGTGCAGCGCCCGCGCCGCGAGCCCGGCCTCACGATGCCGGGAATGAGCGGCGCCACGACCGCCGACGCCACGACCACAGACGCCACGACCGCCGCCGCCGAGGAAGAGACCGCGGCGGCACCGGCCGAGACGGTGGAGAGGCCGGAGAAGGCCGGGTCGACGGCGGTCCGGGCGGGCTCGGGCAAGTCGGGCTCCACCAGCCGGAGGGCGGGCCGGGCCGCCGGCGAGCCGGAGCCCTCCGCCGCCGCGACCGAGGACACGACCGGCGCCGCCCCGCGCTTCCAGACCGCCGAGCTGAGCGACGACGACGCGGCCGCCGTGGACGAGGTCGGCGTCATCGAGGAGGAGCTGGCCGCCGAGGGTGTCGAGCTGGCCGAGCTCGGCCCGGAGGACCTCGACGAGGAAGAGGACTTCGACGAGGACGACTCGCGCCCGAACCGCCGTCGCCGGCGCCGGGGCGGACGAGGCCGCCGGGGAAGCCGTCCGCGCGACTCGCGCCAGGACGACGAGCCGGGCGATCAGAGGACTGCGGACGAGCAGGGCGACGACGGCGCCGCACTGGACGAGCCCGAGGACGCCGAGGACGGGGGTGCGGGTGACGACGACTCCGGCAGCCGTCGCCGGCGCCGCAGGCGGCGGGGCAGCCGTGCCGAGCGCGCTGAGGCCGCCCGGGGCACCCGTGGGTCGTCGGACGAGGTCACGGCCCTGAAGGGGTCGACCCGGCTGGAGGCCAAGCGGCAGCGCCGGCGTGAGGGCCGCGACGCGGGACGTCGCCGGCAGATCGTCAGCGAGGCCGAGTTCCTGGCACGCCGGGAGTCGGTGACGCGGTCGATGGTGGTGCGCGAGCAGGACGGGCGCACGCAGATCGCGGTGCTGGAGGACGGCGTGCTGGTGGAGCACTACGTCTCGCAGCAGTCGCAGGTGTCGATGGCCGGCAACGTCTACCTGGGCCGTGTGCAGAACGTGCTGCCGTCCATGGAGGCCGCGTTCGTCGACATCGGCAAGGGACGCAACGCCGTGCTGTACGCGGGCGAGGTGAACTGGGACGCCGCGGGGATCGCGGACGGCCAGCCGCGCCGCATCGAGGAGGCGCTCAAGTCCGGCGACACGGTGCTGGTGCAGGTCACCAAGGACCCGATGGGACACAAGGGCGCGCGTCTGACGTCGCAGGTCACGCTGGCCGGACGGTACCTGGTGTTCGTGCCGGGCGGCGGGATGACCGGGATCAGCCGCAAGCTGCCCGACACCGAGCGCAACCGGCTCAAGAAGATCCTGCGCGAGGTGGTGCCGGACGGCGCCGGCGTGATCGTGCGCACCGCCGCCGAGGGCGCGAGCGAGGAGGAGCTGCGGGCCGACGTCGAGCGGCTGCAGGGCCAGTGGGAAGCCATCACCACGAAGGCGGACCGGTCGAAGAAGTCCGCGCCCGTGCTGCTCCAGGGCGAGCCCGACCTCGCCATTCGCGTGGTGCGCGACATCTTCAACGACGACTTCTCCTCGCTCGTGGTGGCGGGCGAGCGGGCGTGGGACGAGATCTCGGCCTACGTGGACGAGCTCGCCCCGGACCTGCGCGAGCGCGTGACGAAGTGGGCGCGGTCCGGTGACGTCTTCGCCGAGCACCGCGTCGACGAGCAGCTCGCCAAGGGCATGGACCGCAAGGTGTGGCTGCCGTCCGGCGGCTCGCTGGTGATCGACCGCACCGAGGCCATGACCGTCGTGGACGTCAACACCGGCAAGTTCACCGGTGCGGGCGGCACGCTCGAGGAGACCGTCACGCGGAACAACCTCGAGGCGGCCGAGGAGATCGTGCGGCAGCTCCGCCTGCGTGACATCGGCGGCATCATCGTCATCGACTTCATCGACATGGTGCTCGAGTCGAACCGCGACCTGGTGCTGCGCAGGCTGGTCGAGTGCCTGGGCCGGGACCGGACGAAGCACCAGGTGGCCGAGGTGACCTCGCTCGGCCTGGTGCAGATGACGCGCAAGCGCGTGGGGCAGGGCCTCGTCGAGGCGTTCAGCGAGACGTGCGAGCACTGCAACGGGCGCGGGTTCGTCGTGCACGACCACCCGATCGAGCGCGGCCCGTCCGGCGTCGAGCAGGGGGACGGCGGCCCCGGCGCCGGCGCGCGCAACAAGCGCCGCAAGCGGGGCGGCAAGGCGGGCGCCGACGTCCCGTCCGCCTCGAAGGGCCCGGTATCGGCCTCGCAGAGTGCGGCCGTGCTTCCCGAGGAGAGCTCGGAGGAGCGCGAGGAGGTCAAGGCGCGGCTGGCGACCATCGCCGCTGCGGCGCAGCACGCGCACGAGGACGAGGACGCCAAGGGCGGGGCGAACGCCGCGCCGGACGCCGGCCGGACGGTGCGCGCCGGCTCGGAGGCGGAGGGCGCGCCGACGGCGGAGGCGGATTCCGCCGCGGCCGTCGCGGAGCCCGAGCGGGAGGCGAAGTCCGAGCCGCGGTTCGAGCTCAGCCTGCCGGAGCCGAAGTCGGGAGCGGGCGAGCGTGCGACGGCGAGGCCGTCCGCGTCGCTCGACGCGATCGTCCTGCCGGACAGGTCCGCGAAGGCCGAGGCGCCCGGAACTTCCGGGAGCGACGCGGCAGGGTCCGACGCCGGGCAGGCCGACGACGAGGCGCCGGACGGTGGTGCCGCGCCCGAACCGCCCAAAGGAGCCGGCGACGAGGTCGCCTGAGAACCAGCAGAAGAAGGGATTCTGGTCCAGGCTGCTGGGCCGCTGATCCCTTCACCGGAGGGCCGTCACCCGCGAGGGTGGCGGCCCTCCGCCGTTCCCCGGACGCGTCACATCTTGCGGAGCTGGTGGAACATCGGGCAGTCGAACGGGTCGCGTGCCTGCAGGCCGACGCGGTTCAGGTAGCCGACGACGATCGCGTACGACCGCAGCAGGCTGGTCTCCGTGTACGGGATGCCGAGCGTGCCGCAGTGCTCGCGCACGATCTCCCGTGCCCGCGCCAGGTGCGGCCGGGGCATGCTCGGGAACAGGTGGTGCTCGATCTGGAAGTTCAGGCCGCCCATCAGGATCGTCATCCACCAGCCGCCGCGGATGTTGCGCGAGGTGAGCACCTGCTTGGACAGGAAGTCCAGCCGGCTGCCGGCCGGGATGATCGCCATCCCCTTGTGGTTCGGCGCGAACGACGCGCCCATGTAGACGCCGAACACGGCCATCTGCACGGCGAGGAAGGCGAACGCCAGGCCCACCGGCAGCACCCAGAACAGGATGCCCACGTATACGGCCAGGCGCAGCCCGATAGTCACGAGTTCCTGGACGCGCGCGGTGCGGGTGCGGGCGAGTCCCGCGCCGCTCGCACCGGGCTCCTTGAGCAGCGACCGGATCGCCGTCACGTGCAGGTTCACGCCCTCGAGCGTGAGCAGCGGGAAGAACAGCCAGCCCTGGTACCGGTTGATCAGCGCCTTCAGTCCGCGGTGCTGCCGGACCCCGTCCTCGGTGAAGGCGATGACGTCGTTCGCGATGTCGGGGTCCTTGCCCTCGTGGTTCGGGTTGGCGTGGTGCCGGGTGTGCTTGACCATCCACCACGAGTAGCTGATCCCGACCACGGCGTTCGCGAGGGTGCGGCCCAGGCGGTCGTTGGCGGGGCCGGACTCCAGGACCTGGCGGTGCGAGGCCTCGTGCGCCACGAACGCGAACTGCGTGAGCACCAGGCCCAGGGCGCCGGCGAGGAGCAGCTGGAACCAGGAGTCGCCCAGCAGCACGAATCCCGTGACGATCCCGCCCAGGGCCAGCGTCAGCGTTCCCAGGGTCCACAGGTAGTACGCACGCGCCCGTCGCAGCAGCCCGGTGTCCCGGACGGTGCGCGCGAGCGCGGAGTAGGTGGACGTGACGGGGGTGGTGACGGACATGCACACCTCGTGGGACTAGGTTCGACTTCCCAGCCGACGGTGGTGGGGGCAGAGCGCCCGGACTTCGGATACGGCGAGAGTACGGCACCGCTGTCCCGGACTTGACGCCGGGCACGTGTAAACCTGGAAAAGACTTGACTTATGTTGAGGATGAGCCTGGCGGCTCCGGAAAGCATTGTCAGCCCTCGACCAGCGGCACGAAGCGGTAGCCGCCGTGCTCGCTCACGTCGACGTCGCCGTCCGGGTGGCGCTCCACGAGCAGCATCCGGCTCCGCACCGGGATCACCATGAGGCCGCCGGGTGCGAGCTGGTCCACCAGGCCCTGGGGCAGCCGGTCGGCCGCGGCCGACACCAGGATCCGGTCCCAGCCGCCCGGCCGTGGCGAACCCAGCGTGCCGGGCCGCGCCGGTTCCACGCGCGCCCACCCCATCCCGGTCGCCGCCACGTTCGCGTCGCCCCACCCGGCCAGCCGGGCGTACCGTTCGATACCGACGACCTCGCCGTCCGGGCCGGTCAGGTGGGCGAGGAGGGCGGTGGTCCAGCCGGACCCGGCCCCGATGTCGAGCACCCGCGCGCGGCGCGGCACGTGCAGCAGGCGCAACATGTCGGCGACGGTGCTGGGCTGCGAGGACGTCTGGCCCTGGCCGATGGGCAGCGGGTGGTCGGCGCCCGCGAAGGGGCGCTGGCTGCGAGGGAGGAAGCCGGTGCGCGGCACGGCGTGCATGGCGCGCGCGACGGCGTCGTCGGCCATACTCACCAGGGTAGACGTGGTGCCGCGCGGGCGCGGGGCGGCGTGCGTGGGGGAGGCGCGGCCGGCGGGTGCGGGGCGGCGCGGCCGCCGTCGGCCATCTCACAGGACCTGCGGTTTGAACGGCGTGGTCACATCCCGTAATCTTGGACGTCGGTGCGCGCTCTGCGCACCTGTCCCGCGTGCCCATGGCGCACCGCACTCGACCGCCGCGGCGGTGAGAGTTTCAGCAAAGCCGGTGACCGACGTCGTGCGTGCACGCCAAGACGAGGAGAAGAGTTCAACGTGGTGTACGCGATCGTCAAGGCCGGTGGCCGGCAGGAGAAGGTGTCCGTCGGTTCCATCGTGGTCATGGACCGTGTCCCGGCGCAGCCGGGTGAGACGGTGGAGCTGCCCGCTCTGCTGCTGGTCGACGGGGAGAAGGTGACCACCGACAAGGCCGTGCTGGCCGAGGTCAAGGTCACCGCCGAGGTCGTGCGGGACGAGAAGGGCCCCAAGATCACGATCCTCAAGTACAAGAACAAGACCGGTTACCGGAAGCGGCAGGGTCACCGCCAGCCGCTGACCCGCCTCAAGGTCACCGGCATCAAGTGAGCTTCCGCCGGGCGCGTCGCCCGGCGATCGTACTTCCCGAAAGAGGTCAGCAGAGATGGCACACAAGAAGGGCGCGAGCTCCTCGCGCAACGGTCGTGACTCGAACGCCCAGCGCCTCGGCGTCAAGCGCTTCGGTGGCCAGGTCGTGAACGCGGGCGAGATCATCGTGCGCCAGCGCGGCACGCACTTCCACCCGGGCAACAACGTCGGTCGCGGTGGCGACGACACGCTGTTCGCCCTGGCCGCCGGCGCCGTGCAGTTCGGCACGCGCCGCGGCCGCAAGGTCATCGACATCGTCGAGCCCGCCGGGGCCTGATCCCCCGGCTCCCGCGCAGAGGGGCGTGCCCGGCTGGGCACGCCCCTCTCGCTGTTTCCAGCCACTGGCGCCGAGCAGCCGGGACCAAGTACCTGTTCGGTCGTCGTGGCCGGACCTTGAGAGGATGTACCCATGGCCAGCTTTGTCGATCGCGTCGTCCTGCATGCCGCAGGCGGTAACGGCGGGCACGGCGTCGCGTCGATCCGTCGCGAGAAGTTCAAGCCGCTCGCCGGGCCCGACGGCGGCAACGGGGGCGACGGCGGCACCGTGAAGCTCGTCGTCGACCCGCAGGTGACCACGCTGCTCGACTACCACCACTCGCCGCACCGCCGGGGGGCCAACGGCACCCAGGGCATGGGCGACGACCGGGACGGGGCCAACGGCGGCGACCTGATCCTCGGCGTCCCCGACGGCACGGTCGTCAAGGACCGCGGCGGGAACGTGCTGGCGGACCTCGTCGGGGTGGGGGCGGAGTACATCGTCGCGCAGGGCGGCCGGGGTGGCCTGGGCAACCGGGCGCTGGCGTCGCCGAAGCGCAAGGCGCCCGGATTCGCGCTGCTCGGGGAACCGGGCGACGAGGCCGAGGTCATCCTCGAGCTCAAGACCATCGCCGACGTCGCGCTGGTGGGCTACCCGAGCGCGGGCAAGTCCTCGCTGATCGCCGCGATCTCCGCGGCGCGGCCCAAGATCGCGGACTACCCGTTCACGACGCTCGTGCCGAACCTCGGCGTCGTGCAGGCCGGGGAGTCCCGCTACACCGTCGCGGACGTGCCCGGCCTGATCCCCGGCGCGAGCGAGGGCAAGGGGCTGGGCCTCGAGTTCCTGCGGCACATCGAGCGCACGGCGGTGATCGTGCACGTGCTCGACTGCGCCACGCTGGAGCCGCAGCGCGACCCGCTCAGTGACCTCGACACGCTCGAGGCGGAGCTCGCTGCGTACGCGGGTGACCTGGGGATCGAGGGCGGCCGGGTGCCGCTCGTCGAGCGCCCCCGCATCGTGGTGCTGAACAAGATCGACGTACCCGACGCGCGCGACCTGGCCGAGATGGTCCGGCCCGACCTGGAGGCCCGGGGACTGCGGGTCTTCGAGATCTCGACCGCGTCCCACGAGGGGCTGCGCCCGCTGACGTTCGCGCTGGCGCAGGTCGTCGAGGAGGCGCGCGCGGCGGCGCCGGCGCCTGAGCCGAAGCGCGTCGTCCTGCGGCCGAAGGCGGTCGACGCCGCGGGCTTCACCGTGACCCGCAAGGGCGGCGAGCAGGACTACTGGTTCGAGGTGCGCGGCGCGAAGCCCGAGCGCTGGGTCAAGCAGACCGACTTCAACAACGACGAGGCGGTCGGGTTCCTCGCGGACCGGCTGGAACGGCTCGGCGTCGAGGACAAGCTGTTCAAGGCCGGCGCGGTGGCGGGCGACGAGGTGCGGATCGGCGATCCGGACAATGCCGTCGTCTTCGACTGGGAGCCCACTCTGACCACGGGCGCCGAACTGCTCGGCGCCCGCGGCACGGACCTGCGCCTGGAGGAGGCCACGCGCCCGACCCGCGCGGAGAAGCGGCGTGAGTTCACCGAGCGCATGGACGCCAAGGCGGAGGCCCGCCGCGAGCTGTGGACGGAGCGCGAGTCGGGCGTCTGGACGGACCCGGACCAGGAATAGGGGTTCGCGAGGGCGGCGATGCGGTCGGCTGGTTGTCGAGTGGTCGGTCCGATGTCGGATGATCGGCCGCCCGGGGGACCGATCATCCGACATCGGACCGACCTCTTGACATCGGACCGACCTCAGGTTCCGTCTGGCGAAATGAGCGAGCGCCCTGGCGGGGCCGGCGGCGATGATGGGGGAGTGGCCCCCGTTTCCTCCCGTGCCGCGCTGCCCGCCGCGCGCCGCGTCGTCGTCAAGATCGGATCCTCCTCGCTGACCCGCCCGGACGGGCACCTCGACGAGGGCGCGCTCCGCTCGCTCGTCGACGTGCTCGCGGCGCGCGTGTCCGGTCCGGGGGCGGGCGACCCGGCGGGCTCGGCACCGAACGGCGGCCAGGTCGTCCTGGTGACGTCGGGAGCGGTCGCCGCGGGGATCGGCCCGCTCGGGCTGCCGGCCCTCCCGCGCGACCTCGCCACCATGCAGGCGGCCGCGTCGGTGGGGCAGGGGCAGCTCGTGGCCCGGTACACGGAGGCGTTCGCCGGTCACGGCCTGCGGGTCGGGCAGGTGCTGCTCACCGCCGAGGACACGGTGCGCCGCTCCCGCTACGCGAACGCGCAGCGCTCGCTGGAGAAGCTCCTGGCCCTCGGCGTCGTCCCCGTGATCAACGAGAACGACGCCGTGACCACGGCCGAACTGAAGTTCGGCGACAACGACCGGCTCGCGGCCCTGGCCGCACACCTCGTACGGGCGGACGCGCTCGTGCTGCTGACCGACATCGACGGGCTCTACGACGGGCCGCCCTCGCGTCCGGGCACGCGCCGCATCCCGCACGTCGCGCAGCTGTCCGACGTCGCCGACGTCGAGGTGACGGCCCGGGGCAGCGCCGTCGGGACCGGCGGGATGCTCACCAAGCTGCAGTCGGTGCGCATCGCCACCGGGGACGGGATCCCCGTGGTCCTCACCCGCGCAACCGACGCGGCCGCCGCGCTCGCCGGCGAGGACACCGGCACGTTCTTCGCCGCCACGGGCCGCCGGACGACGGCGCGCCGGCTGTGGATCGCGCACGCCGCCGGGACCCAGGGACGCATCCACCTCGACGGAGGCGCGGTGCGCGCGGTCCGTGGTGGCCGCGCCTCGCTGCTGCCCGCCGGGGTGACGAAGGCCGAGGGCGTGTTCGACGCCGGCGACCCCGTCGAACTGGTGGGGCCCGACGGCGTCGTGGTCGCGCGCGGGCTCGTCGCCTTCGGTTCCGCCGACCTGCCCGCCCTGCTCGGCCGCACCACGCACGCCCTGCGGGAGGAGCTCGGCGAGGGCTACGACCGCGAGGTGGTGCACCGCGACGACCTCGTGCTGGCGGGCAACGGGTTCGCGTGAGCGCAGGCGGGGCCGGGCGGCCGGGTGGTCGGCGGCAGCCCAGGTTGTGGATAACACCTGCCGGGTGTCGGCGACGGGTCGTAGGCTCGTGGACATGACGAGCCTTGCACCTGACACCGAGTCCGCTTCCAGCGTGGCCGAGGTCACGCCGACGCCGCCGTCGGACGACGACGCGGCCGTCGCGGTGCGCGAGATCGCGCGACGTGCCAAGGTCGCCTCGCGGGTGCTGGCCACGGCGAACCGCGCCACGAAGGACGCCGCGCTCGGCGCGATCGCGGACAGCCTGGTCGCCCGTGCGGAGCGGATCGTGGCGGCGAACGCCGAGGACATGGAGCGCGGCCGGGCGAACGGTATGTCGCCGGGCCTGCTCGACCGGCTGGTGCTGACACCGGAGAAGATCGGGCAGATCGCCGACGCCGTCCGGGAGGTGGCCGGGCTGCCCGACCCCGTCGGCGAGGTCGTGCGTGGCCAGACCCTGCCGAACGGCCTGCGGCTGCGGCAGCTCCGGGTGCCGATGGGCGTGGTCGGGATGATCTACGAGGCCCGCCCGAACGTGACGGTCGATGCCGCGGTCCTCGCGCTGAAGTCCGGCAACGCGGCGGTACTGCGCGGCGGCTCCGCGGCGGCGTCGTCCAACCGGGTGATCGTCGAGGTCCTGCGTGCGGCCCTGGGGGACTCGGGCCTGCCCGCGGACCTCGTGCAGACCATCGACGCGCACGGCAGGCCCGGCGCCCGCGCGCTGATGCGTGCTCGCGGCCTGGCCGACGTCCTCATCCCGCGCGGCGGGGCCGACCTCATCCGGACCGTGGTCGCGAAGTCCACCGTCCCCGTGATCGAGACCGGCGTCGGGAACGTGCACGTGTACGTCGACGCCACCGCCGACGTCGGGATGGCCGTGGACATCACCATGAACGCCAAGACCCAGCGGGTCGGGGTGTGCAACGCGGCCGAGACCCTGCTGGTGCACGCCGACGCCGCCCCCGCGTTCCTGCCCGCGGCCCTCGCCGCACTGGCCGGCGCCGGCGTGGTGCTGCACGGCGACCCGCGCGCGATGGAGTACGCGCCCGAGGGGGCGACGGCGATCCCCGCGACCGACGAGGACTGGGCCACCGAGTACCTCGCGCTGGAACTCGGCGTGAAGGTGGTCGATTCCCTGGACGAGGCGATCGATCACATCCGCACCTGGTCGTCGGGGCACACCGAGGCCATCGTGACCCGTGACCTCGCGGCGTCCGAACGGTTCGTCGCCGAGGTCGACTCCGCCGCGGTCATGGTCAACGCCTCCACCCGGTTCACCGACGGCGGCGAGCTGGGCCTGGGCGCCGAGATCGGGATCTCCACCCAGAAGCTGCACGCCCGGGGGCCCATGGGCCTGAGCGAGCTCACCACCACCAAGTGGATCGTGCAGGGCGACGGCCACGTGAAGCCGTAGTCTCCGCAGGATCTTCCCGGACCCACACCGTCCGGATACGGTACGCCGGGCCCGGCGTGAGAGACTAGGGCCCACCTGAGCACGAACCACAGGAGGACATCCGTGCTGCACACTGCGGTCCAGATCGCCGAGACCACCACCGAGCACGCCGACGCGCTGCCCTTCCCGCCGCCCGTGTTCGGCCTGATCGCCTTCGGCACGCTCGTGGCCGGTCTGCTGTTCACGTTCGCCTTCCGCAACGTGAACAACCGGCACGCCGAGGTCCCTGCCTCCCACGACGACACCGGCCACTGAGACCGCAGGTCGGACCGGCGCCAGTGACTGCTCAGCGGCCTCGGATCGGTGTGATGGGTGGGACGTTCGATCCCATCCACCACGGCCACCTGGTGGCGGCGAGCGAGGCCGCCGCGCGGCTGGACCTGGACGAGGTCGTCTTCGTCCCCACCGGAAGGCCCTGGCTCAAGCACCACCAGCAGGTCACGGAGCCCGAGCACCGGTACCTCATGACGGTGATCGCCACGGCATCCAACCCGCAGTTCACGGTGAGCCGGGTCGACATCGACCGCCCCGGGACCACCTACACGGTGGACACCCTGCGGGACCTGCGGCTCGAACGGCCCGATGCCGATCTCTACTTCATCACCGGCGCCGACGCGATCCAGCAGATCCTTACGTGGAAAGATGCTGAGAAGCTCTGGGACATGGCACACTTCGTGGCGGTCACACGCCCGGGGCACCGCTTGACCGTGGAAGGGCTGCCCACGGACGGGGTGACGACGTTGGAGGTCCCGGCGCTCGCGATCTCGTCGTCCGACTGCCGTCGGCGTGCAAGTGCCGGGCTGCCAGTGTGGTACCTGGTGCCGGACGGCGTGGTCCAGTACATCGCGAAGCACGGACTGTATCGAGGTCTTCAGGATGAGTGACAACAATGGCCGGCCTCTGACGCGGCGCGAGATCCGCGAGAGAGAGGCCGCGGCACGGGCCGCCGCGGAGGGCGGTGGCCAGGCCCCGGGTAGCCCGCCGCAACGTGGCGCCGGACCCCAGGCCGGCGGCTTCCCGTCGCAACCGCCCCCGGTCACACGGCCGCCGCAGGCGTCCGGGACCCGTGGCGTCGATGCCACAGGCCGGCTCACGCCCGTGCAGCAGCAGGGCGGTGCGCCCGGCGGCGACGTCCCGACGGCGTTCCCGCCGTCCCGCGGTGGCGCGGCCCCGGCCGGCGGTGCACCCTCCCCGTTCCCCAGCCGTACCGACGCCCCGGCGGACCCTGCCGGCGGTCCGACGGGCCCGCAGAACCCGTTCGGCGGCCGTCCTGGCGCTCCTCCCGCGGGTCCCGCCGGCTCGCAGAGCCCGTTCCCCGGCCCCGCCGGTGCACCGGCCGATCCTGCAGGTGGGCCCACGGGCCCGCAGAACCCGTTCGGCGGCCGGACGAGTGCTCCGGCGGACCCCGCCGGCGGCGGCCCGACCGGCCCGCAGAGTCCGTTCGGCACGCGCGGTGGTGCGCCGGCAGGCCCGGCAGGTGGCCCGGCCGGCTCGCAGAGCCCGTTCGCGCCCCGGACGCCGGGAGCTCCGCCACCCGCGCCGGCGCCCGGTGCCCCGGACGACTTCTCCGACGAGACGGTCCGCCGGGTGCCGCAGTCGGCCGCGCCCTGGGGGGCTCCCACTCAGGCGCCCGGCGCCGCTCCCGGTCAGGCCGCACCCGGTGCTCCGAACGGGCCGGGCGGGCCGGGTGGCCAGGGCGCCCCGCCCGGGGGCCCGGGCTCGCCCTTCGGGGACCGCGGCGCGAACCCGCCCCGGGCCGAAGCCACGCAGGTCGCGCCCGCGGGCGTCCCGTGGGGCCGGAACGCTCCGGGACCCGGTCCCGTAGGAGCGCCCGGTCCTGGGGCCCTGCCTGGTCCGGGGGGTGCGCCCGGACCCGGGGCCGTGCCGCCGGCATCGCCGTTCCCGCCGGCAGCGGGCGCCGCGGGCGCTCCACCTGGTCCGGGCGGTCCCGGCGAGTTCAACCCGGGTTTCGACGCGATGGTCGGGCCCGGGCGGCCGCAGGCCGTCCGGAGCGGCCCCGTTCCCGAGGACGACGAGATCGAGGAGGATCCCGGCCCCTCCTACACCTGGTTGCACTACGTCATCCTCGTGGTGGTGGCGTTCGTGCTCGGCTTCCTGATCTGGAAGCTCGTCCTGGAGGAGGACCCGTCCTACAGCAGCGACGAGGCCGCGCAGCTGATCGTGTCGGTGCTCCCCGGGGCGGGACTCGCATGACGGCGACCGAACGCGCCCGCGAACTGGCCGTGCTCGCGGCCCGCGCGGCGAGCGACCGCAAGGCGCAGGAGATCATCGCCCTCGACGTGAGCGACCAGCTGGTGCTCACCGACATCTTCCTCATCGCGTCGGGGACGAACGAGCGCCAGGTGTCGGCGATCGTCGACGCCGTCGAGGAGGCGATGCACAAGGCGGGCTCGAAGGCGATCCGCCGGGAGGGCCTCTCGGAGGCGCGCTGGGTCCTGCTGGACTTCGGCGACGTCGTCGTACACGTGCAGCATGCCGAGGACCGTGTGTACTACGCGCTCGAGCGGCTCTGGAAGGACTGCCCGGAGGTCGAACTGCCCGACGACGCCCGAGGTGGCGGCGACACGGCCGAGTTCGGCGGGTCCGACAAGGACGCCGCCATCCACCTCGACCCGAGGCTCCGCCAGTGACGGCGGGCACCGTCGTCCTCCTGCGTCACGCCCGCACCGCCTACAACCATTCCAAGCGCCTGCAGGGGCAGATCGACATCCCGCTGGACGACGTCGGCCGCTGGCAGGCCGAACAGGGGGCGAGCGCACTCGCGTCGTCGCACACGGCGACGAAGGTGGTGGCGAGCGACCTGCAGCGCGCCTTCGACACGGCGACCGCGTACGCGAAGCTGGTGGGCGGCGACGTCGAGCCGGACGAGCGGATGCGGGAGCGCTCGTTCGGCGAGTGGGAGGGCCTGACCGGCGAGGAGATCGCCGAGCGCTGGCCCGCCGAGCACGCGCGGTGGCGTGCCGGCGCCGATCCGGTGCGGGCGGGTGCGGAGTCCCGCCGGGCGGTCGCCGACCGCATGGGCGCCGCCGTGCTGGAGCACGCGGCCGGGCTGGACTCGGAGGACACGCTCGTCGTGGTCTCGCACGGTGCCGCGATCACGCTGACGCTCACCCTGCTGCTCGGCCAGGACCCCGTCGCGTGGCGGGGCATCACCGGCCTGCACAACGTGCACTGGTCGCACCTGCACGCCGCTGACTCGCAGAGCCACCCGGCCTGGCGGCTCGTGGCACACAACGTGGGCGCGGGCTACCCGCTGGACCACTGGCTGGCGGGCCCGGACTGGAACCTGGAGCCGGGCGTCTCGGAGGAATGAGCCGAGCCGGCCGAGGGCCGGCGAGTCGTCGAGCATCGTGAGGAGGGGTCCATGGGGCAGTCCTGGGCGGAGCAGCGCACCGAGGCGGCGCGCCTGCAGGCCGAGCGCCTGCGTGAGCGGCAGGACGCCGAGCACGCGCGCGCCGAGGCGATGCTCGCCGAGTTCGTCGCGGCGGCCCGCGCCGCGGGCCTCGCGTCCGAGCCGCTCGTCGTCCGCGGGTACGGCGGGCGGGGGAGTGCCCGCACGCCGCTGCACGGCTGGTACCTGCGCATGGACCGGACGGCCGCGGTGGCCGACGACGGCGGCTTCTACGTCCTGACCGCGCCGCTCACCCTGCTCGACCGGCTCCGGGGCGTGCACCCGGACCCGAAGCGGCCGCCGCTCGTCCTCGGCGCGGGCGGCAAGGACGGCGACTCGATCGAGCTCTCGGCGGCGCTGGACCGGCTGCTCCCGGACTGGCGACCGGGGACGACGCCAGGCACCTGACGCGTGCTGGCCTGCGGGTTGGTCGCCCGAGTCGGGTGAGGACTACGGTCAGCGAATGCACCTCACCCATCACACGACAGGTTCGGGGCCGGACGTCCTGCTGCTCCACGCGGGCGTGGCCGACTCGCGGATGTGGGGTCCGCAGGTCGCCGCACTCGCTGAGCACTACTGCGTCACCACGTGCGACCTGCGCGGCTACGGCGACACGCCGCTCACCAGCGAGCCGTACAGCGACGCCGACGACGTGCGGCAGCTGCTCGACACGCTGAAGACGCCCGTCACGATCATCGGGGCGTCGGCGGGCGGCCATGTGGCACTCCAGGTCGCCTCCGGCTGGCCGGAGCTCGTCGGCACGCTCGTGCTGCTCAACCCCGCCTACCCGCTGCCGGCGACGCGCTCGCTCGAGCGCTTCGCGCGGCGCGAGGACGTCCTGCTGTCGGCCGACGACGTCGAGGGCGCCACGGAGCTGAACGTCGCCACCTGGGTGGGACCCGAGGCCGACGACGCCGCCCGCGGCCTGGTGCGCACCATGCAGCGCCACGCCTTCGAGGTGCAGCTCGCCGCCGGCGACGCCGTGAACCAGCTACCCGGCCCGGACACCGACCTGTCGCGCGTGACGGCACGCACGCTCGTCGTCTCCGGCGGCCAGGACCTGGACCACTTCCGCGAGGTCGCCCACCACGTCGTCGAGAGGATCGCCGGCGCCCGCCACGTCCAGCTCGGCTGGGCCGGCCACCTGCCGAACCTGGAACGCCCGGACGAGATCACGAAGCTGATCGCAGAGTTTCTCTAGACGCTGGCGGGTGGGTGTGGCCGGTCAGGAGGGTGGCTGCTCGGTGCCGCGGTCGATGCCGAGGGTGGCCACGAGGTCTTCGTGGAGCTGGAACCAGACCCGGTGGCAGGAGTCGATGTCGGTCCTGTCGATCCACCCGTGGTGGCCTGCTCGGGCCCGGTGGACGGCCGCCCCGAAGCGTTCGTCGTAGCCGGCGAATCGGGGGAGCGCGCTGCTGAGACGGTCGGCCAGCGGGGCGAGAGCGCTGCTGAGCGTCGCGAGCTCGTCCAGGATGCGGCCGTCCCAGGCGGGTCGCGGTGGTCGTTGGCGGCGAGCCTGTCCTCGCCGGTGGGTTTGAGCTGCCAGTCGGTGACCGCGCGCAGCAGGCGCGCGTTGAGCGGCAGGAAGTCCCGGTGGACGGCGCCGATCTCGTTCGCGGGATCGGCGCTTTCGCGCTCATGGGCGAGCTGGCGTTCGTTCTCGGTCCTTCCCGCGTCGGTCAGGGACCAGCCGCCGGCGTCCGCGAACGCGGTGTGCTGCACCCAGCCGCGGTGTTCGGCGTCGTGCAGTATGCCGATCGCCTCGTGGCGCGAGGCCGCGGCCCGGTCGGCGATCTCGGCGCTGCCGGCGTAGCCGAGCAGTCGTACCGCGTGGAGCACCCGCAGGGGCATCGGTGAGGTGAGTGTCATGGCTGCTCACCCCGCCCGGGCGGCGAGCCGGGTGAAGTGCTGCTGACAGGCCTGGGGCGACCGGAATCCCATCGCCTCGGCGATCTGCGCCCAGGTGAGTCCCGCGTTCCGGGCCGTGAACAGCAGCCCGGTCTCCACGCCCTCGACCTCGGCCCGCGCGGCGGGCAGCAGGGCGAGCGCGCTGAGGAGGTTCTCGGAAGTCAGCTCCGCGGACTTCCAGAGCGCGAACTGCGTGAGATCCACAGCCGTGGGCGGGATCGGTTCGGGACGCCAGGGGCGAGGGCCCAGGTCGCCGGCACCGAGTTCGAGAAGCCGATCCTGCGCGTCACGTTCACGCCGGGCCTGGGAGCGGTCGGGGTCGGGGTCGGCCGGGCGATCGACGTCGTGCTTGCGGTCCATGCGCCTCATCCTGCAGAATCAACATCATGTTGTCAACAAGGCGTTGATCGGCGGAGTGCTTGCGGGACGGAGCGTTGATGGATGGAGTGATGGTGGTACCTCTTCGGGAAGCGACCGCCGACACCTGCGGCGGTAAGGCGGCGGTGCTGGCGACCCTGCTGCGGGAAGGACTTCCGGTGCCCGACGGCTTCGTCGTCCCCTTCGTCGCGCAGGAATCGGCCGACGGCGCGCCGCCGATTTCCGCCGCGCTGCGGTCCGCGGTCGCTGAACGGCTCGCGGCCATGGGGGACTCGGTGGTGGTGGCAGTGCGGTCCTCGGCGGCGAACGAGGACACGACCGACGCATCCGGGGCCGGCCAGTACGAGAGCGTGATCGGCGTCCAGGGAACGGACGCCGTCTCGGAGGCGATCCGAACCTGCTGGGCGTCGGCGCGATCGGACCGCGTCAGCGACTACTGGCGCGGAGTGCACGGCGCCCGCCAACCTGGGCCGCCCGACATGGCCGTGCTCGTCCAGCGCCTGGTCGACGCCGATGTCTCCGGCGTGATGTTCACCCCGTCCGCACCGGGTCATGGCACCCGGATCGAGGCATCGCGAGGCCTCGGCCTCGACGTCGTCGGAGGGGCGGTCACCCCCGACAGTTACGAGATCGCCCCGGACGGCGGCGTGAACATTCACGACGTCCCGAGCCCGGAACGGACGCGGCCCGTCCTCGAGGATGAAGCCGCCACGGCGCTCGCGGTCCTCGGGGAGCGGGTGGCGGCGATTCTCGGCCGGCCCCAGGACATCGAATGGGCGGTCGCGGACGGGAAGGCGTGGATCCTCCAGTCGCGGCCCGTCACCGCGCCCCTTCCGCCGCTGCCCGCCCGGCCGCCGTCGTCGGACGGCGCCGTACTGACCGGTATACCGGGTGCCCACGGGATCGCCGGCGGGATCGCCCGCGTCCTGCACAGCCCCGCCGAGCTCGCGCGCGTGCGGCGCGGGAACATCGTGGTCTGCCGGTTCACCGAGCCGGCCTGGACTCCCGCGTTCGGCATCGCCGGAGGCGTCGTCACCGAGACCGGGGGAGTGCTCTCCCACGCCGCGATCGTCGCCCGCGAGCACGGCATCCCAGCAGTGCTCGGTGTCGCGCACGCCACGACCAGTGTCCGCGACGGTGCTCGAATCACGGTCGACGGCACGGCGGGGACCGTCACTGTCACACCGGACTGACTGAGAGAACCAGTCCCCGTGCAACGAGAAAGGAGAACGGAAGGCTCGTGCGCCACGCGAGCCTCCGGCCAACTCATGTCGACCAGGTATCTCTACATCGCGCGACACGGCGCCGCCGACCCGTTCGGCGAGCTCACCGACACCGGGCAGGAGCAGGCAAGGCTCCTTGGCCGTCGCCTCGCGCACCTGCCGATCGGCGCCGTCCGGCACTCACCCCTCCCGCGTGCCGCCGCGAGCGCTCAGGAACTGGCCGCACAGTTGCGGCCGGGCATCCCGGTGGCCGAGGCAGCCGAGCTCGTCGACCACATTCCCTACATCCCGTCGCCGGAGGAGACGCCCGGCCCGTGGGTGCCGTTCTTCGACGGGTACGACGCCGAGGAGGCTGCCGTCGGCAACCGGATGGCCTGCGACCTGACCGCCAGGTTCGCCACCGCGCCCGATCGAGCCGACGGCGACGTGCACGAAGTGCTCATCACCCACGCCTATCCGATCGCCTGGCTCATCCGTGACGCCCTCGCCGCACCGCCGGTCCGGTGGCTCGGCCTCAGCAGCGCCAACGCGGCGCTGACCGTCATCGAGTACCGCCCGGGCGTTCCGCCGAGCATCGCCATGTTCAATGACATGACCCACCTGCCTGCCGAACTCCGCTGGACCGGCTTCCCGCAGGTGGCCCGCCCCTGAGGCGAGGCACTCACCGGGTGTCGGGTGCCTCAGGTGAGCACCGCGACCGCCTCTTCGGGGGTGGTGAGGTCGGCCATCGAGACGGCGCCGGTCGTGGAGATGTCGGCGACGCGCGCCGCGGCGAGCGCGGTGAGCCGTCCCGTGGCCTCGGACTGGCCGGTTCCCTCGGCCTGCCGCCGTTCGCCGGTACGGCGGTTGCGCACGACGAGATGCCACGCGGCGGTGCCCAGGTGGGGTGCGCTCCCGAGGGCTCCGCGCAGGAGCGGGAGGCGTCCGACGATCGCGAGGGCGGTGGTCATCGGCGCGGAGCTGAGGCTGAGGTAGGAGCGGATGGCGGGGCCGCCGGGTCTGCCGAGAAGCACGTGATCGGGGAAGTCGGCGCGGAGATAGCGCCGACGACGTCCGTCCGGCCCGGTTTCCCGTCGGCTCGTGAGCAGATTTCGTACGGGGATGCTCTCGGGGGGCTGGTGGACGTCGGAGCCGACAAGGCCCGCCGTCCACGCGACGGCCGCCGGCCCGTGCCGATCCCCGGATCCGAGCATCACGAGGACGTCGATGTCGTCTCCGCGTCGAGCGGTCAGCGCCGCGACGAACACGGTGCTGAGGCCCGGCACGAGGCCCGCGCCGAGCACGACGGGGCCGGTGGCGGCCGACCGGAGCGCGTCGAGGTAGGCGCCCGACGCCGAGATGTCGACCAGCGGTGTTCCGTTCACGGCGGTGGCGATGCCGGCGCGTTCGATGCCGGACGCGTTGACGACGACGTCGTGCCCGGCGGCGAGGCGGGTCAGGGCCGCGAGGTCGCCGCGCAGGTCGACGCCGGTGTCGCCGTCCGTCGTCCGGCTCGCAGCGGTCACGGTGTGGCCGGAGTGCGTCAGTTCGCGGTGGACGACGGCGCCGACCGCGCCGCGCGCTCCGAGCAGGAGCGCCTTCATCGCGCGCCTCGCACGGGAATCTCAGGATGTGTCGTCTCGGTCACGCGGGTACCCAGCCTTTCGATACGTCCGACGGGTGATCGGTCGACACCGATGTTCCCCGCGGTGCGCCGCGAGGCCCAGCGTTCTTGCGGAACCTGCAAACATTGCCGGATGGAAACGGATGTTGCGGTGATCCTCGACGCGATCGGCCCACGCCTGCGCGCCTTGCGCCAGGCGCGCGGGCTCACCCTGGCCACCGTCGCCGACCGTGCCGGCCTGTCCCCGAGCACCTTGTCTCGCCTGGAGACGGGGGACCGCCGCCCCACCCTCGACGTCCTCATCCCGCTCGCACGGGCATACCGGGTCTCGTTGAACCGGCTCGTGGACGCGCCGGCCACCGGGGATCCGCGGACACATCTGGAGCCGTACCGCCACGCCGCCGGCGGGGTGATCGTGCCGCTCACGCGCTACCCGGGTCGTGTCCAGGTCTTCAAGCATGTCGTCGGTCCCCGGGATCCACGGCTCGCGACCCACGCGGGCCACGCCTGGCTCTACGTCCTCGCAGGCAAGCTCAGGCTGATCCTGGACGACGACGAGCACCTGCTCGGCCCCGGAGAGACCGCGGAGTTCGACGCCCGCACGCCGCACTGGTTCGGCCCGGCGGACGACACCCCGGTCGAGATCCTCCACCTCTTCGGCCCTCGCGGCGATCGCCCCATCGCACGCGTCGATCAGGCGCACTCGTGAGCCATGCCGTCCTCGCTCCTCGCACCGCGGCCGCGTCCCTCACCTCCCTGGGGCGGGGATCTCGCCCGAGCCGCGAGCGATGAGCTGGGTGGGGACGACGAGCCGGCGTGCCGGGCTCGTGTCTCCGCCGATCCGGGCGAACATGCGGTCGGCCGCGAGCCGGCCGATCCGGTCGGGATCCTGGGCCACCACCGAGACCCGCGGCTTGACGAGGTCGCCCGCCTCGACGTCGTCGAATCCCACGAGGGCGACGTCGTGCTCGCGGCCGAGCTGCTGCAGCGCCCGGATGGCGCCCACGGTGAGGAGGTTCTGGCTGGAGAAGATGGCCGTCGGCGGGTCCGGGAGGGTGAGCAGGCGCCGGGTCACCGCCGTGGCGCTCGCGTCGTCGTGCAGGTCGACCACGATCAGCGTAGGGTCGGGGGTGAGCCCGGCGGCGGCGAACTCGTCGAGGTAGCCCTCTCGTCGCAGGCGGGCGGTCTGGATGCGTTCGAGGTCGCCGAGGAACGCGATGCGCCGGTGACCGTGCGCGACGAGGTGCCGCACGGCGTCGCGGGCACCGTCGAGGTTGGAGGTGACGACGCTGTCGATGTCGATCCCGGTCGGTTCCCGGTCGATACAGACCAGCGGGGTGCCGCGCTCGAGATGTACTCGTAGGTAGGACTGGTCGTCATGGACGGGCGTGACCACGTAGCCGTCGACCCGCCGCCGCGAGAGCGCGGTGATCGCCCGCTGCTCGGCGGCCGGGTCGTCCTCGAGGCTGGTCGCGAAGACCGCGTAGCCGTGCTGGCTGGCGACGCGCTCGATGGCGCGGTGCACGTGCGCGGCGAACGGGTTCGCCACGCTCGAGACGAGCAGGCCGATCGTGTGGGACCGTCCGTCGGCGCGCCGGAGGTTACCGGCGTGCAGGTCGGGCTCGTACTGCAGCTCGGCGGCCGCGCGGCGTACCCGCTCGGCGGTGTCGGCGGCCACGTTGGGCTCGCCGTTGACCACCCGCGAGACGGTCTTGATGCCGACGCCGGCGAGGCGCGCGACGTCGCGCATCGTGGGCCGGCGGGCCGTCGCGGGGGTGGACGCATCCTCTGACATCGATGTCACGAAAGTGTCTCTCCTCGGTTCACTTGGGTTGACCCTACCGCGTGACTCGGGTAGACAGTGTACTGACAACGTTGTCGGGCGAGAGCCCACGGCAAAGGAGTTCGACGATGACCCTCAAGATCGCGAAGACCGCGACCAGGCGACGGTGGCAGCGCGGTGCGGTGCTGACCGGTACCGTCGCCGTCGCAGCACTCACCCTGGGGGCGTGCGGCGGCGGGACGAGCGGCGATGACGACGCCATCGGCGTCTCGCTGATCGTCAAGACCACCACCAACCCGTTCTTCGTCGCGATGCAGGACGGCGCCGAGGACGCCGCCGCGGAGCACGGCGTCTCGCTGACGATGGCGGCCGGCCGCGAGGACGGCGACGAGGACACCCAGATCCAGGCGATCGAGAACGCGGTCGCCCGCGGCGACGCGGGCATCCTCATCACGCCGAACGGCCCGTCCGTCGTCGACGCCATCGCCTCGGCCCGGGACGCCGGCCTGTACGTGATCGCCCTCGACACGCCGCCCGACCCCGCCGACGCCGTGGACATCACGTTCGCCACGGACAACCGGCTCGCCGGGCAGAAGATCGGCGAGTGGACGGCGGGAGCGCTCGACGGCGAGAAGGCGACGATCGCGATGCTCGACCTGTTCGGCGACAAGGTCGTCACGGTCGACGTCGACCGCGACCAGGGATTCCTGGAGGGCATGGGGATCGACGTCGCCGACCCGCAGGCCAACGGCGACGAGGAGGCCACCGGCGACTACAGCGGCGGCGAGTACGAGATCGTCGGCCACGAGGCGACCGACGGCGCCGAGGACGGCGGCCGCACCGCGATGGAGAACCTGCTCGCGAAGAACCCCGACGTCAACGTCGTGTACACGATCAACGAGCCCGCGGCGTACGGCGCCTACCAGGCGCTCGAGGCGGCGGGCAAGAGCGGCGACGACGTCCTGGTCGTGTCGGTCGACGGCGGCTGCGCCGGCGTGCAGAACGTGACCGAGGGCGTCATCGACGCCACGAGCCAGCAGTACCCGGTGAAGATGGCCGAGCTCGGCGTCGAGGCCATCGCGCAGCTCGCGGCCGACGGCACCACGCCGGAGACGAGCGAGGGGCTGGACTTCTTCAACACCGGCGTCGAGCTGGTCGCCGACGAGCCCGTCGACGGGGTCGAGTCGATCGACTCGACCGACGCCGCCGACATCTGCTGGGGCTGATCGCCGATGAGTGCCACCACCGCGCCTCCGGCCGATCCGGCGGCGGAGTTCCTCGACCGGCGCAGCCCGCTCGAGCGCGCCCGCGGCGTGCTGCACCGGTATCCCGCACTGAGCCCGGCCATCGTCCTGGTGCTGTCGGTCATCGTGTTCGGTCTGCTCAACGAGCGCTTCCTGGCGCTGTCGAACCTGTCGCTGATCACGCAGCAGGTGGCGGTGGTGGGAACGCTCGCCGTGGCCCAGACCCTCATCATCCTCACCGCGGGGATCGACCTGTCCGTCGGGTCGGTCATGGTCCTGGCCTCGATGGTCGTGGCCCAGGTGGCCAGCGGGTCCGGGGTGCCGGCGGGGCTCGCCCTGCTCATCGGGCTCGTGACCGGTGTGGCCTGCGGCGGTCTGAACGGGTTCCTGGTGACCCGGCTCAAGCTGCCGCCCTTCATCGCCACGCTCGGCACGTTCAGCGTGTTCACGGCCCTGGCCCTGCTGTACTCGCACGGGGCCACCGTGCGCGGTGGTGACATGCCGGCCCTGCTCACCTGGACCGGCACGACGATCCTGGTGGGCGGGGTGCGGGTCTCCACGGGCGTCCTGCTGATGCTCGCCGCGTACGTCGTCGTGGCCTTCGCGCTGTCCCGCACCGCCTGGGGCAAGCACGTCTACGCCGTCGGTGACGACAAGGAGGCCGCCCGGCTGTCCGGGATCAGCGTCAATCGCGTGCTGCTGAGCGTCTACCTCTCGGCCGGCGCGATCCTCGCCCTGGCCGCCTGGATCCAGATCGGGCGCGCCAATGCCGCGAGCCCGAACGTCGGCGTCGACATGAACCTGGACTCGATCACCGCCGTCGTCATCGGCGGGACGAGCTTGTTCGGCGGGCGTGGCATGGTCTGGGGGACGCTGCTCGGAGCGCTGATCGTCGGCGTCTTCCGTAACGGGCTGTCCCTCGCCGGGCTCGACGTGCTGTACCAGACCCTGGCCGTGGGAATCCTCGTGATCGTCGCGGTCTCGCTCGACCAGTGGATCAGGAAGGTGCGCAAGTGACCACCACCGACACCCCCACGAACACCGCCCCCGACGACGGCTCCACCGTTGCCGGAGCGACGCCGGTCCTGCGGGCGCGCGGGCTGGTCAAGACGTTCGGCCACGTGGTCGGGCTCGACGGCGTCGACATCGAGCTGTACCCGGGCGAGGTGCTCGCCGTCATCGGCGACAACGGCGCCGGCAAGTCGACGCTGATCAAGTGCCTCACCGGCGCGGAGATCCCGGACCAGGGCGAGATCCTCCTCGATGGCGAACGCGTCCACTTCAAACGCCCGCAGGACGCCCGCGCCGCCGGGATCGAGACCGTCTACCAGACGCTCGCCGTCGCGCCGTCGCTGGACATCGCCTCGAACCTGTACCTCGGCCGCGAGGTGCGGCGCCCCGGGCTGCTCGGCTCCGTGCTGCGGCTCACCGACCGGGCGGGGATGCGCAAGGCCGCGCGACAGCACCTCCTGGACCTCGGCATCTCGACCCTGCAGGACGTCACGGTGCCGGTGGAGAACCTCTCCGGCGGGCAGCGGCAGGCCGTCGCGGTCGCGCGGGCGGCGGCGTTCGGGTCGAAGGTCGTCGTGCTCGACGAGCCGACGGCGGCGCTCGGCGTGCGCGAGTCGGGTCAGGTCCTGGAGCTGGTGCGCACCCTGCGTGACAAGGGCGTGCCGGTGATCATCATCAGCCACAACATGCCGCACGTGTTCGAGATCGCCGACCGGATCCACGTCCAGCGCCTCGGGCGGCGTGCGGCGACGATCACGCCGACGTCCCACACCATGACCGAGGCGGTCGCCCTGATGACCGGGGCCGCGGAGGCCTGATCAACCCCGCGGTGGCCGCTGCAACTGGTCGTCCGACCGCCTGTCAGCGGCCGGCCCGGCCTGCGCAGGAGGCGGGTGGCGTGGTCGGTCGGTTGTCGAGTGGTCGGCCCCATGCGCCGGTCGGTCGGTCCGATGTCGAGAAGTCGGTCCCCCGGGGGACCGACCGCATGGACAACGGGCCGACCACTCGGTGACCAGCCGGCCGCTGCCGACAGAAAGGTCACTGACCGCTGTATAGTCAGTCCATGCTGACTATTGCTTCGCGGGTGGACGTGATGAACCGGCTGGGCCGGGCGATGGCGGATCCGACGCGGTCCCGGATCCTGCTGTCGCTGCTGGAGTCCCCCGGCTACCCCGCCCAGCTCGCCCGTGATCTGGAGCTGACGCGCACGAACGTGTCGAACCACCTGTCGTGCCTGCGCGGCTGCGGGATCGTGGTCGCCGAGCCGGAGGGACGCAAGACGCGGTACGAGATCGCCGACCCGCACCTGACCGCCGCCCTGACCGCGCTGGTGGACGTCACGCTCGCCGTCGACCAGGACGTGCCGTGCCTGGACCCGCGGTGCACCGTGCCGGGCTGCTGCGACCCGGGCGATGGGGAGGCCGCGTGAGCGACGAGTGCTGCGGCTCCGAGGAAACCCGCTCGGGAGCGCGGACCATGCGAAAGGTCCCGTTCACGACACGGCGTGTGACGAGTGACGCCTGCTGCGCCCCCGCCGGCCGAGTCGCACCGGCGGCGCAGGGCGCCGATGACTGCTGCAGCACTGCGGGCGGTCCCGTGCGGGCACCGGCGCAGGAGGCCGGAGATGTCGGTAGTGGTCCCGTCGGCGGCCGGGCGACCGAGCCCGTGGCGGACGACGGCGATGCCTGCTGCGGCCCCTACCCTGCTGCGCCCGGCGTCGGCGAGGAGGCGGAGGCGCGCCCACCCTGGTGGCGCGATCCCGCTCTGCTGCCGTCGGCGGTCTCGGGTGTGTTCCTGGCCGTCGGCCTGGGGCTCGGGTGGTCCGGCGCGGGCGCCCTGGCTCTGGTGGCGCAGTGGATCGCGCTGCTCGCGGGCGCCTGGACGTTCGTGCCCGGCGCGGTCCGCCGGCTCGTGCGCGGCCGGCTGGGTGTGGGACTGCTGATGACGATCGCCGCGGTCGGCGCCGTCCTGCTCGGTCACGTCGGGGAGGCCGCGGCCCTGGCGGTCCTGTTCTCCCTCGCGGAGGCGCTGGAGGACCGGGCCATGGACCGGGCCAGGGAAGGCCTGCGTGCCCTGCTGTCCCTGATCCCCGAGACCGCCCGCGTGTCCCGCGGGGGCGGTGACATCACCGTCCCGGTCACCGGGATCCGCGAGCGCGACCTGCTTCGGGTCGGTGCGGGGGAGCGGGTCGCCACGGACGGCGTCGTCGTCGAGGGCCGGTCCGCCATCGACACGTCCGCCGTCACCGGCGAGGCGATCCCCGTCGAGGTGGGCCCCGGCGACGCCGTGCCCGCCGGGGTGGTGAACGGTTCCGGGAGTCTGCTGATCGAGGCCACCGCGGACGGGCGGGACAACTCGCTCACGCAGATCGTCGCGCTGGTGGAGCAGGCGCACGCCCGCAAGGGGGAACGCGCCCGGCTCGCCGACCGCATCGCCCGCCCCCTGGTCCCGGCCGTACTGGTCGCCGCCGCCATCGTCGCCCTGTTCGGCGTGATCGCCGGGGACCCGTGGACGTGGATCGAACGCTCCCTCGTCGTGCTCGTCGCCGCCTCGCCGTGCGCGCTGGCCATTGCCGTCCCGGTCACCGTCATCAGCGCGATCGGCTCCGCCTCCCGGTTCGGCGTCGTCATCAAGTCCGGCGCCGCGTTCGAGCAGTTCGGCACCATCCGCACGATCGCGTTCGACAAGACCGGCACCCTCACCCGGGGCGAGCCGACAGTCGTCGACGTGCGCACCACCGGCAACGCCACCCGGGACGAGGTGCTAGCCCTGGCGGCCGCCGTCGAATCCACCAGCACCCACCCGCTGGCCTCCGCGATCACGGCCGCGGCCTCCGCCTCCTCCGCGACTCCCGCCGCCTCCGCCGTGCCCGCTGGTTCCGCCGCCCCCGGCGTCGCTCACGCGGCGGACGTCATCGAGGACGCCGGACACGGCATCACCGGCCGCGTCGGGACCCGCGCCGTGCGCGTGGGCCACCTCCGCCGGGTCGACCCCCGCGAACTGCGGGACGACGCCGACGACATGGCCGCGGCGGGGATGACCCTCGTCGTCGTCGAGGTGGACGGCCTGGTCGCCGGACTGATCGGGGTACGCGACGAACTCCGGCCCGAGGCCGCCGAAACGGTCCGGATGCTGCACGACCGGCATCTCGACGTCGTCATGCTCACCGGCGACAACGCGCGCACGGCGCACGCGCTCGCCGCCGACGCCGGGATCACCGACGTCCGCGCGGAGCAGCGGCCCGCGGACAAGGCGCACGCGATCACGGAACTCGCCGGTGCGCGTCCGGTCGCGATGGTCGGCGACGGCATCAACGACGCCCCGGCGCTCGCGACCGCGACCGTCGGGATCGCGATGGGCGCGAGCGGCTCCGCCGCGGCCGTCGAGTCCGCCGACATCGCCTTCACCGGCCACGACCTGCGCCTCATCCCGGCCGCGCTGGCGCACGCCAGGCGAGGACGCCGGATCATGACGGCCAACATCGCCCTGGCGCTCGCGATCATCGTCGTGCTGTTCCCGCTCGCCCTGTTCGGCGTGCTCGGGCTGGCCGGGGTCGTGCTGGTGCACGAGGTGGCCGAGGTCGTCGTCATCCTCAACGGCATCCGCGCGGCTCGCCGCCCGGTGCGCGGGGTCGGCGTGCCGCCCCGGACTCACCCCTTTCGTGGGATGCGCCCCGGCGGCACCCCCCTAGCGTGAGAGGAGCCCCATCCCCTCCGCGGTGAAGTGGAGTCCCTCATGCGTCCCGACCCGCCTGCCCGCACGATGCTGCCCGTTCCGGACCGCCCGGCGCCCGGTCTCACGACCTACGATGCGAAGGACCCGGAGACGTCGTACCCGCCCATCGAACCGTTGCTTCCCCCGCCTGGCGCACCCAACGTGCTGGTCATCCTGCTCGACGACGTCGGGTTCGGGGCCCCGAGCGCGTTCGGCGGACCGTGTTCCACGCCGACGGCCGAACGCCTCGCCGAGGCGGGTCTGCGGTTCAACCGGTTCCACACCACCGCGCTGTGCGCTCCGACGCGGCAGGCGCTGCTGACCGGCCGCAACCACCATTCGGTCGGTATGGGCAGCATCACCGAGACGGCCACCTCGGCGCCCGGGAACAGCTCACTGCGCCCGAACACGAAGGCGCCCCTGCCCGAGACCCTGCGGCTCAACGGATACTCGACCGCACAGTTCGGCAAGTGCCACGAGGTCCCGGTGTGGCAGTCGTCGCCGTTGGGCCCGTTCGACGCGTGGCCGACCGGCGGTGGCGGGTTCGAGACGTTCTACGGGTTCATCGGCGGCGAGAACAACCAGTGGGCGCCCGCCCTGTACAGCGGCACCACACCGGTCGAACCGCCGGCGACCGCGGAGGAGGGCTACCACCTCACCGAGGACCTCGTCGACCACGCCAGCGCGTGGGTGCGTCAGCAGAGGGCGCTCATGCCGGACCGGCCGTTCTTCGTCTACCTCGCCCCGGGTGCGACGCACGCTCCGCATCATGTCGCGCCCGAGTGGATCGAGAAGTATCGCGGGGCGTTCGACGACGGCTGGGACGTGCAACGCGAGCGAACCTTCGCGCGGCAGAAAGAACTCGGGGTCGTTCCGCCCGAGGCCGATCTCACGGCACGTCACGACGAGATCCCCGCGTGGGAGGACATGCCCGACGATCTCAAGCCCGTGCTGGCGCGGCAGATGGAGACGTACGCAGGCTTCCTCGAGCACACGGACGTCCAGGTCGGCCGGCTGATCGACACGCTCGAAGAGCTCGAGGTCCTGGACGACACGCTCGTCTTCTACGTCATCGGCGACAACGGCGCCTCGGCCGAGGGCACGCTCAACGGCGCGTTCAACGAGATGGCGAACTTCAACGGCATGGCAGCGCTCGAGACGCCCGAGTTCATGCGCTCCAAGATCGACGAGTTCGGTTCGCCCGACTCCTACAACCACTACTCGGTGGGCTGGGCGTGGGCCATGGACACCCCCTACCAGTGGACCAAGCAGGTCGCCTCGCACTGGGGCGGCACCCGCAACGGCACGATCGTGCACTGGCCGAGCGGTATCGCGGAGCGTGGCGGGCTCCGCTCGCAGTTCACCCACGTCATCGACGTGGCGCCCACGATTCTCGAGGCGGCCGGACTGCCGGAACCGACGATGGTGAACGGCGTGCTGCAGTCCCCCATCGAGGGCACGTCCATGATCTACGCGTTCGGCGACGCCGCGACGGCCGAACGCCACGACCTGCAGTACTTCGAGATGTTCGGCAACCGCGGGATCTACCACCGCGGCTGGAGCGCGGTCACCAAGCACCGCACGCCCTGGCTGCTGACGGGGGATCAGGTGCCTGAGTTCGACGACGACGTCTGGGAGCTGTACGACGGCGCGTCGGACTTCAGCCAGGCCCACGACCTCGCGGCCGAAAGGCCGGACTTGCTCGCGAAGCTCCAGCGCCTGTGGCTCATCGAGGCCACGAAGTACAACGTGCTGCCCATGGACGATCGCACGGGCGAACGGCTCTCGCCCGACCTCGCCGGACGACCCACGCTCATCCGGGGGGACTCCCAGATCTTCTTCCCCGGGATGGGCCGCCTGTCCGAGAGCAGCGTGGCCGGCATCAAGAACAAGTCGTTCTCCGTGACCGCCGAGGTCGACGTCCCGGCAGACGGCGCCGGGGGCGTCGTCATCGCGCAGGGCGGCAGGTTCGGCGGCTGGTCCCTGCATGCCACGGGTGGCCGGCTCACGTTCACCTACAACGTGCTCGGCATCCACCAGTACGACGTCGTCGCCGACGACCCCGTGCCTGCCGGCACGCACCAGGTACGCATCGAGTTCGCCTACGACGGCGGAGGGCTCGGCAAGGGCGGTGACGTGACCCTCTTCCACGACGGGACCCCGGTGGGCCGCGGGCGGGTGGATGCCACGCAGCCGCTGATCTTCTCGGCCGACGAGACCACCGACATCGGCTATGAGTCCGGGACCTGCGTGTCCAGCGCGTACAGCGTCGGTACGAGCCGGTTCACCGGTCGCATCAGCTGGGTGCAGCTCGACATCGGCCATGACGACCACGACCACTTCATCAGGCCCGAGGAGCTGATGCGCGTCGCCATGGGCCGGCAGTAGGCGCGCGGCACGGCGGCGTGGGGGTGGTGATCGTGGGCGAGTACCGGGACGCGGCGTCGGACCTCATGGGGATCGAGGGCGGGACCTTCCGGATGGGCTCGGACCGGTTCTACCCCGAGGAGGGGTTCGTCGTGGAGGCGACGGTCGCGGCGTTCGAGATCGGCCGGTACGCGGTGACCAACCGGCAGTTCGCTGCGTTCGTGGCTGCCACGGGGTACGTCACGACGGCGGAGCACCCGCTCGATCCGGCCGATTTCGGCGGTGCGGACCTGCCGGATCTCGAACCAGGGTCACTCGTGTTCATGCCGACCGACGGTCCCGTCGACCTGCGCGACTGGCGGCAGTGGTGGCGCTGGGTCCCGGGCGCGAACTGGCGGCATCCGCGCGGTCCGGGCTCGTCGCTCGACGGGCTGGACGACCACCCCGTCGTGCAGGTGTCGTTCCAGGACGCCGCCGCCTATGCGGACTGGGCCGGGGCGCGGCTCCCGACCGAGACCGAGTGGGAGTTCGCGGCGCGCGGCGGCCTCGACGGGGCGACCTACACGTGGGGTGAGGAGCCGAACGACGGCACGCACGCCAACACGTGGCAGGGCCGGTTCCCGTACCGCAACACCGGCGCGGGCACGGGCGGATGGGTCGGCACCGCGCCGGTGGGGTCGTTCCCGCCCAACGGGTTCGGGCTGTACGACATGGCGGGCAACGTCTGGGAGTGGACCAGCGACACCTGGACGCCGGGCCACGGCGGGCCGCCCGCCACACCCGCACTCGCGACAGAGCACGCCTGCTCGTGCGGATGCGCGCCGGACAGCGGTGGCCGAGCCGAGGACACCGGCGCGTCCGTCGGAGAGGTCGCCCGCGTGCTCAAGGGCGGCTCGCACCTCTGCGCTCCCGAGTACTGCCTGCGCTACCGACCCGCCGCCCGATCACCGCAGACGCCCGATTCCGCGACCAGTCACATCGGCTTCCGCTGCGCCCGGTGAGAAGCGGCGGGCTCGGCGAGCTGTCGCTCGAGGCCCGCGATCGTGATGTCGACGACGAACCGGTAGTAGTCCCGCACGCGCTCGGCCGCGCGGTCCGGATCGCCGGTGAGCGGCCGGATCACGCTGTCGAGGAGCACGTCGACGCCGTGGCTGCCGCCGGCGTTGGCCTGGAAGTCGTGCATCATCGCGCGATGGTCGCGGGGGCTGTCGGCCTCGTGGCGGAGCCGCTCGTCGCCGACGGAGATGGTGAGCACGGCGCTGTTGAGGAGGACGCTGTACGCGAGGCCGACGCGGTCACCGAATCCCGCCCTCTCGAGAGAGGCGATGCCGGCGTCGATGATCGGCGTGATGCCGGGGAACGCCGGACCGTGCATGAGCAGCCAGAACGCCGTTCCCGGGTAGCGGCGCAGGATCGGGTAGATCGACGTGAGCAGCTCGCGGTACGCCCTCTGGCCACCGCTGCCGATCCTGACCGGCGGGGCGATCATGCTCGCCGTGTGCGTCTTCGTCCTGGCCCACCCCCGCTTCCGTGAGGGGCCGCGCGGGTAGGCGACGTCGTCGGCCTCACGCGACCGCGGTCCCCTCGCCGAGCCGGACGAGGTTCGCGTCAGGTCCTCGGTGTCACGATGATGTTGACCGCCTCGAAGCCCTCGTCGGGGCTGCCGATGTACGAGTGCGGCTGGTCCGCCGGGAACTCGACGGAGACGCCTGTGGTGAGGTCGGACCGCCGCTCGCCGTACATGACCGCGCCGTTCCCGGTCAGCACGACGAGTCGCTCGACGGCGCCGACGGCGTGAGCGGGGGACCGGCGCACCGCGCCGGCCGCAAGCCGGATCAGGTAGACCTCGGTCACCCGCGAGTCCTCGCGCAGCACCCGGACCCGGGTGGTGAAGATCCCGTTCTCGTCGAGCTGCGTCCAGTCGTCGTCGCCGACGAGCTCCGCCATCGGCACTCGCAGCGGCCCCGCGACCGCGTACAGGGTGTCCAGCGTGGGGTTCCTCTGCCCGGTCTCCAGCTCCGAGAGGGAACCCTTGCCGATCCCGGCGGTCGCCGCCAAGGCTGTCAGCGACATTCCGCGAGCGGTTCGCAGCGCACGGATTCGCTGCCCGACCTTGGCGGCCGCGCCGTCCCTGGCGTCTCCCATCACGCTCCTTGCTTGTTCTGTATACAGAACATAGGGTGTTCCGTAATCAGAACAGCGTAGGCGAAGGGATGCTCGGATGAGCGACAGAATGCATCAGGGACCCGTCGCCGCCGGGATCGTCACGGCCGTCGTCGGCCCCAGCAGCTCCGTCGTCGTCGTGCTCGCCGGCCTGACCGCCGTGGGCGCGTCCCCCGCGCAGGCCGCCTCGGGCCTGCTGACCCTCCTCGTCACCCAAGCACTCGGGATGCTGTGGCTGAGCGTGCGACACCGCACTCCGATCGTCCTGGCCTGGTCGACCCCCGGCGCGGCGCTCCTCGCCTCGATGTCCGGCGTCGCGGGTGGGTGGCCGGCGGCCGTGGCCGCGTTCGGGATCACGGGACTGCTCATCATCCTCACCGCCGTGATCCCCCGGCTGGGGGACCTGGTCGCGGCCATCCCGGCGTCCCTGGCCCAGGGAATGCTCGCCGGGGTTCTCGTTCCCCTGTGCCTGGCCCCCGTCACCGCGCTCGCCGGCGCCCCGCTCGCGGTCGCGCCGATCGTGCTGACCTGGCTGGTCCTGCTCCCGATCGCGCGGCGATGGGCCGTGCCCGCCGCTCTCGGCGTCGCGCTCGTCGTGGTCCTGGTCACCGGCGGGGGAGCGGTCCCGACGTCGGACCTGGTCCCCACCCTGGCATGGACCACACCGCACCTGACCGTCGAGGCCGTCATCGCCATCTCCGTCCCGCTCTACGTGGTGACGATGGCGTCGCAGAACGTTCCCGGCGTCGCCGTCCTCGCCACCCACGGCTATCGCACCCCCTGGCGCGAGAGCCTGGTCGTAACCGGCCTGGGCACCACCCTCGGCGCACCCACCGGCGGGCATGCGATCAACCTCGCCGCCATCTCCGCCGCCCTCGCCGCGGGACCGGAAGCAGGACGAGATCCACGCCGCCGCTGGATCGCAGCCGTCGTCGCCGCCATCACCATGCTCGCGCTCGCCGTCGCGAGCGGAGCACTCACCACACTCGTCCAGGCGGCGCCCGACGGCGTGATGCAGGCAGCGGCCGGCCTGGCGCTGCTCGGCACCCTCTCCAACTCGCTGCTGGCGGCACTGTCAGACCCCCACGAACGAGAGGCCGCCGTCCTGACCATGCTGATCGCCGCCTCCGGCGTCGCGTTCCTCGGCATCGGCGCGGCGTTCTGGGCGCTCGCGGCCGGGCTGATTCTCCGGTACGTCATGCGCCCTGGCCGCTCCCGGCCGCGGCGTAGCGCGCGGCTGTCGTCCGGGCGGCTTGGTCCACCACGCGGTGCGTCTCTTCCTGGCTGAGCGACCAGTTGCCGTGGACGAGGCGAGGCCAGAAGACGACCGTCGCGATCATGCCGAGGAACTGCGCTGCCGCCACGTCCAGATCGTCCACGTCGGCGGTCCCGGCGGCGTTCGCCGCTTCGAAGTAGCGCCTCAGGGCCGCGAGCACGGGCAGTGTGCCGAAATCGAAGGTCCGGTCGCGCAGTTCCGGGAACCTCGGGGACTCGGCGATGACGGCTCGGATCAGGTCCGCCATGCGAGGGCGGGAGAGCAACTCCGCGTACGCGAGACCCAGGACGACCAGGCCCGCGTGGAAGTCGCCGGACGGCGGTTCCGCAAGCTCGTTGTCCGGCGTATCACCTGCCGCGAGCACCGTCGCTTCGAAGAGTTCTGCCTTCGTCGGGAACTGCTTGTACAGGGTCGCCTTGGAGACCCCCGCGCTCTCGGCGACGCGTGCCAGCGATGTCCGGTCGTAGCCGAGCTCGAGGAACAGGCGTGTGGCTGCGTCGAGGATGGCCGCGCGGTTATCCGCGGCGACCCGCCGGTGGTAGGCGGAGAGTTCGCGTGGCATGCGCCCAGTATGGCAGGGAGGTGAGTCGCTTGACTCACCATCGGGAGATCTCTACGCTCAGTTGAGGTGAGCCGACTGACTCACCTCAACCGAAGGAGCCGGACATGGCCAAACTCATCTATTCGATGATCACGTCGCTCGACGGCTACGCCGAAGCCGCCGAGGGCAGCCTTGGCAGCGGGGCCGAGGACGAGGAGGTGCACACCTTCATCGGGGACACGTTCCGTCACGTGGGCACGTACCTCTACGGCCGGCGCATGTACGAGACGATGGTCTTCTGGGAGACCGCGCACACCGAGCCCGGCGCGCCGCCGCACATCGTGCAGTACGCCCGCGACTGGCAGGCCGCGGAGAAGGTCGTCTACTCCACGACACTGGAGTCGCCGTCTAGCGCGAGAACCAGGATCGAGCGGACCTTCGACCCGGACGCGGTGCGCAAGCTCAAGGCCGAGTCCGATCACGACATCTCCGTCGACGGCCCGAACCTCGCCGCCCAGGCGATCAGGGCCGGCCTGGTGGACGAGTACCACCTCTTCGTCACGACGAGCGTGGTCGGCGGCGGCAAGCGGTTCTTCCCCGACGACGTACGCCTCGACCTCGAACTGGTTGAGGAACGCTCCTTCAGCAGCGGACTGATCTACGCGCGCTACCGGAACTGATCGAACCGGACCGGGGTCTGGGGCGGAGCCCCAGGCGGGGTGTGGGGGCTGCACCCCCATGAGACATGGCGAGACCGGTGTGGCCTGTCGGCCACACCGGTCTCACGGTCGAGTGGAGCTGAGGGGACTCGAACCCCTGACCCCCTGCATGCCATGCAGGTGCGCTACCAGCTGCGCCACAGCCCCGACGCCCGCTTTCCAGCGGGCCCCGCAAGCATACGCAGCGGCGGGCCCACCGGCCAAATTCGCACACAGGATCGACTAGTAGCCTGTCTACATGAAGGCCGACGCGCTCCGCGGACACCTCGACTCGCTGATCCTGGCCGTCGTCGAGAGTGAACCGCTGCACGGGTACGCGATCATCGAGGCACTGAGCGAACGAAGTGGCGGTGAGCTCGGGCTGCCCACCGGCACCGTGTATCCGGCCCTGCGGCGGCTGGAACGGGCGGGCTATCTCGACAGCACGTGGTCCACGGTGGGCGGCCGGCGTCGTCGTACCTATTCGCTGTCGCGCGCCGGCACGAAGGCGCTGGCGCGGCACCGCGAGGAATGGCGCGCCTTCTCCGCCGTCGTCGGCCGGGTGCTCGGTGAGGCATGATCCGGGGACCGGCGTCGAACCAGGGGCAACCCTGATGCGCTCGCGTACGCGAGCGACCACGATGGAAGGCGTGTCCGCGATCACCACCTACCTGGCCGATCTCGACGCCGCGCTCGTCGGGCCGGCCCGCCTCCGCCGTGACCTGCTGCAGGAGGCCGCCGACCACCTCGAGGACGCCACGGCGACCTACGCCCGCGCCGGGTACGACGAGCGCCGGGCCGCGGAGCGCGCCGTCGCCGAGTTCGGGACGGTGGACGAGGTCGCGCCCGGCTTCCAGACGACGCTCGCGGTCTCGTCGGCGCGGCGCACCGCCGGTCTCCTCTTCGCGTTCGTCGTGCTCCAGCCGTTCGTCTGGGGCAGCCCGATCGTCTCGACCGGCGCGCCCACCCCGGGCGGCGCGGTGTACGCATTCCTCGACCGCGCCGTCGAGGTGACCGGCGTCGTGATGATCGCCGTGGCGGCGCTGCTGCTCGTCATCGCCGGGATCGGCGGCCGATGGTTCGACGCCGGACGCCAGGTGGCGCTCGCGACCGCCGGGTTCGCCATGGTCTCGTCGGTGCTGCTCGCGGGAATCGGCGTGGCCATGACGACAGCCGGCGTCGGCTCGGAGCCCCGGGGCTGGCTGGTGCTGGGGATCGTCGTCGGACTGCCCATGGCACTCGTCGCCGTGTCCGCGCGCCGGACCCTCGCGACCTGCTGAACCGTGCCCACAGGGCACCCCGCCCCTGCCGGTCAGCTGCTGAGCCGCCGCAGCAGCACCTCTGCCGGCCCGCGGTGTCCCGCCCGGTGCAGCCCGTACGCCCCCGCCAGCGAGATCACCCACGTCCCGAGCGCGATCCCCGCGGCCCCGACGTACCGGACCTCGCCGCCCAGCCCGAGGGCGAAGGGCGCCATCAGGGCCACGAACGCCACCGACTGGAACAGGTAGAACGTCAGCGACCGCTGCCCCAGCGCCTGGACGGCCACGACGACGGGGTGCGCGAGCACGGGTACGCGCAGCGCGGCCAGCCCGATGAGCGCCGCCGTGCCGACGCCGCCCGCGTACCCCGTGACGCCGTGCACCACGGCCGCAGCCCCGGCCACGACCGCCGTCGGCCCCGGCCAGAAACCCGCCTCCATCAGTGCGAACGGCACTCCGCCCAGCACCGACGCCACGAGGCCGACGACGGCGGTCCGGGTCAGGAGCGTCCGGTGGCGATACGGCTCCTCCAGGATCCGCCGCCGCGCCGCCCAGATGCCCAGCAGCACGCCGGGCAGCACCTGCCAGGTCATGAAGGACGCCATCCGCAGCCACTCCATGACGCGGTCCCACGGCGTGAAGATCGGGCTGTCGGGGCCGATCACCAGGCTGAACCCCTCGGTCGCGGAGAGACCTCCGTACACCGCGAACGCCATCGCCACCCCGACGAGCGCCAGGCGGAGCACCTGGAGCAGGCGGGCGTCGGACCAGGTGAGCGCCCCGGCCAAGAGCAGGCTCGCGATCCCGTACATCGTGAGCACGTCGTAGAACAGCAGCGCGACGTGCAGCAGACCGAGCAGGAGCAGCCACAGGCCACGACGGCGCACGAGGCGCCGCACCGTGTCCCAGCTGTCGCCCCGGCGGCGGCAGCGCAGCCCGAGCTGGGCGAGGCCGTAGCCGAACAGGAGGACGAACATCGGCCGGGCGCGGTGGTTCACGAACAGGTCCTCGAGGAACACCACCACGCGGTCACCGAGCGCGAGCGGGCGGACGCCGTCGACCGCGTACAGCAGCAGGTAGGAGTGCGCGAGCGCGATGAACAGGAGCATCAGCCCGCGTGCCAGGTCCGGGGCCGGCGCACGGGCAGGGACGCGGGTGCGGGCGCTGAGCAGCAACCTACAGCCGATCCGGCGACGCCGCGGGGCCGTTCACGGTCGGTCTCTGGTGGGGGATGGTCATCAATTCTCCGGGTCGAAAGTGGGGCATGAGCTTGCTTGCGGAATCGCCGGGTGTGGTGAAAGCAAGCTCCTGCCTCGCGCTCGGGCGCGACAGAGGCGCGCACAGACAACCAGAGCCCGATGAACGGTGCAGGCTCGATGAGTGAACCCGAGAAGTTGGTCCGATGCACCGTGACGAGGCCCACGCGGCGGAATTTCCGATTCGATTTGGCCGGTGGGCCCGCCGCTGCGTATGCTTGCGGGGCCCGCTGGAAAGCGGGCGTCGGGGCTGTGGCGCAGCTGGTAGCGCACCTGCATGGCATGCAGGGGGTCAGGGGTTCGAGTCCCCTCAGCTCCACTCGACCGTGAGACCGGTGTGGCCGACAGGCCACACCGGTCTCGCCATGTCTCATGGGGGTGCAGCCCCCACGTCCCGCCTGGGGCTCCGCCCCAGACCCCGGTCCGGTTCGGGGTGGCTCTGCGATCGCGTCGGCGGCCGCGCCACGGCCGTGACGCGGCGCGACCCGGGCCGGTCCTATCGGGTGGCCGGGACGGGCTCCCAGGCGAATCCGTTCGGGTCCGAGAGCTCCCCGAGGTCGCCGTTGATCGTGAGCCGGTGCGAACCCGTGCCCTCGGGCGGTACGCCGGCGTCCTTGGCCAGCGCGCGGTACTTGTAGAGGCCGAACCCGATCGGGCTGGATCCCATGTCGAAGTCGACGTAGGAGCCGAAGCTCCTGCCCACCTTCAAACCGTGCTCCACGTAGAACCGCTTGCTCGCCGACACGTCGGCGACGCCGATCAGGAGCACGATCTCGTCGACCTCCCGGGAGGCCGGGGCGGTGTCCTTCTTGGCGGAGGTCGCGACCTTCCAGATGGCGCCGTCGGGCGCCTGGAGGACGCCGCCGTGACCCCACAGGGACTTCGCGACGGGCTTGAGCGGGGTGGCGCCTGCCGCGACGGCGGCGTCGAACAGGGCGTTCACGTTCGCGGGCTGGGAGGCGATGAGGGAGATGTGATAGCCGCGGAACCCGGTGGAGGGCGTGTCTCCTGCGCGGAGGTGGAGCCTGTCGCCCAGGTCGAAGGCGGCGTCGTAGAAGGAACGTGCGGTGCTGGTGTCGGTCACCTCAAGGGTGACGGAGTCGATGTTTGCCATGTCCTGAACACTAGGGAGCACGCGGCAGGGAACGCTTCTCGATTCCTGACCGACCCGCCGTGCACCCCGGTACCCGACGATGGCCAACAGCTCCAGCCCAAGGAGTCCGGGGCCGGCGACGCATGACGGTTCAGCGATTCATGAGGGTATTGAGTGAGGCGTAGTCGAGGGCGCCGCGCCGATCTTCGCGGCATCGGGCCGGACGCCCAGGCGCTTGCGTGGCCTGGGCGTCCGGCATTGCCGGTTCCCGGTCAGTCGACGGCGTACGCCCGGACGACCGTCTTGGTCACGGTCGCGTCCGCCGCGTCCCACGCCTCGACCTTGAGCGAGACGTGCTCGGTACCGGCGGGTGCCCGGACCAGTGCGGCGTAGGTGCCGTCACCGATCCTCATCGCCTTCGCCCGGCGCCAGGTGTCGCCGTCGTCGGCCGACCACCACAGGCGGGCGCCCTCGACCTCCGACGTGTCGTACGCGCCGTCCTGGTGGTCCGCACGGACCCGTACCCACGTGGTCCCGGGTGCGGAGCCTGACGGGTCGAGCCCGCGCACGTCCCACGTGGTGTCGAGCAGCGGCGGGCGGGCGTCGTCGGCGACGTCGGGACGCGCGTGGAACGTCCACTCGCCGGTCACGCTCGTGGCGAGCCGGTAGGCGGGGTCGTCCGGTGTGCTCTCGAGCAGCATCCGGTAGTCCGCCCCGCCCTCGGGGACGGTCGGGAACGCATAGGGCTCCGGGGCGTCCTCGATCAGTTCGCCGTCCTGCCAGACGCGCAGGCGTTCCACGATGTCCGAGCCCCACAGCACGCCGCCGTCGTCGTCGACCCGGCCCGACGGGGTGAGCCAGAGATCGCCACCCCACTGCATGACCGGCGTGATCGGGGAGATCCCCGAGGCCAGCACGCCCGCGGCGAGCCCCTGCCGGGCGCGGCCCGGTTCGCTCCAGGTGTGTGTCTCGGCCTCGGCGAGCACCACGCCCACGCCGTCCTCCTGGATCTCGGACCTGAGGTACCACGCGCCCGGCGCCGCTGTCAGGTACTCGGTGCGCCGCGTGCCGACGGGGACCGTCTCGACGGCTCCGCCGGCGATGATGGTGCCCGGCTCCCAGTACATGCGCTCCGCGAGGTGGGTGTCGCCGACCGACGCGCCGTAGGTGGTGTCGACGGCGACCGTCGTGCGGCGGTCGCCCCGCAGCGCCGGCACCTCGACGCCCTCGCTGTGGTGGGCGAGGTCGTAGCGGTAGGCGGCCGCCTCGTCTCCCGTGGTCGGCGCCAGCAGCGTCGCCTGGAGGATCGTGTCGTAGTCGCCGTGGGTTGCCGCCGGCACCGGGGTCAGCGCGAGGTCCGTTCCCGGCCCGTACTTCACGTTGACCGACGCGTAGGCGAACTCCAGCGAGTCCTCGGTCTCGACGGAAAGGCCCAGGGAAGCCAGTTCTGCGGGACGGTGTGTCGAGGTGGTGATCTCCTCGGCCGTCGTCCCGTCCAGGAGTACCTCCGCGTCGGAGGTCGCGTCGACCTCCCCGCTCGACAGGAACAGCGCGTCGGTGACCTCGCCGTCCTCACCGAACGTCTCGATGTACGCCATCGGGCTGTACACGCCGGGGAGGACGCGCGCCGTGGCGACGCCGTCCTCGAAGTTGAGGTTCGTGCCGAAGACCTCGCCGTTCTCGGGGTCCAGCTTGATCGCGGCGCCCCACGTGTCCGCGGCGACGGGCGCCCCGTCGCGGTCGACGGCACGCACCGTCAGGTCCACGTACTCGCGCTCCTTCGCCCAGCCGACCGGCGTACGCACCGTGGTGCCGTCCGTCCCGGTCGCGACGAGCGTCCCGCCGATCGCGCCGATGGCGCCCGGCCCGTCGGCCACGGTCACGTCGACCGACGCCGTCCCGCCGGCCGGGACGACGACGGAGTCTGCCGACAGGGTGATCGCGTCGGCCGCCGAGTCGCCCTCGGAGTCGGTGACGCCGGTGGTCAGGGCGAGCGTGACGTCGTCTGACCCCGTGTTCGTCCAGGTGACGGTGCGGGAGGCCGACTCGCCGTCGTGCGGCCAGGTGAAGGTGCCGAACGAGACCGACGGCGTGGCGGTGACCTGCTGCGCGATGGCGCCCGGGACGGTGATCCGTCCCGCGCCCTCGGACCAGACGTCCGCGCCCGTGGGTTCGGCCGATCCCATCAGGGTCGACTTGAGGGCGGTCGCGTCGAGGCCGGGGCGGGCCTGCTTGAGCAGGGCGGCTGCGCCCGCGACGTGCGGGGCCGCCATGGAGGTGCCGCTCAGCGCGACGTGCAGGTCGTCGACGACGTCGCCCTCCGAGGTCCCCGTGGCACGCGCGGCGACGATCCCGTCGCCCGGCGCGACGACGTCGGGCTTGAGCAGGCCGGCGTCGGCGCCGCCGCGGCTGGAGTAGGGCGTGACGGTGTCGGCGTCGTCGACGGCGCCCACCGTGAGGGCCGACGCCGCGATGCCGGGGGAGCCCACCGTGCCCTGGCCGAGGTCGCCGTCGTTGCCCGCGGCCACGACGAACAGCGTGCCGTACTGCTCGGTCAGCTCGTCCACCGCGACGGCGTCCGGGGACGGGACGTCGAAGAACAGGCTGCCCAGCGACAGGTTCACGACGTCGGCGCCCTCCGCGGCCGCCCACTCCATGCCGTCGATGACGCCCGACAGCTCGCCGTAGCCGTAGTCGTCCAGGACCTTGCCGACCAGCAGGTCGGCGTCCGGGGCGACGCCCCGGTTCGCGCCGTCCGACGCTTCACCCGACCCCGTCAGGATCGAGGCGACGTGCGTGCCGTGGCCGTGGCCGTCGGTCACGTCGCCCTTGCCGGTGAAGTCCCGCTCGCCGGCCACCACGTCGTCGAGGTCGGGGTGCGTCGCATCGATGCCCGAGTCGAGCACGGCGACCGTGACGCCCTCCCCCGTGAACCCCGCCTCCCAGGCCTCGGGGGCGCCGATCTGCGGCGTCGAGTCCGCGTCCGACGCCCGGACCGGCTGGTCCAGCCAGACGTACCCGACGCCGTCGGGGGCCGCGGCACGCAGAGTGGAGGCGTCCGTCCCGGCCGGCGTCCCGGCCGGCACGAGGGCGTCGAGCAGCTTCGCCGCCCGGCCCTTCGGCAGGACGTCGGCCACGGCGCCCACCGACTCCAGTTCCACGTCGGGTGTGATGCCCGACGCCGCCCAGTCGTGCTCGGCCGGTGCCGCGACGCGGGCTCGGTCGTCCGGGGAGCCGGACGTGGCCGCGCCGACGGCGGCCGTGGCACCCTCGGCCGTCGCCGCGGTGGCCGCCGCGGTCTGGACGATCACGGGCAACGTGTCGCGCGAGGCGTCGTCGTACCCGGCCTCGACCAGGCCGGTCACGTCGAACAGCGCGCGGTCCAGGCGGCCGGGCACGAGCTGCGCGACGTCGCGCGGGATGACGTAGAGATGGTCCCCCTCACGCTGCTGGAAGAAGGCCATGTGTTCGCGGCCGGGGCCGGGCTGCACCGTCGCCGCGACCGAGCCGTCGGCCGCGGTCCGCACGGTGACGACGTCGCCCGTCAGCAGCGTGACGGACGCGGGACGATCCTGCGTCGCGCCCGCCGCCCGCCGCTGTTCGAGCTGTGGTGCCGGTGTGTCCTTCGGGACGGCCGCGGTCGCCCACGTCCCCCCGCCCAGTGCGATCGCCATCGCGACCGCCGCTGCACTTGCTCTCCTGCGCATCGGGTCTCTCCCGTCCGGTTTCGAGCGCGCCGCCCGTGCGACGCCATGCCAACCAGACGCAGGAGACCTGCCGGGAGGTTGCGTGACCTGCGGGATCGGTCGGGGCGGGGGATCATGGGCGATCCGGGATCAGCGATTGCAGTGGCGGTCGATGGGACGGCGGCGAACGCCCCGGCCGAGCCTGAGAACGTCGCAATGGCTGCTCGACGCTCCGTCAGAGCCCCATGGACCGGATGGCTCGGTCAGGAACCGATCCACGCGCTCGTCGCGCCGGCGATCAACGGTGTGAGGATCACGACGGCGCGCTCCAGTTCACCAACGATTCCCAGGTCTCCCGTGGCCTGGTCGAGGCCCTTGCGCCGGCCCAGGGCCTCGGCGATGTCGGCGGCCTGATCGAGTCCCTCGATCGGGTAGAGGCAGTCGGCGAGCTCTCGGGCCCTTTGGTTGAGTGCCGCCGTCGTCGGTGCGATGACCACAGCGACGGCGACGGTACCGGCAAGCCCCGTTGCCAGGACCCTTAGGTCCCATCCGTCGGCCGGGTCGGTCCGGTTCAGGTGGGCACCGAGGGCTATCGTGATGAGCGCGACCTGAGCTCCCGCGCCTGCCAGCACTCCGCGAACGATCCGGCGACTGTCAATCAGTCGCGCGAGCTGCGTTCCTGCCGGAGCTGCCCCGTCCGGCGGGCTGCGACGCACCGCGTCGACCACGCCCACGGCGGGGACCATTCCACAGTAGGCGACGAGCGTGAGCGCCGGACCGACCCAGTTGCGGCTCCCGATGAGGTCGAACACGATCCATCCGGCCATGACCAGGCTCGCGGTCCCGAGGAGAAGGGCCGGCCAGCTCTTGGCCGCGCGGCGAACGTCCCGCACGTCGGCGGGAAGCTCAGCCCATCGGCGGGCGCCATAGCTCCAGATCACTCCAGCTGAGGTGCACACGGCAACTGCCCACCCAGCCCACGTCAGGTCTGCGAGCGCGCTCAGCTCGCCGGGTTCGAGGAGGACCAGGCCGATACCGATCAGGACGTAGCCCGCGACTACCGCCATGTCGCGGGTCTGCGTCGAGCCCTGCCGATCAGGCGGCGTGGCCGAATGCGGCCGCACAGTGCCGAACGAACGACCGTCAGTGTCCATGACTCGGACATTAGCGGCGGGCAGGTGGTCCGGCATCCGCCGGCGAGAAGTCGGTCCGAACTCCCCCGGGGCGCAGCGCCGTTGCCCCGGCGGACCAGCCGCACGCCTGGGCGCTCGATCGGCTCGTCGGCGACTACCGTGCCGGTGCGGCGCTTTCGTGCCTGTGGGCGTTGAAGCGCGCCTTCTTCTCACGGTTCCCGCACGTGTTCATGTCGCACCATCTGCGGGTGCGGCTCCGGCTGGTGTCGAAGAAGGCTGCCTGGCAGGTGGGTGACGCACACAAGGCCAGCCTGCCATCTCGTTCGCCGGAGATGATGCTGATCGCGTCGGCGGCGATCACGCCCATGGCGTCCTGCACGGCGGACGCCGAGCTCAGTCGCCAGTGCCGCTCGCCCTCGGGCGTCAGGATGGCCGCTGCCCGGCCGTGAGTGCTGCAGTCGTTGATGACGGAGACGGCAGGCGCGGGGAGGGGATCTTGGCGTGCTGCCGCCGTCGCCGCGGCGTGAATCGACTCCCTCAGCTCGCGGGCGCGTTCGAGCTGGGCGGGGGTGCAGGACTCCACCGCGAGGCCGCTCACCGCCAGCCAGTCGACGAGTCGCTGTGGCGTCGGAATGCGTTCCACGGCGTCGCCACGACGCTCCGTCAGGGTCGCCGTGAAGCCGGTCGCCAGCACCTTGCCGAGACGGAAGTCGGGGAACGGGTCGCGCATGGAACCACCATAGCTGGTTGCGCGCCGGCGCCGAGGTCTGTTAGAACCGTCATAGCCGGTTCCAGTGGATGGCGGGCCGGTTCACCGATGACCAGGAGGTCCCATGTCCACGAACCGCCGAGCCGGCGACGTGCAAGCCTTCGAAGCCCACGCGCCCGACGCCGACCTCGACGACCTGCGCGCGCGGCTGGCCGCGGCCCGGCTTCCGGAACCCGAGACGGTCTTCGGGTCCGCGCCCGGCCCTCGCCGATGGGATCAGGGCGTTCCGCTCGCCGACCTCGTGGACGTCGTGAACTACTGGCGCACCGGGTACGACTGGCGGTCGTTCGAAGCGCGCCTCGACGAGATCGGCCAGTTCCGCACGACCATCGACGGTCTGGGAATCCACTTCCTGCACCGCCGGTCGCCCCGCGCGGACGCCACCCCGCTGATCGTGACGCACGGCTGGCCGGACAGCATCGTCCGGTTCATCGATGTCGTCGACGAGCTGGCAGGTCCGACAGACGCGGACACGCCGGCGTTCCACGTCGTCGTCCCGTCGCTGCCAGGTTTTGGCTACAGCGACAAGCCGGCCACCACCGGGTGGGGAACCGAGAAGATCGCGGCCGCCTGGGCGGAACTCATGGGGCGGCTCGGCTACGGCAGGTTCCTGGCCCACGGCGGCGACTGGGGAGGCAACATCACCACGGTCCTCGCCGGCAGGTTCCCGGAACGTGTTCTCGGCATCCACACCACGTTCGCGGAAGGCTTGCCGGGGTCGACGACGGACGGGCTGACCGCGACCGAGCGCACGTGGGCCGAGGAGACCCGCGACTTCTGGCATCACCGCGCGGCGTACGCGAAGCAGCAGGCGACCCGGCCGCAGACCATCGGCTACTCGCTGGTCGACTCGCCGGTCGGGCTGCTCGCCTGGATCCTCGACAAGTTCGCGGAGTGGTCGGACACCGACGACAGCCCGTTCGAGAGGATCTCCAGGGACCGCATCCTCGACGACGTCACCCTGTACTGGCTGACGCGGACAGGCGCCTCGGCGGCCCGCATCTACTACGAGAGCCACAACTCGCTCGACCCTGAGCTCCGGGTCGACGTCCCGGCAGCGCTCACCATGTATCCCCGCGACGTCGAGAAGTGTCCGCGCCCCTGGGCGCAGGAGCGGTACCGGCAGATCGTCCGATGGACGTCGCCCGAAGCCGGGGGACACTTCCCGGCACTGGAAGTTCCCGAGTTCTTCGTCGACGACCTGCGAGAGGGTCTGGCGGCCGTGCTGGCCGCCGGCGGGTAGTCGGTCACGCCGTCGTCGGTGTTCGCGCGCGGTATCCCGGCGCGCATCGCCGCGTCGCTCAAGCGCTCCGCGGAGGCGAGCGACCGGCGCAAGAGCTCGCCGTACCGCTCGGCGATGTCGATGCTCACCTTCTACGTCAACCGCGCCGGCAAGGAGCTGAGCGCCGACCAGAAGAAGGTGCTCGAGCGCGCCAAGGACGAACTGCGCAAGCAGTTCGAGCGAGCCTGAGCGCCCGCGGCCTCACGGCGCGAGGCCCGCTGACGCGCGGCGCCGGCCCGGAAAACGCTTCGGCCACGTCCCGATCCATGTCAAGATCGTCCGGTGCTGAGACTCACCGATTTCATCATCGACTGCCCGGACCCGATGCGACTGGCCGCCTTCTACGCCGAGGTCACGGGGCGTGAGATGAAGAAGGACAGCGACGACCACTGGGCCGGCATCATCGTCGGCGACATCGAACTGGCCTTCCAGCGGGTCGAGAACTTCCGCCCACCGGTCTGGCCCAGCGACGAGCACCCCAAGCAGTACCACCTCGACTTCGAGGTCGACGAGTTCGAGCCCGAACAGCGCCGGATCGTCGCGCTGGGCGCGACGCTGCAGAAGGACTTCATCGGCCCCGAGGGCTACGGCTGGCAGGTCTACACCGACCCCGTCGGGCACCCGTTCTGCCTGTGCCGCAACCGCGGCGTGGTCTGGCGTGACGGCAAGCCGGTGTGGACCTGACGCTCTGTCGAGCTCTGTCGGCCGGCTCCGGCCGTCGACCCCTCGGCCCCCGGACGGGTCAGCGATAGGCTGGCCTGGAGGGTACGACATGACGCTGTTCGACGATCGCATCGACGCGGGGCGCCGGCTGGCCCGGCGCCTGGAGCGCCTGCGCGACGACGACGTCGTGGTTCTCGGGTTGCCGCGCGGCGGCGTTCCCGTCGCTTTCGAGGTCGCGAGGGCCCTGGACGCACCGCTGGACGTGATCGTCGTGCGCAAGCTGGGCGTGCCCTACCAGCCCGAGTTCGCCCTGGGCTCGGTCGGCGAGGGCGGCGTCCTGGTGCTCAACGACGACGTCTGGCGGCACGCGGGCTTGCGCAGCGAGGACCTCGCCGAGCTCGAGGACGCCGAGCGCGCCGAGCTGTCGCGCCGCGTGGAGCGGTTCCGCGGCGAGCGTGAGCGGATCTCCCTGGAGGACCGGGTCGCGCTGATCGTCGACGACGGGATGGCGACCGGCGCGACCGCCCGGGCGGCCTGCCAGGTGGCCCGGGCCCAGGGCGCGCGCCGCGTGATCCTCGCGGTGCCGGTCGGGGCGACCGAGGCCGTCCGCTCGCTGCACCGCGATGCCGACGAGGTCGTGTGCCTGTCGCAGCCGGTCAGGTTCATGGCCGTCGGCCAGTGGTACCGCGACTTCCGGCAGACGCCCGACAGTGACGTCGCCGAACTGCTCGATCGGGCCAGGCGGCGGGTCCCGGCGTCGGCCACGGCGGACGACGACGACCCGCCGCAGATCGACGAGGACGTGCACGTCCTGGCGGATCAGGTGCCGCTGGCGGGGCACCTCACCATTCCGGAGAAGCCGGTCGGCCTCGTGGTGTTCGCGCACGGCAGCGGGAGCAGCCGGCACAGTCCGCGCAACCGCTACGTCGCCGCCAAGCTCCACGAGGCCGGGCTGGGCACGCTCCTGTTCGACCTGCTCACTCCGCACGAGGAACTCGAACGCGCCAGTGTCTTCGACATCGAGCTCCTCGCCCGCAGGCTGGTCGAGGTCACCCTGTCGCTGCGTACCCAGGCGGACGCAGCCGGACTTCCAATCGGCTACTTCGGAGCCAGCACCGGTGCGGGCGCGGCGCTGTGGGCGGCCTCCGTCCCGGGCGTAGACGTCCGGGCCGTGGTGTCCCGCGGAGGCAGGCCGGACCTGGCCGAGCCCCGCCTCGCCCTGGTCGATGCCCCGACGCTGCTGATCGTGGGCGGACGCGACCATCTCGTCCTCGACCTCAACCGCCGCGCCCAGGCCGAGATGCGCGGCGAGTGCGAGCTCTCCGTCGTGCCCGACGCTACCCATCTGTTCGAGGAGACGGGCGCGCTCGCCCAGGTCGCCGAGTTCGCCTGTGCCTGGTTCGCCCGGCATCTCGTGCCCAGGGTGCCCGGCGTCGATGTCGCCGGCCGCGACTACTGGCTCTGAACCACGGCACCGGCGTCGGACCCGAGCGCCCGGAGCTGACCGGATCCGTCCGCCTCGCGACCTGATCGGGCCTCCCGCGGGCGGGTCGCCACGGCGCAGACTGGGGCCATGAACCGAGCGCTGATCGTCATCGACGTCCAGGAGTCCTTCCGGACCCGCCCGCTGTGGGCCCACACGCTCAACCCGGGCGTCGCGGAGCCGGTCAACCGGCTCGTCGCCCTGGCCCGCGCGGCGGGCGACCTCGTGGTGTGGGTGCTGCACACAGAACCGGGGACGGGCAACGCGTTCGACCCCGAGTCCGGTCACGTGCGGCTGTTCGAGGAGCTGAGCGAGCCCCTGCCCGGCGAGCCGGTGCTGCGCAAGACCTCGCACAACGCCTTCACCACGACCAACCTGCAGCAGATCCTCACCACCCACGGCGTGACCGAGCTGCGCGTCTGCGGCATCCGGGCCGAGCAGTGCGTGGAGACCACCACGCGCGTCGGCTCCGACCTGGGCTACGACATGACGTTCGTCAGCGACGCGACCAGCACCGACCCGCTCGGGCCGTTCAGCGCCGCCGACATCCTCGAACGCACCGAGGCGGTGCTCCGCGACCGCTTCGCGCGCATCGCCACCGTCGGGGAGCTGGAGGCGGAGACGGAAGTGGCAGCATCGGCCAGGTGACCACCGTCGTCTTCCTTCTCCTGCCCGGGGTCCACCTGCTTGACCTGGCGGGCCCCGCGCAGGCGTTCTTCACGGCCGGGGACTTCGGCCACCGCTACGACCTGCACTACGTCTCGGGATCCCCCGGGCCCGACGCCGGAGTGGTCGCCTCGGCGCAGGGCCTGCCGCTGGTCGCGGGTGCCCGCTGGCCGGATCTGGGCCCGGACGACCTCGTCGTCGTCCCCGGCTGGCGCGTGGGGAACGACCCGGCCGCCTGGCCCCGCCTGAGCGAGCCGATGCGGGAGCGGCTCGCCGCGCACCACGCGGCGGGCGGCACGGTCGCCAGCGTGTGCGCGGGGTCGGACGCGCTCGGCCAGGCCGGGCTCCTCGACGGGCGCCGCTGTACCACCCACCACGCCGTCCAGGACGACCTCGCCGTCCGGCATCCGCGGGCCCGCGTGGTGCGGGACGTCCTGTTCACCACCGACGACGGCGTGGTCACCTCCGCCGGCATCGCCAGCGGCATCGACCTCTCGCTGCACCTGCTCGCCATGCGGCACGGCCCGGCACTCGCTGCCCGGGTGGCCCGGGAGATGGTGGTCTACGCCCGCCGGAACGGTACCGAGCCACAGGCCGGCGTGATGCTGCGGCACCGCTCGCACGTCGACGACACGGTCCACCGCGTCCAGGACCACATCGACGCGCACTTCGCGCGGACCCTCCCGCTCACCGACCTGGCCGCCCACGCCGGCGTCGCCGAGCGGACCCTGACCAGGCTGTTCACCCGCGCCACCGGGCTGACGCCGCTGCGCTACCAGCAGCTTCTGCGGCGCGAACGCGCCGAGCACCTCATCGGCCACGGCGCCACCGTCGAGTCGGCGGCCCACACGGTCGGGTTCCAAGACCCGAGGATGCTCCGCCGGCTCCGGAGCGAGGCGGCGTCGTAGGCCTGGGGCCAGGCGATCTGCGGTCGGCTCGTTGTCGGATGATCGGCTCCCCGGGCGGCCGATCATCCGACGTCCGGCCGATCACTCGACGTCCGGCCGACCGCATCAGACGCGGACGAGCATCTTCCCGGTGTTGGCGCCGCGCATCATGGCGAGGAACGCGTCGACGGTGTTCTCGATGCCGTCGACGATCGTCTCGTCGTAGGCGATCTTCCCGGCGGCGAACCAGCCGGTCATCTTCTCCTGGAACTCCGGCGCGAGGTGCAGGTAGGCGGCCAGGGTGAAGCCCTTGAGGGTGAGCCCGCGGGTGATGACGTTGGCCAGGTTGCCCGGGCCGGGAACCGGGCCCGTGGCGTTGTAGGCGGAGATCGCCCCGCAGAGGGCGGCGCGGCCGCCGTCGTTGAAGGCGGCGAGCGCGGCCTCCAGGTGGTCGCCGCCGACGTTGTCGAAGTACACGTCGATGCCCTCGGGCGCGGCGGCGGCGAGCTGACCCCGGACGTCGCCGTCCTTGTAGTCGAACGCGGCGTCGTACCCGTACTTCTCGGTGAGCAGCCGCACCTTCTCGGGGGAGCCGGCGGAGCCGATCACGCGCTTCGCCCCGAGCAGCTTGGCGATCTGGCCCGCGGCGGTTCCCACGGCACCGGCGGCGCCCGAGACGAAGACCGTGTCGCCCTCGCGCATCCTGGCGATGGTGGTCAGCCCCACGTAGGCGGTCAGGCCCGTCATGCCGAGGACGTGCAGGTACAGCGAGAGGGGCACGCCGGGGAGCTCGGGCAGCACGCGGAACGTGGCGGCGTCGGCCTGCACGGTGTCGGTCCAGCCGTGCTGGTGCAGGACGATCGCGCCGACGGGCACGTCGGGCGTCGCGGACTCGACGACCCGGCCGACGGCGCCGCCGGTGATGGTCTCGCGGAGCGCGTACGGCGCCACGTAGCTGCGCACGTCGCGCATCCGGCCGCGCATGTACGGGTCGACGGAGACGAACTCGTTGCGCACGCGCACCTGGCCGGGCTCGAGGTCGCCGTGGACAACCTCGACGGTGCGGAAGTCGTCCACGGTCGGCCAGCCGTCCGGGCGGGCGGCGAGCTGGATCTGCGTGCTGGTGAACTCGGTCATGGTGGTTCCGGGTCGCTTTCTGTCGGGGTCTCTGGTCGAGGCGGGAGGTTTTCTGTAACGACCCTTCCAATATATACTGGACGGGTCGTTACAGAAAGCCGTCGTCGTCACAGGAGGTCACGGGTATGGCCAGGACCCCGGCGTTCGAGCGCGACGCCGCCGTGCGCGCGGCGCGATCACTGTTCTGGGAGCACGGGTACGAGGCCACGTCCGTACCCGCGCTCGAGGAGGCCACGGGCCTGAGCCGGTCGAGCATCTACAACACGTTCGGCTCGAAGCGCGGTCTGTTCGACGTCGTCGTGCAGAGCTACCTGGACGAGGTGATCCGTCCGCGGCTGCGGCCGCTGCAGGCCGAGGTGGTCGCGCCCGGCGCGATCACCGAGTACCTCCACGGGCTGGGGCAGGCGTTCGCGCGCGTCGAGTCGCTGCCCGCGGCGAACGGCTGCCTGCTCATCAACACGGCCGGCGCCCCCATCGCGCACGACGCGCAGGTCGCCCAGGTCATCGACGACTACCGGGCCGAGCTCCGGGCCGCGGTCGCCCGCGGCGTCGACGCGCGCCTCCCCGGCGCGCCGGACAGGGACCGCGCCCGGCTCGCCGATACGGTCACGGGCCTGGTCGTGGCCGCGTTCGCGCTGGTCCGGATCGCGCCCGCCGAGGCCGCGAGAAGCCTGACGACAGCGGACGAACTGATCGAGGACGCGCTGAGCGACGAGATCGACTTCGAGCCCGAGCGTCTGGGGCTGACCGCTCGCACTGCCGAGCTCTGATGGACCTCAACCCGTGGGCGGACTGACGGCGTCGGCCAGCGCGAGTACGGCCGGGCGGGCCGGGGTGTGGGTGCGTACCTCGATCCGGTGGACGAGCCGGGGTTCCGCGAGCGGGACGACGGCGAGGCCGTCGGGCGCGGCGCCGGTCGCCGGCGCGGCGTGCAGCCCGTGGCCCGCGCGGACGAGCGCCGCCACCGTCTCCGCCGAGCTCCCGGAGTAGGCGGCGCCGCGGCGCAGGCGGATCCGGGCCGCGGCCGCGAGGCCCGACGTCGCGCAGCGGGTGCTGGTCGTGTCGAGCCACCGGGCGTCGGTGAGAGTCGCCAGGTCGAGCCCCGCCCGCCCCGCGAGCGGATGATCGACGGGCAGGAGTACCCCAACGGGTGCCTCGGCCACGAGCCGGACCACGACGTCCGCGCCGGAGCCGGGCAATGGGTCGCGCGGCGCGGCGATCCCGTCGACGACGGCGACGTCCGTGCCGCCGGAGGTGAGAGCGGCGGCCGCGGCGTCGGCGTCGTGCACGACGACGGCGGCCAGCGGGCCGGTCACCGGGACGAGGTGCTCCGTGGCGGGGGTGACGCTCACGGACACGGGCCGGTCGGCGTCGCGCCCGGTCAGCCGCGCGACCGCCGCCTGCGCGGCCCGCTCGTGCGCGAGGATCTGCCGGGCGTGCCGCAGGAACTCCCGGCCGGCGGGCGTGGGGGCGACCGCCGGCCGGCGGGTGAGGAGCGGGGTGCCGGCGGTCTTCTCCAGGCCGGCGACGTGCTGGGAGACGGCCGACTGGGTGAAGCCCAGGCTCGCGGCCGCCCGGGAGAACGACCCGGTCTCGGCGACGGTGACCAGGCTGAGCAGGGCGCGGGTATCCACGCGAGCAGTATCCCCCGGCCTATAAGGAATAGCGATCGGCCGATCGTCGATCATCGTTGGACGTGATGCGCGGCCCGACCGCAGCATGGGTGCATGAACCCCACACGCATCGCCCTGGTCGGGGACCGTTCGACGGCGGTCCGCGCGCACGAGCAGATCCCGCGGATCGCCTCCGCGTACGACGACGTGGACCTGCACTGGCTCCCCACCGAACACCTCGTGCCCGACGACGCGACCGCGTTCGACGGCCTCTGGGTGGTCCCCGGATCCCCGTACGCGGACGAGGACGGGGTCGTCGACGTCATCCGGGCGGCCCGCGTGGCCGGGACGCCGCTGCTCGGCACGTGCGGCGGCTATCAGCACATGGTCCTGGAGTTCGCGCGCGACGTCGTCGGGATCCGGGCGCGGCACGCGGAGAGCTCCGGCGCGGGGGAGGACGGCCCGGCGTCGACCGCGCTCATCACCGAGCTGGCGTGCTCGATGAAGGGCCACAGCGGGCAGGTCGACGTCGTCCCGGGCAGCCGGGCCGCGGTAGTCCTGGGCGAGCGGAGCTTCGAGCGCTTCCACTGCTCCTTCGGACTGACCGCCGCCGACGCCGCGCCTCTGGTCGCGGCCGGGCTGGTCGTGTCCGGGACGAGCCCCGAGGGCGAGCCCCGCGTGGTCGAGCTGCCGGGGGACGCGTTCTGGCTGGGCACCGCCTTCCAGCCCGAGCTTGCGGACGCGCAGCCGCATCCGGTGATCGACGCGTTCGTCACGGCGGCCCGCGAACGGGCGGGCCGTGCGAGCGGTGGAACTGGGAACGGTCCTTGTCGCGCACAGCCTCGGCTGCCTCGCAGCGGCCTCGTGGCTCGCTGAGCACGGGCCGGGTGGCGTGGTGGGCGCGCATGGCGGCAATGCGGTCGGCCCCGGACGGGGTCGACGTCGTCCCGGTGACGATGCTTGCCCCCCCGACAAGAGGTCAGGCCCTGGTCTCCAGGGCACTGACCGGTTCCAGCGGGATCACGAGCGGCGCCCCGCTCACCGGGTCGGGGGTGACGGCGCAGGCGACGCCGAAGACGTCTTCGACCAGCTCGGCGGTGACGACCTCGCGCGGGTGGCCGTGGGCGACGACTTCGCCGTCGCGCATGGCGATGAGATGGTCGGCGTAGCGAGCCGCCTCGTGGAGGTCGTGCAGGACCATGACGACGGTGACGCCGCGTTCGGCGTTGAGGGTCCGCAACAGCCGCAGGACCTCGAGGCGGTGGGCGAGGTCGAGGTAGGTGGTGGGCTCGTCCAGCAGCAGGATGGGTGTCTGCTGGGCGAGGGTCATCGCGATCCAGGCCCGCTGGCGCTGCCCGCCGGAGAGCTCGTCGACCTCCCGGTCGGCGAGTTCGCGCATGCCGGTGGCCTCCAGCGCCTCGTCGACGGCGTCTCGGTCGGCCCTGGTCCAGCGGCCGAACGCGCCCCGGTGGGGGTAGCGGCCCCGGGCGACCAGGTCGGCGACCGTCAACTGCTCGGGGACCGCGTTGGTCTGGGGGAGCAGGCCGAGGTCGTGGGCGAGCGCCCGGGTCGATCGCCGGTGGACGGGTTCGCCGTCGAGCAGGACGGCCCCGGCGCGGGGTGCGAGGACGCGCCCCATCGCGCGCAGCAGGGTGGACTTGCCGCAGCCGTTGGGGCCGACGATGGCGGTGACCGCCCGGTCGGGGACGTCGAGGTCGATGCCGTCGAGGACGGGGCGGGAGCCGTAGGCGACGGTCAGGTGGTCGGCGCGCAGCCGGGGTGGTCGGATCTGGCTCATCGTCTTCCTGTCCGGTGGAGCAGCCATAGCAGGTAGGGGGCGCCGAGCGCGGCGGTGACGACGCCGGCCGCCAGGGAGGTCGGCGCGAACAGGCGCTGGCCGATGATGTCGGCGCCGAGCACCAGCAGAGCGCCGATGAGGACGGCGGCCGTGAGGGTGGCCGCCCGGGTGGGCCCGACGACGCGGCGGGCGATGTGCGGCGCGCCGAGCGCGACGAACGCGATCGGCCCGGCGACGGCGACCGCGATCCCCGCCAGCACGGCGGAGCTGACCAGCAGGGCCGCGCGGGTGTGCCGCACGTGGACGCCCGTGCCGATGGCGAGGTCGTCGCCGAGTTCGAGCAGCGACAGGCGGCGCAGCAGCCAGTACGCGACCGGGAGTGCGACGACGAGGCCGATCGCGGCGGCGGTGACGTGGGCCCAGCTGCGGGCGTGCAGGCTGCCGGCGAGCCAGACCTCGGCGGCGCCGAGCCGCCCGGACGGGAGCCGGGACATGACGAGCGAGACCCCGGCGGCGGCGACGGAGTGGACGCCGATGCCGATCAGCACCAGGCGGCTGCCCGCCGTCGTGCCGCGCCCGCCGAGCAGGTACAGCAGGCCGGTGACGGCCCCGGCTCCGGCCGCTGCGGCGACCGGCAGGCCCAGCGGCGGGACGGCCGCGCCGATGGCGAGGACGGCGGCCAGGCTCGCACCGCCGGTCACGCCGACGACGTCGGGCGAGGCCAGCGGGTTGCGCATGAGCCCCTGCAGCAGGGTTCCGGAGGCGCCGAGGGCCGCGCCGACCAGCAGGGCCGACAGGACTCGCGGCAGGCGCAGCTGCTGGACGACGAAGACCTGGCCGCTCTCGCCCAGCCCCAGGGCCGCCGCGATGACCTGGGGAATCGTGAGATCGCTGGAGCCGAGGGTGAGCGCCCGGGCGGCGAGGAGCGCGGTCAGCGCCAGAAGCACGACGACGGCGGCGAGGCCGCGGACACGGCGTCGTGCGAGGACGGCTGTGGCAGGTGTCATGCGGCGACCCTCCGCTTCATGACGATGCGGATCAGGATCGGCGCGCCGATGACGGCGGTGATGACACCGGCCTGGACCTCGCCCGGCTTGGCGATGATGCGCCCCAGCACGTCCGCGGCCAGCAGCATCACCGGCCCCAGCAGGAGCGAGACGACCAGCAGGAGGCGGTGTCCGCCGCCGACGAGGGAGCGGGCGATGTGCGGGACGGCCAGGCCGATGAACGCGATCGGCCCCGCGACGGCGACCGCGACGGCCGCCAGCAGCAGCGCGGCGATGCCCGCGGCCAGGCGCACCCTGCCGGGGTGCTGGCCGAGCCCGACGGCGGCCTCGTCGCCGAGGGCGAGCGCGTCGAGAGGCCGGGCGAGGAACCAGGCGGCGACCAGGGCCACCGCGACGAGGGGCAGCAGCGGGCCGATGACGGTGACGTCGCGCCCGGCGAGGGACCCGGCCAGCCAGTCGCGGACCTCCTCGGCGGCGAACTCGTTGAGCGTGAGGATCGCGGTGGTCCATGACGACAGCATGGTCGAGACGATCGCCCCCGACAGCGCCAGGCGTACCGGGGACAGGCCGTCGCGCCCCGAGCTCGCCAGCACCAGCGCGATGCCGAATCCGGCGCCGCCGCCGAGGAACGCCGCCCAGACGCCGTGCCCGGCGGGGAGGCCGAGCAGGGCCACGGTGGTCACGACGCCGAACCCGGCCCCGGCGGTGATGCCCAGCAGCGCCGGCGAGGCGAGCGGGTTGCGGGTCGCGCCCTGCAGCAGCACGCCGGAGACGCCGAGGCACGCCCCGGCGATCAGCCCGGCCGCGGTGCGCGGAACGCGCAGGTCCCGCACGATCAGGTGAGACTGGGCGCTGTCCGCCCCGGACAGCGCGTCGACGACGTCCCGGAGCGGGAGGGCGACCGACCCGACCGCGACGCTGGCCGCCAGGGCGGCGGCCAGCGCGAGCACGATCCCCGCGATCACCGCGAGGCGGCGGGTGCGGGTCATTCCTGTCCCAGGAAGTATTCCTCGAGGTCATCGAGCATGGCGTTCGCGGCGCCGATGCCGCCGCCGAGGTTCCAGACGCTCTCGTTGACCTCGCGGACGTTGTCGTTCTCGACCGCCGAGAGCTGCTGCCACAGCTCGGTAGAGGTCCACTGGTCCATGACCTCCTCGGTCTCCTGGCTGCCGCTGGCGGCATACCACTTCTCGGAGACCATGACGAAGATGACGTCGCCGTCCATCTCGGGGATGCGCTCCTCCGAGATCTCGATGAGCTGCTCGGAGGCCTCCCAGTCCTCGACGCGCTGAGCCTCGGGGCGTTCCAGGCCGGCGTCGCGCATCACGGTGCCCGGGAAGCCGGTGAGGTAGATCCGGACCTGGTCGGGCATGAAGCGGACCATCGACGCCTCGGTGTCGCCGAGGCCGGCGGCGTCCAGGCCGTCCGAGATCTCCTGGGCATGCGACTCGTAGTCGGCGAGGATCTGCTCGCCCTCGTCCTCACGGCAGAGCGCCTCGGCCCACAGGGAGACGTTGTCCTTCCAGGCCACGCCGATGGTCTCGGAGAACACGGTCGGCGCGATCTGGGAGAGCTGGTCGTACAGGGCCTCGTGGCGCAGCTTGGAGCCGAGGATGACGTCCGGCTGGAGCGCGGCGATGGCCTCGAGATCGGGTTCGAGCTCCGTACCGAGCACGGTCGCGTCCTCGACCTCGTCGGGCAGGTAGTCGTACCAGTCCTCCGTCCAGGGCTGGACGACGCCGACGGGAGTCACGCCGAGGGCCAGCACCGTGTCGGTCTGGCCCTGCCCGAGGGTGACGACCTTCTCGGGGGTGCAGGGGACATCCGTGGAGCCCATCGCGTGCTCGACGGTGGTCGTCGCGGTTCCCTCGTCGGTCTCGGCGCCCTCGGTGGCGCCACCACAGGCGGACAGGACGAGGGCAAGGGCGGCGGCACTGGACGTCAGGGCGCCGAGGCGGGCGAGTCGCATGGTTCTCCGAATCGATCAAGGGGGTTTCGGTAGGTAAGGCTAACCTCCCTTCGGTGCCGAAACCGCCGCAGATCGCACTCCGGGCGCCGGTGCGGCTGCGTTGTTGGTCACTCCTCGAGGCCCTTGACGGCGGGTGCGCGATCGGTCAGTCCCTCATGCGGTAGAAGCGCCAGAAGTCGTTCTCGATCGGCGCGACCTCGAACGATCTGAATCCGGCCGCGTCGGCCCACCTGGCCACGGTCGGCGCGCGCAGAATCGTGCCGTTGGCCTCGACGGGGTCCTCGGCGAGCGTGGCCGGGAGGCAATGGGTGACCGACCATCCGAACTGGAAGCGCTCGAGCAGATCGGCGGGCGCGGTGAACTTGTCGGCGACGCGCTCGTCACCGACGAGCACCTCGCCTCCCGCGGCCAGCAGGGAGCGGGCGGTGCGCAGGGCGCCGACCGGGTCGCCCATGTCGTGCAACGTCTCGAACATCGTGATCAGGTCGAACGGTCCGTCGGCGGCCAGCGAGGCGGCGTCCGCGGCAGTGAAGCGCACCCGGTCGTCCAGCTGGGCCGCGGTGGCTGCGTGGCGGGCCTCGGTCACCGAGTCGTCGTCGAGGTCGACGCCGAGGACGCTCGCGTCCGGATAGGCGCGTGCCAGCGCGAGCGCCGCCTGCCCGATGCCGCATCCCAGGTCGAGCAGGCGCGGCTTCTCGGCGGCCCGCAGTCGCGCGTCGAGGCCGGGGACGGACGTGAGCCAGTTCGGCAGTTCATGCAGGTACTGCGGGCGGTTGAAGGCGGCGATCCCGCGGCGGATGTCCTCACCGTATTCGGAGTAGGGCACGCCCTCGCCGGTGCGGTACGCCTGTGGCAGGCGGCGCATCACGTCGACGACGCCGCCGAACATCATCACACCGGGTGCGGCGTGGAAGAGGCTGTCGCCGTCGAGCAGCACCTCGGCATGGCCCTCGGGCAGCAGGTAGCGGCGCTCGTCGGCGGGCGCCGTGGGGTCCTCGCACTCGATGTACCCGGCGGCAGCCTGCTGTTCGAGCCACTCGCGGGCGTAGCGCCGGTCGATGTTCGTGGTGTCCGACACCTTGCCCGGAGTCGCCGCGCCGAGGTCCGCGAGTGCTCGGTAGAGCCCGAGCTCGAGGCCCAGGTGGACGCTGACGGTCTCCAGGGAGCGAGTCACATCCTCGATGAGCCGCTCGGCCAGAGCCTCCCGGGGATCCGTGGTTCCGTTCTCGGCCATCGGTCACTCCTTGCTCGTCGATGAGCTGCTCCGTTCATTCTCACAGCCGAAGGAGCCTTCTGCGCGAGTTCAGATGACGTGGACCTCGCGGACCGCAGCCGTCAGTGCGAACCCGACGTCGCGGCCTCGGCGCGGATTCCGTTGATCAGGAGCCTGAGTCCGTACTCGAACTGCTCCTCGGAGCCGACGGCGAACATCTCCTCACCCGGAGGCCGGTCCGGAAGGCCGGCGATCGCCTGGCTGGCCTGCTCCCAGCGGGCGTCGCGGCTGCCGGCCCGCACGTTCATCGCGAGGGCCGCCGCGAGGTAGGCGATGAGTGCCTGCGAGGACCGTACGACGTCGGCCGGGGGCAGGCCCGCCTCGGCCAGGGCGGCGAACAGCCCGGCGCCGAGCCGTCTGCCGTTCTCGCCGAGCGGCGGGCGCGCGGCGACGTGCGCGGCGATGCCGGGGTGGCGCAGCGCCGCGGAGCGGATCGCGAAGGTGATCGCGCGTACCCGCTCGTCCCACGGCGTCGACGGGCCGGGATCCTGTGCGTCGGCGAGCGCGGCGTCGGCGACGGCGTCCAGCAGCGCCTCGCGATGGGCGAAGTGGCGGTACAGCGCCATCGGGTCGCACTCGAGGTCCGCCGCGATGCGGCGCATCGACATCGCCTCGGCGCCCTCGCGGTCGCCGAGCCGCAGCGCGGCGGCCGCGATCATCGCGGGCGTGAGGCGTCCGGACCTGGCCATGTGGCTCCCAACTTCTGACGAACTCGCGCTTCTGACGAACCCGCCAAGTCTACGACGTAGACACCGGCACACCCGTGTGTCTACGCTGTAGACACTCGACCGAAGGAGACCGAAATGCGCATCATCACGGCCGGCAGGGTGGCGGCGCTCGTCCTGAGCGGCGCCACCTTCGCCTTCCTGTTCATCCACGACTCGTGGCGACCGGACAACCTGTTCCTGGTCCCCGACCTCATCCTGTGCGCCACACTCCTGGCCGCCGCGCTCACGCCGTCGCGCTGGGCGGGCCGCGCCCTGCTGTTCGCGTTCGGGCTGACCGCGGGTGTGCTCATGACGTCCGTCGCGTCCTACGCGGTCGACGGCCGGCTCGGCGCCGCGAGCCTGCTCGGGGCGGTCGCGGCCGTGGTCCTCGCCGCGCTGGTCGCCCGGTCGCGACCCGCCCCCACCGCAGGATGACCGTCCGCCGGAGCGTCGTCGTCGAACACTTCGGCGATCCCTCCGTGCTGCGCCTACGCGCGGGCCCGGCGCCCCGGCCCAGGCCGGGGCAGGCGCGGGTGCGGGTGCAGGCGTCGGGCGTGGCGCGGGCCGACGCCCTGATGCGTTCCGGGCGGTACCCCCGCGGACCGAGGCCGCCGTTCGTGCCGGGCTGGGACGTCGCGGGGCGCGTGGAGGAGGTCGGCGCCGGGGTGCCGCCCGAGTGGGTCGGCAGGCGGGTGGTCGCCCTCGTGCTGGCCGGCGGCTACACCAGCCACGCCGTCGTACCGGTGAGCCGCCTGGTCCCCGTCCCGGACGGGGTCGACCTGCACGCGGCGGCGTGCCTGCCGCTGAACTACGTCACGGCGTACCAGCTGCTGCACCGGGTGGCCGGCGTCGGACCGGGGGACCGGGTCCTCGTCCGCGGCGCCTCCGGCGGCGTGGGAACGGCGCTGCTCGACGTCGCTGCGCGGGCGGGCGCGGTCACGTTCGGAAGCGCCTCGGCGAGCGGCCGGGACGTCGTCAGGTCGTTCGGCGCGGAGTACGTCGAGGACACGCCGGCCGGTCTCCGGGAGATCACACCCGACGTCGTCCTCGACTCGATCGGCGGCGACGGCCTGACCCGCTCGATGCGGGCGCTGTCCGACGGCGGTCTGCTCGTGTCCTTCGGGTTCTCGGCGGGGTCGGGCCGACGGGACCTGCTGCGTCACGCGGCACGGATCATCGGCTGGTCGGCACTGCCGGACGGCAGGCGGGTCCGGACCTACCGGCTGAGCGCCGCGGCGCGCCGCGCGCCGGACCAGGTGCGCGACGACCTCGCCACGCTCCTGCGCCACCTCGCCACCGGTGACCTCCGGCCACTGGCGGCCGGCACGTTCTCCCTGGACCGTGCCGCCGACGCCCACCGCGCGCTGGAGGACCGCACCGTCCGCGGCAAGCTCCTGCTCACGCCCTGAGCGACGGGCGGACGCGTCCTCGTGGAGATTCAGCCGCGAGTTCGGGTCAGCTGCCGCTCGACCTTGCGGTGCAACTCCTCGCCGAACGCGACGACCGCGATGTCCCCGACCCGCGACGGCGTCGTGGCGAGGGTCTCGACGGCGATACGGACGGCGTCGTCGAGCGGCCAGCCGTAGCTGCCGGCGCTGACGAGCGGGACCGCGAGCGTGCTCGCGCCCAGCTCGTCGGCCGTCTCCAGGACGCGCCGGTAGCACGACACGAGGAGCTCCGGGTCGCGCTCGCCGCGGTTCCAGTTCGGCCCCACCGTGTGGATCACCCAGCGCGCCGGCAGGTCTCCCGCGGTGGTCCAGCCGGAGTCGCCCGTCGGCAGCCCGTCCGGGAACCGCCGGCGGCAGTCGGCGAGCACCTCCGGCCCGCCCGCGCGATGGATCGCGCCGTCGACCCCGCCACCGCCCCGCATCGCGCGGTTCGCCGCGTTCACGACGGCGTCGGCATGCTGCTCGGTGATGTCACCGCGGACGGCCCGGATCGTGGTCACGGAACGATTGTCCCAGGCCGGCGACGCATCACCGGGATGAACACCGGCCGACCGGCGATTCGCCCAGATCGCACTCCTGCCATCGCAGGCTGGTGCAACGGATATGCCGCGGACCAGGGAGGTCGTGCAGGTCGGCGGAACGGCGCGTCCCGTGATTACCTGGCAGGACTGACAACCACCCGACCGCACCAGTGAACGGAGACCGACATGATCGGTCACATCGGCAACGGCCACGTCGTCGTCGTCGGCGTCGACGGTTCCCCGGACAGCAGCGTCGCTCTCGACTGGGCCGCGACCGAGGCCCAGGTCAGGGAGGCGGACCTGCACGTCCTGTACGGCCTCCACACGCCCGTCAGGGTGGGGCCCGACGGCGCCCCGACCGTCGTGCCCGCGCTGGACGACCTCCGCCTCACGGGCGAGGGCGTCCTCGCCGACGCCCGGCGGCAGGTGGCCGAGCGGGCACCCGACGTGCGGGTGGAGACCCGGCTCGACCTCCGTCCGCCGATCGAGGCACTGCTGCAGGCAGCGAAGGAGGATGCGGCGCTCCTCGTCGTGGGAACGCGAGGACTCGGCACCGCCGCGGCCATCGCGCTGGGCTCCGTGAGCGGCCACGTCGTCATACACGCCGCCTGCCCGACGGTCGTGGTGCCGTCGCCGGACGAGGTACCCCCGGACGACGGGTCGATCGTCGTCGGGGTCGACGGATCGGAGCACAGCGACGCCGCCCTGCGGTTCGCGCTGCGCGAGGCGAACCTGCGGTCCGCCAGGATCGTCGCGGTGCACGCCTATCGCGCACAGGCGCCGACCCTCCCGTTCTTCGACCCCGGCCACACGGACGTCGCCGTCGAGGCCGGCCGGCAGCACGTCCAGGCGGAGGTCCGCGCCGAGTCGATGGTTCGCCAGATGGTCGCGCACGCCGCGCAGGAGGTGGGGGGCGAACCCGACTTCGGTGTGCGGGTCGTGGAAGGCCACTCGAGCGACCTGCTCGTCGAGCTGGCGCGCGACGCCGCGCTCACCGTCGTCGGAACGCGCGGCCGTGGCGACTTCCGGGCGGCGCTGCTGGGATCGGTCAGCCGCGACGTGCTCTCCCACGCGCGCCGTCCCGTCGCCGTCGTGCGGGCCGGGGCGTCCTGACCTCGAGGAGACGGTCGTCGTCGGGCCCGGGGCTGCCGCGGCCGTCCGTGTTGTTCGTCAGGAACCACAGGCCGCCGTCGGGTGACACCGTGACGTCGCGGAGCCGCCCGTACTCTCCCGCGTAGTACTCGGCGGACCCGGACGGCTCGGCGACCGGTACCGCGCGGAGCACCGAGCCGCGCAGGTTGGCGACGAAGATCGTGCCGTCCGCGATCGTGATACCGCTCGGGCTCGCGACGGCGGGATCCCACTGCTGCACCGGGTCGACGTACCGGTCGTCGTCGGCGATGCCCTCGACGACCGGCCAGCCGTAGTTGCCGCCGGGCGTGATGACGTTCAGCTCGTCCCACGTGTTCTGCCCGAACTCGGACGAGAACATCGTCCCGTCCTCCGCCCAGGCGATGCCCTGCGGGTTGCGGTGGCCGTAGGAGTGGACCAGCGACCCGTCGAAGGGGTTGTCGCCGGGGACGTCGCCGTCGGGCGTCATGCGCAGGATCTTCCCGGCCAGGCTGTCCCGGTCCTGCGCGGCGTCCGCGTTCCCGGCGTCGCCCGTGGTGACGTAGAGCATGCCGTCCGGCCCGAAGGCGATGCGCCCGCCGTTGTGGAAGTTCGCGGACGGGATCCCGTCGAGGATCGTCTCGGCCGGTCCGAGCCCGAGCGCACCGGGCTCGCCCGTGAGCGCGAACCGCTGGACGCGGTTGCCGCCCGCGCCGGTCGAGTAGGCGTAGAGGCGGTCCTCGTCGTCGACGGCGAGCCCGAGCAGGCCGCCTTCGCCGTTGGGGCTGATGCCCTCGACGGTGCCGGCGACCCGTGTGCCGCCGTCGTCGAGCAGCTCCAGCACACGGGCGCTGTCGCGCTCGCTGATCAGCGCTGTCGTGCCCGTGAACGCGACCGACCACGGGGCGGCGAGCCCGGTCGTCACCGCCTGGGGCTCGCCGGCCGACGCCTCTAGCGGGCCGGCCGACGTCGTGGAGCCCGACGGCGTCGCGGGGGTGGCGCCCCCGTCCGGTGCGGTGACCCCGCAGCCGGCGATCGCGACGCCCACGGCGGCGGTGAGCACGAGTGCGAGGGGGGTCTTCCGGGGGACGGTCATCGTTCTCCTCGGGGAAGTCGTCGCCGGTGGCCGGGTCGGTGGCCGAGTCTAGGCGCTGCTGGCGACGGCGGAGGAGGTGGTCGGGGTCGGGGTTCGGTCAAGGTCCGAGTCCAGGTGTGGGCTCCGGACGGCCGGTGGCCACGCCCCGGTGACCTGCCGCATGTGCGGGTGATTGGTTGGGAACGATCCGCAGATGCGGCATCATAGGCCGTATGGAGTACCGGATCGCGGAAGCGGCAGAGCTGCTCGGTGTCAGCGACGACACGATGCGGCGCTGGGCCGACGCCGGGCGCGTCGCGACCGGAACCCGGAACGGCCGCACGGTGATCCCCGGCGCCCCTTTGGCGGAGTTGGCCGCGTCACTCGTCGACACAGGCGAGCACGCGCGCACCCGCGGCGGCTCCGTGAGCGCCCGCAACCGGATGACGGGACTCGTCACCCGCGTCACCAAGGACACCGTGATGGCCCAGATCGAGATGGTCTGCGGCCCGTACCGGATGGTCTCCCTGATGAGCGCGGAGGCGGCCACGGAACTCGGGCTGGAGCCGGGCGTCCGCGCCATCGCCTCGGTGAAGGCGACGAACGTCGTCGTGGAGCGTCCGCGATGAGGGATACCGGCGCGGTCGAGGGCCGGTGGGGCGGGCGTGTCTGGGCCGGAGGGCTGAGTGGGGTGCTCGCCGTCGTGGTGGCGGGGTGTTCCGGGGGAGGGGGTGGGGGCGGGGAGAGCCTCCAGGTGCTCGCCGCGGCTTCGCTCACCGACGTGTTCACCGAGCTCGGGGAGCGGTTCGAGGCGTCGCACGACGGCGTCGACGTCGAGTTCTCCTTCGGCTCCAGCACCGACCTCGCCGCACAGGCCGCCGACGGCGCCCCCGGCGACGTTCTCGCCACCGCCGACGAGGACGCGATGGCGATCGCGATCGCCGCCGGCGTCGCCGCGACCCCCACCCTCATCGCGACGAACACGCTGGTCGTCGTCACGCCACGCGACAACCCGGCAGGTGTCGGGTCCCTCGACGACCTGACCGGCACCACCTGGGTGCGCTGCGCCGACCAGGCGCCCTGCGGCAAGGCGGCGCGCGCCGTCCTGGAGGACGCCGGGGTCACCGCCCGGCCGGCGAGCCTCGAGGAGGACGTCCGCGCCTCCCTCGACAAGGTCGTCTCCGGCGAGGCGGACGCCGCGCTCGTCTACGCCACCGACGCCGCCTCCGCGGGCGACGCCGTCACCACCGTCGACATCCCGGAAGCGGAGCGCGAGCGCAACTCCTACCTCCTCGTGGTCCTCGACCAGACGCGCGACGCCGACCTCGCCAAGGAATGGACCGACTTCGTGACCGGCCCGGCCGGCGAGCGCGTCCTCACCGAGGCGGGGTTCACCACGCCATGACGGAGACACTGCGCGACCCCCTCGGCCGCGCTCCCCTCGTGCTGCTGATCCCCGCCGCGCTCGCGGTGCTGCTGCTCGTGACCCCGCTGGTCACGATGGTCGCGGCCACCGATCCCGCGAGCCTGGCCGTGGCGCTCGGCTCCGAGGCCGTCCGCGAGGCCCTGTGGCTCTCGGTCGTCACCTCCACCGCCGCGATCGTGATCTGCCTGGTGCTCGGGCTGCCGCTCGCCTGGGTGCTCGCACGGGTCGACTTCCCCGGACGCCGGCTGGTGCGGTCGCTCGTCATCGTCCCGATGGTGCTGCCGCCCGTCGTCGCCGGCATCGCCCTGCGGACGGCGTTCGGCCGCTCCGGTTTCCTCGGGGAGCCGCTGCTGGGAGTCACCGGGTTCGCGTTCCCGTACACCACCTGGGGTGTCGTGCTCGCGCACGTGTTCGTGGCGCTGCCGTTCGTTGTCGTCAGCATGGAGGGCGGCCTGCGCGCCGCGGGCCCGGTGCACGACGCCGCCGCGGCGACCCTCGGCGCGTCCCGCTGGCTCACGTTCCGCCGCGTCACCGTGCCGCTCGCGCTTCCCGGCATCGCCGCCGCCCTCGTCCTCGGCTGGGCCCGTTCGCTCGGCGAGTTCGGCGCCACCATCACTTTCAACGGGAACTATCCCGGCGTGACCCAGACCATGCCGACCCTGATCTACGTCGAGCGGCAGGCCGACACCGACGCCGTCCTCGCGCTCAGCCTCGTCATGCTCGTGGTCTCGGTCGGGGTGCTCGTCGCCCTGCGGGATCGCTGGCTGGTGACGGCATGAGCGGGCGCGCCGGCCTGTCGGCGCGGCTGGCCGTTCCCGGGCGTCTGGACGTCGAGCTCGCGGCCGCGCCCGGGGACGTCGTCGCCGTCGTCGGCCCCAACGGGGCGGGGAAGACCACGCTCGTGCAGGCGCTCGCGGGACTGCAGCCCGTGGGCGGGGCGGTGCGGCTCGGCGGGACCGAGCTGACGCGGCTGCCGCCCCAGCAGCGCCACGTCGGGGTCGTGTTCCAGGACCGGCGGCTGTTCCCGCACCTCAGCGCGCTGGAGAACGTGGCGTTCGGACCGCGGGCGCGGGGGATCGCGGCCGGGCGGGCGCGCCTCGTCGCCCGCGACTGGCTCGATCGCCTCGGGGTCGGCGACCTGGCCGAACGCCGGCCGGGGGAGCTGTCCGGCGGTCAGGCGCAGCGGGTCGCGATCGCCCGGGCGCTCGCCACGGACCCCGCCCTCCTGCTCCTCGACGAGCCGTTCACCGGGCTCGACGTCGGTGTCGCCGCCGCGCTCCGGGTCGAGCTCGCCGGGCATCTCGCGGAGTACGCCGGCGTCACGGTCCTCGTGACCCACGACGCGATCGACGCCCTCACCCTCGCGACCACGGTCGCGGTGCTCGACGGCGGCCGGCTGATCCAGGCGGGGCCGCCCCACGAGGTCGCCGCGCGGCCCCGCACCGAGCATGTCGCCCGGCTGGTGGGGCTCAACGTGATCCGCGAGGGCGACCGTTTCCGCGCGTTCTCGCCGTCGGCGGTGACGGTCTCCGTGCACCTGCCGGACGACTCGACGCGCAACCGCTGGCCCGGCACCGTCCGGAGCGCTGCCCCACACGGCGATGCGGTCCGCCTGCAGGTGCACGGCACCCACGACCTCATCGCCGACGTCACCCCCGCCGCGACCCGGGAGCTGGGCCTGGCCCCGGGCCGCGAGGTCTGGCTGTCGGTCAAGGAGACGGCGATCACGACGTACTGAGTGATGCGAGCCGGCGAGTGGTCCGGCCGGCGGGCCGGCGAGTGGTCGGCTCGTTGTCGGATGATCGGCCCCCCGAGCGACCGATCATCCGACAACGAGCCGACCTCGCGTGAAAAGTGTGCCAAGCGCGGAGCGCCCCGCAGCTTGGGGCGCACTTGTGGGTCAGGCCGTGACGACCTTGAGGTCCGTGGGGACGTTGCCGCGCGTCGCGTTCGAGTAGGGGCAGACCTCGTGGGCGGCGGCGACGAGGCGCTCCGCCACCGGCTGCTCCACGCCGCCGATCTCGACCGTGAGCACGGCCTCCAGGGCGAAGCCGCCCGCCTCGTTCGGGCCGATGCCGACCTCGGCGGTGACGGCCGTGTCGCTGATCGGGGCCTTCTCCCGGCGCGCCACGAGCTTGAGCGCGCTGTGGAAGCAGGCCGCCCAGCCCGCGGCGAAGAGCTGCTCCGGGTTGGTCGCGCCGCCGGTGCCGCCGAGCTCCTTCTGGACGGCGAGGTCGACGTCGAGCAGGCCGTCCGACGTGACGGCGCGGCCGTCGCGGCCGTCGCCCGTGGCGGTGGCCGAGGCGGTGTAGAGAGCGGGCATGGGTCCTCCATCATTAGTAGAAAGAACGGTCGTTCTGCTTGCGGGCCTCACTACACCCTGGAAGGCAGCGCCATGTCAAGAAGACGCGGCTACCGTGGAGACATGACCACCCACGCACCGGGCACGACGGCGGCACGTCCGTCCGCCGCACGTGACCGCCTCCTCCGCACGGCGTCCGAGCTGTTCTACGCCGACGGCGTGCGCGGCGTGGGCGTGGAGCGCGTGGTCGCCGAGGCGTCGGTCACGCGCGCGACCTTCTACCGGCACTTCGCCGGGAAGGAAGCCCTGGTGGTCGCCTACATCGAGGCGACCGACGCGGCGATACGGGCGCATGCCGGCGAACCGCCGTCAGACTCACCCGAGAGCGCGGCGACGTGGCTCTCGGCAGTGACGGATCTGGTGGGGGAGACGTTGTGCGCCCCCGGCTTCCGGGGCTGCGCGTTCATCAACGCGGCCGCGGAGTACCCGGACCCGGACAGCCCCGTGCGCCGGGCCGTGCAGGCGCACCGCGGCTGGCTGCTCGGCGCGGTCACCGAGGCGCTGCGGGGTGCGGGACATCCGGAACCGGCCGGGGCGGGCCGGCGCTGGATGGCGATGCGCGACGGCGCGATGGTGGCCGGCTACCTCGGCGACCCGGCCGAGGCGCGGGCCACCCTGCGCGCCGGCGTCCGGGACCTGATCTCCGAGGCCGCCTGACCGGCCGACAGCGAGGGGAGCGGCGAGGGCAGAGCCGGGAATCCGGGCTCGTCGTCGTCCTCCTCGGGCACGGCCGGGATGCGATCCGGCCAGTGCAGGACCGTCAGCGAGACGCACACCGCGATGAAGCCCATCAGCCAGCCCGCCGGGATGTCGCTGAGCCAGTGGTACCCCATCCAGGCCACGAGCGGCCCGTTCACGGCGAGCAGCGCGACGACGACCACGACCCCCCGGCGGAACCGGCGCGGGTCCGGGCGGAGCCCCGCCGATCCGTACAGCAGGAACACGACCATCGTCGCGGTGAACGCCGTGTTGGCGGCGTGCCCGGACGGGAACGCCTGCCCTCCGGCGTGCAGCAGGTCGACCCCGGTCACCGGGCTCGAGCGCCCGAGGCCGAACTTCACCGGGTAGCCGATCGCCGCGATCGTCGCGAGGCCCGCGATCACGGCGTACAGCGGCCGCAGCCCGCCGCGCCGGTACGCGACCAGCGCGCTCGCACCCATGACGACCGGGACCGTCGCCCAGCGCTCACCGGTGACGAACGCCTGGACCTCGAGGAACGTGGCCGCCCCGCCCTGGGCCCGGCGGGCGTACACCCACTCGCGGGCGACCCAGTCCCACGCGATGAAGGGCCCGGCCGAGATCACCTGGAGCACCATCCACACGAACGCCAGCACGAGGACGACGCCGACGGTCGCCGGGGCGACCCACGGCTGCGGCACGGCGCCGCTCCGGGCGGAGTACACGATCGTCGCGGACCGCGCCCTCGGGGGCAGCCCCCGTCCTGGCGCGCCACTGTAAGCCGCGCTGTGCGCCCCCTGAATTCGCCACATCGCCCGTGATCCTATGGTCGATTTCACCCGCTCGCCCCAGCTTGTGCCCGGGTCGCACGAGAGATTCACAATGGCTCGATAATGGTTATCGCGCCGTGATGTTCGCAGGTCGTCAAAGTGCTGTGGGTCACTGGCGCGGGAATTTGAGAAACTTGGTGTCATGCCCCCTCGCCCGCACGTGCTCCTGTCGGTCGCGGTGTCCCTCGACGGATACATCGACGACGCCGGCACCGAGCGGCTCCTGCTCTCCGACGGCGCGGACTTCGACCGCGTCGACGACGAGCGGGCGCAGGCGGACGCGATCCTCGTCGGCGCCGGCACGATCCGCGCGGACGATCCCCGCCTGGAGGTGCGGTCGGAGGAACGCCGCGCGAAGCGCGCCGCCGGCTCGCGGCCCGAGACCCCGATCAAGGTCACCGTCACGGCCGGCGGCGACCTCGCCCCGGGATCCCGGTTCTTCACCGGCGACGTCCGCAAGATCGTCTACACCACCGACGCCGCCGTCGGCGACGTGCGCGCTCGTCTCGGCCCCGTGGCCGACGTCGTCCCCCTCGGGCCGCGCATCGATCCGGCCGCGATCCTGTCCGACCTCGGCGCCCGCGGCGTCGAACGGCTGATGGTCGAGGGCGGCGGCCGCGTCCACACCCTGTTCCTCACGGCGGGCCTGGTCGACGAACTGCACGTCGTGCTCGCCCCGTTCTTCGTCGGCGACGCCGCCGCCCCGCGATTCACCGGACCGGGTGCCTTCCCACAGGGGCCCGGGCGGCCGATGACGCTGCTCGAGGCCCGCCCCATGGGAGACCTGGTCCTGCTGCGCTACGCCCCGGGAGCCGCGCCATGACCGCCACACCCGCCGACCGGGAACTCCTGCTCGAGGCGATCGCGCTGGCGCACCGGTGCCCGCCGTCGCGCACGGCCTTCAGCGTCGGCGCGATCATCGTGGCCGACGACGGCGACGAGCTCGGCCGCGGCTGGTCGCGCCGCCACGACCTGACGGAGCACGCCGAGGAGGCCGCGCTCGCGGACGTGTCCGGCGCGGACCACGACCGGCTGCCTACCGCCACGATCTATACCTCGCTCGAACCGTGCAGCGCGCGCGCCTCCCGTCCCGTGACCTGCACGGAGCACATCCTGGCGACGGGCATCGGCCGGATCGTGTACGCGTGGTCCGAGCCCGCCCTGTTCGTGGACGGGCACGGCGCCGGGATTCTCCGGCAGGCCGGCCGCACGGTCACCCAGATCCCCGACCTGGCCGAGGCGGCCCGCGAACCGAACCTCCACCTGCTCGGCTGAAGCCTATGTGGTCTCGGCGACGATCTGCTCGACCTCGTCGGCGAGGGCGGCCCGGTCCGCCGGGACCAGGCCGATGCGGGTGCGGCGGTCCAGGACGTCGTCGGCGTCGAGGGCGCCCTCGTGCGTGATCGCCCACTCGATCTCGGCCCGCGCGATCCGCAGGTGCCCGACGGCGGCCGCGGCCGAGCGGGTGCGTGCCTCGCCGACGACCCGGTGTGCCTCGGTGCCGTGCCGCGCCACGACGCCGGCCCACAGCTCCGGGTCCATCCCGGACGGAAGCGGGCCCTGCGCCGAGCCCAGGGCTCCCACCAGCGGGAGCGAGGGGGTGCGGCACGGAGCTGCCGTCAACCCGGCGTGCCGCACCGCCAGGTCGACCGCGTCCTCGGCCATCTGCCGGTAGGTGGTGAGCTTGCCGCCCAGCACGTTCACCGCGCCCGTGCCCGCCGAGACCCGCACGAGGTGGCGCCGGGACACGTCGGCGGTGCCGCGCCCGCTGCCGTCCGTGTCGACCAGCGGCCGGAGCCCCGCATACGCGCCGACGACGTCGTCGCTGGTGAGCGGCACCTCCAGCACGCGTGAGACGGTGCGGAGCAGGAACTCGATCTCGGCCGGCGTCGGTTCGGCGACGTCGGGCACCGGGCCGAACGCCTCCTCGTCCGTGAGCCCGACGAACACACGACCGTGCTGCTGCGGCAGCGCGAACACGAACCGGCTGACCGAACCTGGCAGCGGCACCATCAGCCCGACGCCCGGGTCGCCCAGGCGCGCCGCGGGGATCACGATGTGCGTGCCCCGGCTCGGCCGTAGTCGCACCGACGGGTCGACCCTGCCCGCCCACACGCCGGTCGCATTGATCACCGCGCGGGCCTGGACGCTCAGGCTCTGGCCGGTGACGGCGCAGGTCAGGTCGGCGCCGTCGGACCGGATGCGCTCGGCGCGCGTCCGGGTCAGCACCCGCGTGCCCAGCCCCGCCGCGGTGCGGGCGAGCGCCACGACGAGCCTCGCGTCGTCCACGAGCTGCCCGTCGTGACCGAGGAGTCCGCCGCGCAGGCCGCCGGACGCCAGGGCGGGAGCGAGCCGGAGCGCCTCGCCGGCGCTCGTGCGGCGCCAGGAGGGCAGGGCCGACGACGGCGTCCGGGCGCTCCGGCGCAGCAGGTCGCCCAGCGACATCCCGATCGCGGAGGCCGCGACCTGCCCGGCGGACAGCGCCGGGAGCACGGGCACGAGCTGACCCAGCGGGCGCACCAGGTGCGGGGCGATCCGCGTCATGAGCAGGTGACGTTCGCGGGCACTCTCGCGGGCGACACCGACGTCGCCCGTCGCGAGATAGCGCAGCCCGCCGTGCACGAGCTTCGAGCTGAAGCGCGACGTGCCCCAGGCCAGGTCGCGCGCCTCGACCAGCGCCACGGACAGGCCGCGCGACGCGGCGTCGAGCGCGACGCCCGCACCGGTCACGCCGCCCCCGACGACGAGCACGTCGACCCCGGAGGAGGCCACCTCGTCGAGCTCGCGAGCGCGGCGGGCGGCGTTCAGCGCGCGCCGCGTCACGGCCGCAGGTACGAGTCGAGGGCGTGGGCCAGTTCGGCGCGCCAGGCGTCCGGGTCGACGAGGTCGGCGACCGTCGGGCCGGAGAGCAGTGCGCCCTGGGAGAGGATCAGCACCATCAGGGCCATGTCGTGCGGATCGCCCCGACGCACGGTCCCGCCGGCCTGCGCGGTGGCGAGCGCGGCGGCGATCCACTCGTGGATGACGCGCTGCGACCGCCCGATGCGTTGCAGCGTGTACCGGGTGAACACCTCGGGCTCGCGCCGCATCAGCCGCCGGAACACCGGGTCGGCCCGGAACAGGTCGCCGAACTCCAGCACCCCCGCCACGATCGCGACCCGGTCGGGCGCCTCGGCGTCGCGGCCGGTCGCGGTCCCGGACCGGCGTCGCGCGTTCCGGCTCGCCCGGGTCACGAGGAGCTGGGCGCGGTGGCCGAGCAGCGCGCGGACGACGTCGTCGGACGACCGGAAGCGCCGGTAGACCGTGGGCCGGCTGACCTCGGCCTCCCGGGCGAGCTCCGCGATCGTCAGTCCCTTCAGGCCGCGCGTGGCGACCAGGCGTCCCGCCGCGTCGAGGAGCCGCACGCCGATCGCGTCAGGTGCGTCGGGTGCGGGTGCGGGATGCTCGTTACGGACTGACATGATGTGTAACACTGTAATCCATGACGGAGAACAGTGAAGTCCCCGACATGCGCTGGGACGGCTGGGGCGATCCTGCCAAGGCCGCCGAGAGGCTGCCAGGCGGCGTCAAGCTCCTGCTCACCGCCGTGCTCGGGCACCGTCCGAGGCGGACCGAGCAGCTCCTGCTCGGCGACGTCGAACTCACCACCCCGGAGCTCGACGCCGCGGACGTGCAGGCGCTGGCGGCCGCTGTCGGGCCCGAGCACGTGCGCACCGACCACGACGCGCGCGTGCTGCACGCGGGCGGCAAGTCGACCCCGGACCTGCTGCGTCGCCGGGCACGCGAGCAGGCCGCGCCCGGCGCCGTCGTGCTGCCGGGCAGCGAGGCGGGCGTCGGCGCCGTGCTGCGGATCGCGGCCGGGCGAGGGCTCGCCGTCGTCCCGTTCGGCGGCGGGACCGCCGTCACCGGAGGACTGGGGCCCGACGCCGGGAACCACCGTGGCGTGATCAGCCTCGACCTGCGGCGGCTCGCGGGCCTGGAACGGCTCGACGAGGTGTCCGGCGAGGCGACCTTCTGGGCCGGCACGCGCGCGCCCGACGCCGAGGCCGCACTCGCGGAGCGCGGGTTCGAGCTGGGTCACTTCCCGCAGAGCTTCGAGTTCGCGTCGCTCGGCGGGTTCGCGGCGATGCGCTCGTCGGGCCAGAACTCGGCCGGGCACGGGCGGTTCGACGCCATGGTGACGGGCCTGCGGGTCGTCACGCCCACCGGGACCCTGGACCTCGGGCGGGCGCCGGGATCCGCGGCGGGGCCGGACCTGGTGCGGACGTTTCTCGGCTCCGAGGGCGCGTTCGGGGTCATCACGCAGGTGCGGCTGCGGGTGCACGAGACCCCGGCCGAACGGTACTTCGACGCCTTCACGTTCGCCGGCTTCCGCTCGGGAGCCGACGCGCTGCGTCGGGTGGCGCAGGCCGGGACCGGGCCGACCGTGATCCGGCTGTCCGACGAGGCGGAGACCGCCGTCTCGCTCGCGCAGGTGGGAAGCATCGGCAAGGCGCTGAGCAAGGGGTGCACCGCGGTGGTGCTGCACGAGGGACCCGCGGACCTGGCCCGCGCCCGGCGGGACGCGACCGCCGCCGTGCTGACCGCGGCGGGCGGGCGGCCGGCGTCGCGCAGGCTCGCCGAGTCCTGGGACCACGGCCGGTTCGGCGCGCCCTACCTGCGCGACACCTTGCTGGAGCACGGGGTGTTCGCGGAGACGCTGGAGACGGCCACGACCTGGGCCGACCTCCAGGTGCTGCGGACCGCGGTCACCGAGGCCCTGACCGAGGGGCTCGGCGCGGCGGGCGCGAAGCATCGCATCCTGTCCCACGTGTCCCACGTGTACCCGACGGGAGCGTCGCTGTACTTCACCGTCGTGGCAGGGCTGGCCGGCGACATGGCCGCCGCGTGGGAACCGGTCAAGGCGCGCGTCAACGACGCGATCATGGCCGCGGGCGGGACCATCTCGCACCACCACGGCGTCGGGACGGACCACGCCCCGTGGCTGGAGCACGAGATCGGCGAGCACGGCCTGCGCATCCTCCGGGCGATCAAGCAGGAGCTGGACCCGGCGGGCATCATGAACCCGGGCACGCTCCTGCCGCGGGCGTGAGCCGGCCGCCGGTGCCCGTAGGATCGGGCGCGTGAAGCAAGTTCCGACCGGCATGGCGTGGCTCGGAGGCGTGTCCGCCGTCCTGCTCGCCCTCGGCACGTGGCAGGTCGCGGTGTCCGGGCCGTTCGTCGCGGCCGACTGGGAGTACCACGTCTGGGCGGACGCCAACCTCCCGGCCGGGCCGGTGAAGTGGCTCCTGGACGCGTTCGCCACCATCACCGGCGAGCGCCTCGTCACGGTTCCGGTGCTCGGTGTCCTCGCCGGCTGGCAGGCGCTGCGCGGGCGGGACTGGCGGCCGCTGGTCGCGGTGCTGGCGGGGCTCCTGGTCGTCGCGGTGGTGGGCTACTCGCTCAAGTTCGGCCTCGGCCGCACGATGCCGCACACCGGCATCGACGTGCTGTTGGGCGGCGGGCGGGCGTGGCCGTCGGGGCATGCCGCGAATGCCGCGTACACCTGGGCGATGGCCGGGATCCTGCTCATCGGCGAGCGGGGCCTGTGGCCGCGGCGGGTGTGGCTCGCGCCCTGGATGGTGGTGAGCGGCGTCGTCGTGATCTTCTCCGGCTGGATCATGGTCCGTGTCGACTACCACTGGATCAGCGACGTCCCGGGCGGGTGGGTGGTCGGGCTCCTGGCGCTGGCGGTGGCGGTCACCGTCCTTCACGGCGATCCGCCGATCCCGATGCGCGCCCCCTGGGCTCTCCGCCTGCGCTCGAGGTTGTTCGACGCCGCTCGTCGCTGACGCCCCGCAGCCCCGGCATCCTGTCCGGATCGTGACTTGCGGGCGACCGGATTTTGGTCCTTGTTCCGCTAGCATCCACGAGTGCCCTTGTGCGGGGCATCACAAGACCAGGTCCACGCGGATCCACCCGGAAGGGAGCGGCATGGACGACAGCGGGCACATCGCGGTGCTCGTCAATCCTGCGTCGCGGCGTGGCGCGGGAGTCGAGCAGGCGGGCGCGGTGGTCGGCCGGCTCGCCGAGCGCGGCGCCACGGTCCGCACCTATCAGGGTGCCGGTCGTGAGGACACGGCCCGCCTCGCGAAGGAGGCGGTCGCGGCCGGGCCGGACGTGCTGGCGGTCGTGGGTGGCGACGGCACGATCGCCGCCGTCCTGCCGCACCTGATCGGCACCGGCGTGCCGCTCGCCGTCGTCGGCGGGGGAACGGGCAACGACCTCGCCCGGATGCACGGCATCCCGCCGGGCCCGCGGGACGCGGCCGACGTCGTGCTCGACGGTGACCGCCGGCTCGTCGACACCGGCACCATCACCGGCGACGACGGCAGCGTCACTCCCTTCGCGACGATCGCCTGCGCGGGGTTCGACTCGCGGGCCAACGAGCGGATCAACCGGATGCGCCGCCCGAAGGGCGCCGCGCGGTACACCCTGGGCACGTACCTCGAACTGCTCGGGCTGCGCACGTTCACCTACCGGCTCGTGCCCGACAGCGACGGCGAGCCGGTCGAGGTCCCCGGCCACCTGCTCGCGGTCGGCAACACGCGTTACTACGGCGGCGGTCGCCCCATCCTTCCCGGCGCCGACCCGCGTGACGGCCTTCTCGACCTCACGCTCGTCGAGGCGGTGGGCCGCCTCGGGCTGATCGGCCTGGACACGCCGATCAAGCGGGGCGAGCACCTGGGCCGCCCGGGCGTCCGTTCGCTGCGCGCGGCCTCCGTGCGTGTCGAGGCCGACCAGGAGCTGGTCATGTACGCCGACGGCGAGCCCGTGGGGCCGCTGCCCGTCACCGTGACGGCACACCACCGGACCCTCATGCTCTGCCTGCCACGGGACGGAGGACGACCATGACAGAACTCGGGCGCACGCCCGGAGCCGCCCGCCTGCCCGGACCCGGTGGACCCGCGCTGCGGCTGGCGGACGTGCACGACCGGCCCCTGCTCTCCGAGACGACGTCGGCCGCCGACCCCGACCAGGTGTACTCGCGGCTGAGGAAGCGCTGGGGGGCGATCGCTCCCGTCGACCTGGAGCCCGGCGTGCCGGCCTGGCTGGTGCTCGGGCACGCCGAGGTGGTCGCCGTCATGCGCGACGACCGCACCTTCGTCAAGGACCCCTCCACCTGGCGCGGGCACGAGGACGAGCTGCTGGGCCCCCACTCCGGGCTGCGCCCGCTGATCTCCCGCGCCCGGCAGCACACCGCGATCCATCAGGACGGCGCCGAGCACATGCGGCTGCGCGCCCCGATCGACGACGCCCTGGAGCAGGTCGACGAGATCCGCACCGCCGTCGTCGTGCGCCGCCTGTGCACGATGCTCATCCAGCGGTTCGAGCGGCGCGGCCGGGCGGACCTCGTCGCCGAGTACGCCGCCGCCGTGCCCTTCCTCGTCATGTCCGAGCTGGCGGGATACGACCCCGAGGACGCCCAGCGCATCCAGGAGATCATCCAGGCCATCTTCGAGACGGGCCCGGACGCGAGGGAACTGCGCAAGGAGCTCGGCGGGATCGTCCGTTCGCACCTCGCCCGCAGCGCGGAACGCGACACGCGGGACATCGCCGGGGTGCTGGCCCGCCACCCGGCGTTCCAGGACGACCTCGAACGGGCGCAGACGCTGATCGCCCTCACGTCGATCGCGAGCACGTCCCTGCTCTCCTGGGTCGCGCAGACCCTCACCCTGGTCCTGACGGACGAGCGCTTCTCGAACCGCCTGCGCGGCGGCCGGCTGAACATCGACGACGCCCTCGACGAGGTGCTGTGGCGCTCGACCCCCAACCCGAACATGGTGCCGCGGTACGCCACGCGCGACGTCCTGCTCGACGACAAGCTCATCGAGCGGGGCGAAGCAGTCGTGATGTCCGTGCACGCCGCGAACCACGACCCCGCGATCCTCCCCGACGACCAGTGGGAGGAGATCGGCAACCGTGCCCACCTCTCCTTCGGCGGCGGGCCGCACGCCTGCCCCGCACCCCGGCTCGCGCGCGTCATCGCGCGGATCGCCGCCGAGACGCTCGTGCGGCGCCTGCACGTGTCGTTCGACGGCGACCCGGCCGGCCTCGAGTGGGCGCCGTCACCCTGGCTGCGCTACCCCGCCCGGCTGCCCGTCACCTTCCCCGTTCCCCGCAGAACAGACGACGAAAGGTAGGCACAGATGCAGATCGGCATCCCCGACGACGCGGGCCCCCTGGTCGCCGCGACGCCGTCGGCCGTGACACGACTGAGCGCCCTCGGGTACGACGTCGTCGTCACCGAGAGCGGCGGAGCCGCCGCCGGACTGCCCGACGACGACTACCGTGCCGCCGGCGCGCTCGTCGTCTCCGACCCCGCCGTCGCGTGGGAGTCGGACGTGGTGGTCTGCACCGTGGTGCCCGACGACGTCACCGAGCGGATGCGGCCCGGCTCGACCCTCGTGGCCCGGCTCGCCCCCGCCGCGCACCCCGACCGCGTCCGCGCCCTGGCGGAACGCGGCATCACGGCGCTGGCCCTCGACGCCGTGCCCCGCATCTCGCGGGCGCAGTCCCTCGACGTGCTCTCCGTCCTGTCCAACGTCGCCGGTTACCGCGCCGTCGTGGAGGCTGCCGCCGAGTACTCCGGCATGTTCGGCGGCCAGGTCACCGCCGCCGGCAGCACCCGGCCCGCCACCGTCTTCGTGATCGGCGCCGGCGTCGCCGGGCTCGCCGCCCTCGGTGCCGCCACCGCGCTCGGCGCGCGCGTGCGCGCCTTCGACGTCCGGCCCGAGGTAGCCGAGCAGATCGAGTCGATGGGCGCCGAGTTCGTCTCCGAACCCGAGGCGCAGCAGCAGATCAGCGCCGACGGCTACGCCACACCCCTCACCGAGGAGCAGCTCGCCGCCGCCCTGCGCCTCTACACGCGGGAGGCCGCCGCGGCCGACATCGTCATCACCACCGCACTCGTGCGCGGCACCGCGCCGACCACGCTCACCGCCGAGGCGGTGGCGGCCATGCGGCCCGGCTCCGTGATCGTCGACCTCGCGGCACCCGGGGGCGGCAACTGCGAGCTCACGGTCCCGGGGGAGCGGGTGGTGTCCGGCAACGGCGTCGTCGTCCTCGGCTACACCGACCTGCCCGCGCGCATGCCGCGCCACACCTCCGAGCTGTACGGCACGGCCGTCGCGAACCTGCTCACCCTGCTGACGCCCGCCAAGGACGGCAAGGTCCGGCTCGACCTCGACGACGTCGTCCAGCGCGGCATCACCGTCGCCCGCGGCGGCGAGGTCCTCTGGCCGCCACCCGCGGTGCAGGTCAGCGCGGCAGCTCCGCCCGCCACCACGCCCGCCGTCGTCCCTGCCGAGCCTGCACGACGCCGGCCCGCCTGGCTCACCGGAGCACTCGCCGTGGCGGGCGCCGTGCTCGGCGGACTGGCCGTCGCCGCGTCACCCGCCGAGACCGTCGGGCACTTCACGGTGCTGGCGCTCGCGGTCGTCGTCGGGTTCTACGTGATCCGGTCCGTCACCCACGCCCTGCACACGCCGCTGATGAGTCAGACGAATGCCGTCTCGGGCATCATCCTGGTCGGCGCGCTGCTGCAGATCGGGTCCTCGTCGCTGCTGGTGACCGTGCTGGCGACCATCGCGGCGGCGGTCGCGAGCATCAACGTGTTCGGCGGGTTCCTCGTGACGCGCCGCATGCTGCGCATGTTCCGCAAGGCCGACGAGACACCTGCCGAGGGGAGCGCGCGATGACGACGACCGGACTGGTCCAGGGCGCCTCCGTCGTGGCGGCGGTGCTGTTCATCCTCTCGCTGGCGGGACTGTCCCGGCAGGAGACCGCCAGGCGCGGCGTGAACCTCGGCATGGCCGGCATGGTGCTGGCGCTCGGCGCGACGATCGCGCTCGCCCTCGTGAGTTCCGAGCGGCCCGTGGGTGTCACGGCGGCGCTGATCCTGCTCGTGCTCGTGGTCGGCGCGACCGTCGGCACGTGGCGGGCGCGCAGCGTCGAGATGACGCAGATGCCCGAGCTCATCGCGCTGCTGCACTCGTTCGTGGGTCTCGCGGCGGTGCTGGTGGGGTACGGGTCGTATCTCACGGCGTTCCCGCTGGGTGAGGGGCCGGCGGGGGACGGCGGCGACACGGTGCACGCCGTCGAGATCTATCTCGGCGTGCTGATCGGGGCCGTGACGTTCACCGGGTCGCTCGTGGCGTTCGGGAAGCTGTCCGGGAGGCTGAAGTCGGCGCCGGTGATGCTGCCCGCGCGGAACTGGCTGAACCTCGCCGTCGTCGTGGGGTGCGCGGCGCTGCTCGCCTGGTACCTGGCCGCGGTCGGGCCCGCCGGCGGGAGCGCTGCCGTGGTGCCGCTGCTGCTCATGACGGTGCTCGCCCTGGCGCTCGGCTGGCACCTCGTGGCGGCGATCGGCGGGGGAGACATGCCCGTCGTCGTCTCGATGCTGAACTCGTACTCAGGCTGGGCCGCGGCCGCGGCCGGGTTCATGCTCGGCAACGACCTGCTGATCATCACGGGCGCGCTGGTCGGGTCCTCGGGTGCGATCCTCAGCTACATCATGTGCCGGGCGATGAACCGCTCGTTCGTGTCCGTGATCCTCGGCGGGTTCGGGCAGGCCGCCGGTCCGTCGTCGTCGGACGGGCCCGACGGCGAGCACCGCGAGACGACTCCGCCCACGGTGGCGGACCAGCTCGTCGCCGCCCGGAGCGTGATCATCGCGCCGGGATACGGCATGGCCGTGGCCAAGGCGCAGTACCCCGTGGCGGACCTCGCGGCGAAACTGGCCGAGCGGGGCGTGCGGGTGCGGTTCGCGATCCACCCGGTCGCCGGGCGGCTGCCCGGGCACATGAACGTGCTGCTCGCCGAGGCGAAGGTGCCGTACGACATCGTCGAGGGCATGGACGAGATCAACGCGGACTTCGGCGAGACCGACGTCGTGCTCGTGATCGGCGCCAACGACACCGTGAACCCGGCCGCGCAGGACGACCCGGGATCGCCCATCGCCGGGATGCCGGTGCTGGAGGTGTGGCACGCGCGCGACGTCGTCGTCTTCAAGCGTTCCATGGCCACGGGCTACGCGGGCGTGCAGAACCCGCTGTTCTTCAAGGAGAACACGACGATGCTGTTCGGCGACGCCAAGGACCGCGTGGAGGAGATCATCAAGGCGCTGTGAGCGGAGGTAGCCGATACTCGGCGTATCAGGTTCGGGGTAGTCTGGCCGCGTGACGACCGAACATGCCGGTGCCGAGCCCGTTCGACACACCGTCCGTGCGCGGGACGGTCACGACCTCGCCGTCAGCACGTTCGAGCCTGGCGGCGAGCCTCGCGGCGTCGCGGTGATCGCGCCCGCGTTCTCCACGCCGGCGTCGTTCTACGCGGGGTTCGCCGACTGGCTCGCGGGGCACGGGATCCGTGCCGTCACGTTCGACTACCGCGGGTTCGCGTCGTCGTCAGGCGGTCGTCACCTGCGCGACGTCGACGCCGACCTGCTCGCCTGGGCCGGGGACGCGGCCGACGTCGTCGGCTGGGCGGCCGAGCACGCCGATGGGCTACCCGTCACCTACGTGGGGCACAGCCTCGGCAGCCAGATCCTGGGCCTCGGGAAGCACGAGGTGGTGGACCGCGCGCTGTTCGTGGCCGGCGGGAACCCCCACGTCGAGATCAGCAGGTCCCGCATGGCGTGGGCCGCCCCCTTCGCGTTCCGCGTGCTGCTGCCTGCGGTGATCCGGATGACCGGCTACTACCCCGGCAAGCGCGTGCGATTCATGGGCAACGCGCCCGCCGGGGTGATGCGGCAGTGGATGCGGTGGGCGATGCACCCCGAGTACCTCCTGGGCGAGGTGCCGCACGCGGCCGACGCGTATGCCAAGGTCGAGATGCCCATCGTGTCCCTGCACATGACCGACGACGAACTCGTGACGCGGGAGACCACCGAGGCGATGCTGAAGTGGTACTCCGGTGCGGACCTGACGCACCGCGAGGTCACGCCGGCCGAGATGGGCGCCGAACGCGTCGGCCATCTGGGCTTCTTCCGGCCGAGGTCCGCGGCGGGCTGGGACCGGGTGGTCCTCCCCGCGATCACGGGCGCGGGGTAGGCGCCGGGACGGGCGGTGCGGCCGACGGCTCGTCGGATGGTCGGCTGGTTGTCGGGTGGTCGGTCGGTTGTCGGATGATCGGTCCCTCGGGCGCCCGATCATCCGACAACCGACCGACCACACCGGACGCGCGCCCGCTGGGGCCGTGGGTCAGCAGACCTGGGTGCCCGAGGTTGTCGTCAGGGCGGCGTAGGCCGATGTCAGAAGGGTGGTGACCGGGCCCGGGCCGGAGGCGGCGTCCGCCGTCGTACCCGGTCCGATGGGGCGGCCGTCTACCGACAGGACCGGTGCGAGGCCGCCCATCGTGCCGGTCACGAAGGCCTCGTCCGCGGTGTAGAGGTCCGTCAGGGAGAAGTCGCCGACGGCGGACGGGATGCCCGCCTCCGCTGCCAGGCCGAGCACCGTCGCGCGGGTGATTCCCTCGGGGCAGGCGCGGGTGGTGGAGGTGCGCAGGACGCCGTCGGCCACGTGGAAGACGTGCGTCGCGTTCGTCTCGGCGATGTAGCCGGCGTCGTCCAGCATGAGCGCGTCGTCGGCGCCGGCCACGTTCGCCTCGATCTTCGCGAGGATCGACGTGAGCAGGTTGTTGTGGTGGATCTTCGGGTCGAGCGAGTCAGCGCGGTGCCGCCGCACGGACGACGTCACCAGGGTGATGCCACCGGCGTCGTACACGGGCGGCTTGAACTCCGCGAGCACGATGAGCGTCGGCCCGGCCTGGTTGAGCCGCGGGTCCATGCCGGACGTGATCTTCTCGCCGCGGCCGAGCGTGAGGCGGATGTGCACGTCGTCGCGCATGCCGTTGGCGGCGAGGGTCTCGCGGATCGCGGCGACGAGCTCGTCGTCGGACGGGATCTCGGAGAACGCGAGAGCCTTGGCCGAGCGGCGCAGCCGCGCGAGGTGCTCGGTCAGCCCGAAGATGCGGCCGTCGTGCAGGCGCAACCCCTCCCAGACGCCGTCGCCGCCCTGGACCAGCGAGTCGAACGGGCTGACGCGCGCCTCGTCGCGGTGGGTGAGCTTGCCGTTGATCCAGACCTGCAGGTCACGGTTGCGTTCGTCGAACGTCTGCAGCATGGGTGATTCCTCTCCTCGTGGGGATCGTGGCGCGTCACGGGCGCAGCGCGTAGGGCGCGAGCCGTTCGTAGTACGGCAGGCAGCGCTCCAGCAGCGGCCGCAGACGGTCCGGCAGCGGGTCGCGCGTGCCCGGTGACTCCGCGGCGAAGCCGGTGGACGCCTCGACGCCCGCGTACCAGTGCTTCGCCCAGACGCCGTCCTCCGCGCGAGGGCCGGGCGGCCAGGACAGCATCGCGTCGTCGAACTCCAGGCCGAGCGCGGCGCACAGCGCGGTGAGGGTGCCGCGGGGGTCGCGCAGCACGTCGGCGGCGTCGACGACCGGGCCGCCGAACCGCTCGTACAGCTCGACCTGCTGCGGCAGCCCGAGATCCTCCAGCGTGGGCTCCGAGCGCACCTTCGCGTAGGAGACCAGCACACGCTCGGGGTCGCGGATCAGGAACGCGTGGGTCAGGTGGGCGAGCGGCTCGCGCGGCGTGCTCGGCAGGATGTGGTGCGTCATGTGCTTCTGGTAGTGCACGGCCGTGGGGACGGCGCCGGTCGTCAGCTCTCGCAGCACGACGGCCGGGTCGGACGGCTGGGACGCGATGACCTCCGCGGCGCCGGGATGATCGATCCCCGTGCTCTCCAGGTAGGCGGCGTACAGCGGCTCGTCGACCACCGAGGTGTCCGCCCGGTTGCCGAGGCTGCGCATCATCGCGGTCGACAGATTACGAGGGCCGGACCACATGGCGATGCGTAGCGTCATGGTGGGCAGAGTACTCAGGTGCGCTTGCGGTCGCGGTAGGCGGCGACGGCGGCGCGGTTGCTGCATCGGGTGCTGCAGAACTTGCGGGAGCGGTTGCGGGAGAGGTCGAGGACCAGGCCCTCGCAGGTCGGGTCGGCGCAGACCGACAGGCGCGACATCTCGTCGGCGCGAATCAGGTCGGCCATGGCGAGTGCCGTCTCCGCGGCGACGTGATCGGTGAACGGGGCGTCGTCGGGCACGGAGTGGAGGTGCCAGTCGGTGTCGCCGTGCCGGACGAGGCGCGGCACGGCCGAGACGTCGGCCAGTATGCGGTTGGCCAGCTCGGCGGCCGTGTCGCGGTCCGCGATGAGGAGCTCGCGCAGGCGCGGGCGCAGCGCGTGGACGGCGGCGAGCTCGGCCGCGTCCCCGTCGTGCCGGACCGTGTAGCCGTGCGCCACGTAGAACGCGTCCAGGTCGGCGACCGTCTCGAGCGTGAGCGGCGGCTCGGCCGAGTTCACCAGGGCGACGGCGGCCCGCAGGTTCGGTTCGGTGTCATGCTCGAAAAGCATGTTGACACATTACCGCGTGCAGGCCTACTGTCATGAGTCATGACGGATATGACTCGTGACACGGGTGTTCCCAGCGCTCTCGGGGGCGGGCCGACGGCGGTCCGCCCGTCGCCCGCCGATGCGCTCCCCGGGCCGGCGCCGACGCCGACGGGTGCGGTAGCGCCGTCGACCTCCGCCGACGCGCTTCCGGGCGTGACGGCGACGGCCGGTATCGCCTTCGCCCTTCTCGCCGCGGCGACGTTCTCGCTGTCCGGTCCGTTCGCCCGCGGCCTGCTCGACGCCGGCTGGACGGCGGGGGCGGCCGTCACGGTCCGTGTGCTCATCGGCGGCGCGGTGCTCGCGATCCCGGCGATCCTGGCGCTCCGCGGCCGGTGGGCCCTGCTGCGCTCGAACCTCTGGTCGCTCCTGGCGTACGGCCTGGTGCCGGTGGCGGGCACGCAGCTCACGTTCTTCTACGCGGTGTCGTACCTGGACGTCGGTGTCGCGCTGCTCATCGAGTTCCTCGCGCCCGTGGCCGTCGTCGGCTGGATGTGGGCGCGGCACGGCCGGCGGCCGGGCCTGCTGACGTGCATCGGCGGGGTGGTCGCACTGGGCGGGCTCGTCCTGGTGCTGGATCTCGCCGGTAACGGCGGTATCAGCGTGCCCGGAGTGCTGTGGGCGCTGGGCGCCATGGTGGGGGCGGCCGGCTACTTCGTGATGTCGGCGCGGCCGACAGGGTTGCCACCCGTCGCCCTGGCCTCGGGCGGTCTGCTGACGGGCGGCGTGTCGCTGCTGGTCGCGGGCCTCATCGGGATCGTGCCGCTGCGGGTCGCGGCCGAGGCCGTACGGTTCCAGGACTTCACCGTTCCCTGGTGGGTGCCGGTGCTGGGCCTGGGTGTCGTCACGGCGGCCGTCGCCTACACGGCGGGCATCGCGGCGAGCCGGCGGCTGGGCGCGCGGCTGGCCTCGTTCGTCGGTCTGACCGAGGTGATGTTCGCGGTGCTGGCCGCGTGGCTGCTGCTGGGCCAGGCCCCGGCCCCCGTGCAGATCGTCGGCGGCGTGCTGATCCTCGCGGGCATCATCACGGTCCGGGCGGGGGAGCGGGGCTGACGGGCTGGGGTCACAGCTCGATGGCTGCGACCGAGAGGTAGAACGGCGAGGGGGCCACGGGTCGTCGCCCGCGCAACAGGCGTCCGAGAAGGAATCGTGGCCAGCGTGGGGTGGCACGCACGCCCGTCGCGTACAGGATGGTGCGGTCGGGGCCGGCCACGTGCAGTATGCCCGGACCATAGGTGCCGCGGGCGAGAGCCGCGGGCGTTCCGGGATCCTCCGTCCGTACGACGTGTCGCGGCTCCGACCAGTCGGCTCGGTTCGTCGTGAGCTCGGTCGCTGTACTCAGCCACAGGCCCTGCGGTGGGAATCCGCCGGTTCCGTGGAGGTCCGCACCTCGGGCGAGGACCATGAGCCATCCGTCCGGTGTGCGCGTGACGGCGTTGTCGAAGAACCCTTCCACGGAGCTTGCGAACACTCGCGGTTCGTCCCATGTGATCCCGTCCGCGCTCTCGGTCACCCGGAGCTCGTAGTCGGGAAGCTCGCCGGGACCGATCTCGTGCTCGTTCGCCTGGAACCACATCACGTAGCGACCGCCGTCGTGGATCACGAGCGGTTCGAGCACGCTGAGCCGTGGCGGGGAGCCCTGGACCAGAGGCTCGTCGTGACGCACCCACCGCCCGTCGAGGTGCTCGAGCATCCCGATCGCGTACCTGCTCCTGGATCCGTACTGCTTCCGGGAGGAGCGGCCGGTGTAGTAGATGCGCGCCGGCTGTCCGTCGGACGCCGGGACGTACGACGGCGTGTGCATGCCGGAGGCGTCCCATGCCCCTCGGGGCGGATCGGCAGCCAGGGCGCGCGCACGTCCGCGCGCGTCCGTTTCGACACGCCAGGCGGAGCCTGCCGGGTCGTCGGCCTCGTCGAGGGTGGCCACGTACAGACGGTTCCTGAACGTGGTGCTGAATCCTCCGAGGAACATCGTCGGGACGCCATCGATGACATGGACGTCGGGATCGCCCACACCGAGCAGACCGGGTGGCATCGGCCCGTCCGCCATGTCCCACAGTGAAGCCCACCGGGACGATGAGAAGTGGCTGACCATGACGACCTCCGCGGAATCGAGCACGCCAAGACGGGCGTGGACTCCCCTGCGTGTCAGGTAGGTCGTTGCCCCGACCCTATCAATCGCGGGGTGCCCCGGTGGGGCAGGGTGCCGTGGGTCAGGTTGTCGCCGAGTCCTGCGCGGCCGCGTCGTGATCTGGCTGCTGGCGGGGTGCGTCCTCTGCTGGCCGTACTACTGGGTGCGCTGCACGCCTCGCGAGGGCGGCGGTGATGCCCATGCGGCCGGCTTGAGGCACTCGCGCCGGCAGTGGGGGGGATTCGAGGGCGCTCCATGCCGACGACGACGGCGGTGGCCGGGGCCATGGCCGCCGCCTACCAGAGGGCCGTGGGGCGTCATCGGCGCCTCGGCCCCCGGCTACCGGCCCCGGGCCCGGGCCCGCGATGAGGGACCGTCATGACGGCGTTGTGCGGGAGGGACGCCGACGGCGACTGTGTGCAGAACATTTGTTCCACAGATTGGTGCCAGATAGGGGTTTCAGCTCGTGCTTGCCTCGGCCTGCTGAGAGAATTGAGGGCATGACGACACGACGCGCCACGGGCTTCCTGCCCGGCCCCCAGGACGGGGCCGGGCAGGCCACGACGCCCCCGCGCACCACCGTGTCCACCCACGACAGCTCGGCCGACGGCATCCCGGCCAACTTCTCAGCGGCTGACATGTCGGCGACTGGCGTCTCGACCCACGGCGTCCCGGCGACCGGTGTCCCGGTGACCGGTGTCTCGGCGGCTGGCGCCTCGACGAACGGTGTGTCGGCGACTGGCATGTCGGCGACTGGAGGCTCGACTGGCGCCTTGGCCACCGACGTGTCGGCGGCCGATGTTGCTGCGGTGCATGAGTGGCTGCTGACGGCGGCCAAGCCCGGTGAAGCGCGCGGTCAGGTCCAGATGCTGCGTGC